>CALBSZ010000579.1 GCA_937967665.1 uncultured Planctomycetaceae bacterium
CTCGTTCGGCTTATTGGTCCGCGACAAAATCCGCGTCAGATCGAGACCATCTGACTTCCAATGCGCAATCGCGGCGTTCGCGTCCAACACATCGACGCGGCCGATCATTTCGTCGATCCGTCGAAAACCAAGCCGCGCCATGATCTGCCGCGCTTCCTCGGCCACCATGAACAAGTAATTCACCACGTGTTCCGGCTTACCGGTAAACTTCTGCCGCAAAACGGGATCCTGGGTCGCAATGCCGACGGGACACGTATTCAAATGGCACTTTCGCATCATGATGCATCCCAGCGTGATCAAAGGCGCCGTCGAAAAACCCATTTCTTCGGCCCCCAGCAGCGCGGCAATGACGACGTCGCGACCCGTCTTCAAACCGCCGTCGGTCTGCAGGATAACGCGGCTGCGCAAGTCGTTCATGACCAGGGTCTGGTGCGTTTCGGCGATTCCCAGTTCCCACGGCAGGCCGGCGTGCTTGATGCTGGTGAGCGGCGAAGCGCCGGTGCCACCCGTATCGCCCGAAATCAGGATGTGGTCCGCGTGCCCTTTCGCCACCCCCGCAGCCACGGTACCGACACCCACTTCCGAAGCCAGCTTCACGCTGACCCGAGCGCTGGGGTTGGCGTTCTTCAAATCGTGGATCAGCTGCGCGAGGTCTTCAATTGAATAGATATCGTGATGCGGCGGCGGGCTGATCAGTCCGACACCCGGCGTGGAATGCCGGATGCGGGCAATGTTCTGATCAACTTTTCTTCCGGGCAGTTCCCCGCCCTCGCCCGGCTTGGCACCCTGCGAAATCTTAATCTGCAATTCATCGGCGTTAGTCAGGTACCAGATCGTCACACCAAACCGCCCCGACGCGATCTGCTTGATCGCGGAACGCTTGGTATCGCCGTTGGGAAGCGGGTTGAACCGATTCGGATCCTCCCCTCCTTCCCCGGTGTTGCTTTTGCCGCCGAGTCGGTTCATGGCAATCGCCAGCGTCTCGTGCGCTTCCGCGGAAATCGACCCGAAGCTCATCGCGCCCGTACAGAAACGCTTGACGATTTCGCTGGCCGGTTCCACTTCTTCGATCGGAATCGGACCGCCGTTGACGTCCTCTTTGAACTTCAACAGCCCCCGCAGCGCACAGCGCGTCCGCGAATCCTCGTTGATGTGATTGGAAAACCGCCAGTAGGCGTCCTGGTTGTTGGCCCGCGACGCCACCTGGATGTCGGCGATCGATTGCGGGTCCCACATGTGACGTTCGCCGGCACTGCGCCAGTGGAATTCGCCCGGATTGGGAAGCGATTTCAGTGCGTCGTTCTCGTCTTCCGGATAGCCGAGCGCGTGGCGCCGCAATGTTTCCTGAGCCAGCACGTGGAAGTTCACGCCCTGCACGCGACTGGGCGTGTTGGCAAAGCAGCGATCAATCACGTCGTTTTGCAATCCCAGTGCTTCGAAGATTTGGGCGCCCTTGTACGACTGCAAAGTGGAAATGCCCATCTTGGCCATGACCTTCAGCATCCCCTTGGCCACGCCCTTGCGATAGGCCGCCACGATCTTGTCGTCGTCCGTGAACTCCTCCTTGTCCAGCAGGTCATCCAGGCGAGCCTGCCATAGCGATTCGAACGCCAGGTACGGATTGATCGCGTCGGCTCCGTAGCCGACCAGCAAGCAGTGATGATGCACTTCCCGCGCCTCGCCCGTTTCCAGCACGATGCCGATCTGCGTTCGCTTGGCCCGGCTGACCAGGTGATGGTGCACTCCGCCGCATGCCAATAATGTGCTGAGCGGCACATTGTCGGCGTCGATGGAACGGTCCGACAGCACCACCAGGTTGTAGCCCTGATCAATCGCCTGCTCCGCCTCCTGGCAAATCCGGTCCAAGGCAGCCAGCATGCCCGTGCTGCCCGCGCTGCGGGGAAACGTGATGTCGATCGTCTTGGTTTTCCAGCCGCGATGGTCCATATGCCGGATGGCGGCGAGCTCTTCGTTGGTAATGATGGGATGCGGGATTCTCAACCGCGCCGCGTGCTCCGGAGACGTCTCCAGCAGGTTCTTCTCGGGGCCAATGTAGCATTCCAAGGACATGATGACTTCTTCGCGAATCGAATCCACGGCGGGGTTCGTGACCTGCGCGAATAACTGCTTGAAGTAGTCGTACAGCATCCGCGGCTTGTCGCTGAGCGCCGCGATGGCCGCGTCGTTGCCCATCGAACCGACGGGGTCGCGCTTCTGTGTGATCAAGGGCAGCAGCATGAACTGCATCGTCTCGATCGTGTAGCCAAATGCCTGCATTCGCGGCAACAGGGTTTCCGGATTGAAGCCATGCGGTTCCTTCTTGGGACGTAAATCCGAAAGCTCAATCCGGTGCTCGCGGAGCCACTGGCCATACTCGCGCCGACTCGCA
Organism: uncultured Planctomycetaceae bacterium; assembly: GCA_937967665.1. Lineage (GTDB taxonomy): Bacteria > Planctomycetota > Planctomycetia > Pirellulales > Pirellulaceae > CALBSZ01. The sequence continues at coordinate 2,390 of CALBSZ010000579.1, forward strand.
AAGTCGCTCTTGATCTCCTCGTCCGGGACCAGACGGCCTTCGTCGAAATTGACAAGGAACATGCGGCCCGGTTGCAGCCGCCCCTTCGCCTTGACCAGCTTGGGCTCGACCGGCAACACGCCGACTTCGCTGGCCATGATCACCCGGTCGTCGTGAGTGATGTAATAACGACTCGGACGCAAGCCGTTGCGGTCCAGCACGGCGCCGATGCAGCGGCCGTCCGTGAAGGCAACCGAGGCCGGGCCGTCCCACGGCTCCATCAAGCAGCTGTGGTATTCATAGAAGGCGCGTTTTTGTTCCGACATCGTGTCGTGATTCTGCCACGCCTCGGGCACCATCATCATCACCGATTCGGGCAGCGAACGGCCCGTCATCAACAAGAATTCCAGGACGTTGTCGAACGTGCCCGAATCGGAACAATCGGGTTCGACAATGGGGAAGAGCTTGCTGAGTTCCTCGCCGAACAACTCGCTGGTGACGTTTCCTTCCCGCGCACGCATCCAGTTGATGTTGCCCCGCAAGGTGTTGATTTCGCCGTTGTGGCTCATGAACCGGCAAGGCTGCGCGCGGTCCCAGCTGGGAAACGTGTTCGTCGAAAAACGCGAATGCACCATTGCCAGATGCGTCTTGAAATCCTTGTCTTGCAGGTCCGGGAAATAGGGCACCAGCTGCTGCGTGGTCAACATGCCCTTGTAGATAATGACCTTTGTCGACAGGCTGCAGACATAGAACATCTTTGCCTGCGCCATCGACTTGTCGGTGCGCAGCAATTGACTGGCCCGCTTGCGAATCAAGTACAACTGCCTTTCAAAAGCGTCTCCTTGCAGCGGTTGGCCGTCGCCATCGACGCCCGCCGCGATGATCAGCTGCTCCATGTGCGGTTCCGACAGACGCGCCGTCTGGCCGACGTCGGCGATGTCGGTAGCTTGAGGCACCTTGCGCCAGCCGACCAGCCGTTGACCCTGTTCGTCGATAATCCGCGACACCTCCGCCTTGCACCGTTCGCGCTCCCCGGCAAGCTGAGGCAAGAAGATGATACCCGCGCCAAACTGGCCGGCCGGAGGAAGCGCGGCGCCCAGGTCGCTGTTGGCCACCTTTTTGAGAAAATCATGCGGCAGCGCCGTGAGGATGCCGGCACCGTCACCAGTATTCACTTCACAGCCGCAGGCGCCGCGATGATCCATGTTCTTCAGCACCGTCCAGGCGTCCTTGACAATGCGATGGCTGCGTTTGCCTTTCATGTGCGCTACGAAACCGACTCCGCAACTGTCGTGCTCGTACGCCGGATCGTATAAACCCGTCTTGCTCGGTAAACCGAATTGATTCAACGTCATCTTCCCTACTTTCTACAACAACGGATTGTTCGAATCCCCGACCGGAAAACTGCCTCGCCGCGAAACGCCTGACATGCCGGTGCGGTCTTACTCTACCTGGGTTACTCTACCTGGGTTACTCTACCTGGGTTACTCTATCTGGGTTACTCTATCTGGGTTACTCTATCTGGGTTACTCTA
>CALBSZ010000580.1 GCA_937967665.1 uncultured Planctomycetaceae bacterium
TCCGTCCTACATACTTTGAACGGTATTGTGTTTAACCCTCGGCCGCAGGCGTCGGCACCGTGTCGGTTTGTGCCGCATTCTGTTACTCCCTTACCCGCTTATGACGACCAGACTTGGCGCTGTCGGTTAGGCATTGTGGCGAATGTTGATGATGTCGCCGTCTTGAATGACATAATCCTTGTTCTCTTGCCGCATGAGACTCGCGGCTTTGACTTCGCGTTCGCTCCCCAGTCGGAGCAGATCATCGACAGTCATCGTTTCGGCGCGAATGAAGCCGCGTGCCAGGTCGGTGTGGATATTGCCGGCCGCCTCCACAGCCGTGCCGCCGACGCGAATCATCCAGGTGCGCACTTCTTTCTCGCCCGCGGTGAAGAACAGCATCTGTTTCGAGGCGTCCATGATGCGGCGGATCAGGTCCGCTCGGTTGTAGACGGTCACGCCCATTTCCCGGCAGAATTCATCGCGTTCGGCGTCTTCCATGCCAGCCAGATCCAATTGCATGCCCAGCGACAGCGCCACGCTATCGGTATTCGCCGGAACTTCCTCCCGGAAGCGATCGCCGGTCTCGTCTTCATCCGTGTTGAAAATGATCATGCGCGGCTTTTCGCTGAACAACTGAAACGAGCGAATCGCCTTCTGCTGGTCGGGGCTGAGTTCCAAATCGCGCAGCGGCCGCTCTTCTTCCAAGGCCTCGTGCAGCGGTTCCAGGGCGGCGAGTTCGGCAAGTTGCTCGTCCCGATTCGGCCGCGGTTTCTTGACGGCTTCTCGTAACCGCTCCACGCGGCCGCCCACGATGTCCAGGTCGGCAATCAGCAAGTCGCCGTCCAGGTTCTTCAGGTCCGCCACGGCATCATTGCCGCCAAACGCGGATATCACGATGAGCAGGCAGCCGGCTTCACGGATGGTAGCCAGCTTCTGCGCGCTGCCTTCGTGGGAGCGGCTGAGTCCGGGGGTATCGACGATTTCGAGCGACGCCTGGGTGATCTTCTTAGGCTTGTAGATCTGGCAGAGCGGTTCAATACGGTCGTCGGGAACCACTGCCATGGCGGACTGTGATTTGTGAGCCAGCGCCGGATCGGGAGCGACGCCGGTCAGCCAGTGAAAAAGGGTGCTCTTGCCAGCGCCCTGATAGCCGATGATTCCAATTTTCATGGCAAACTTAGATTCTCATGGGGGACTGCGAAAAACGTTCGGGATCGCGTCTGCGATCCCGGCGGGTATAAAGATCAGTTCGACCCGTAGGCGAGTTTCCGGCGGGCCGACGCGGACGGCGTTTCGATTACAGGCGTTGTGGGGCGTCGTCTTGCCGCGCTGGCTGGACGTCCGCCAGCTGCGCCTCGACGAAAGTCAACGCATGTTGTATCGCCTGGGTTTCATCCTTGTCCAGGGAGGCACCGCCAAATCGCACGCGATAGAAAGCATCGGTGATCCGTCGCAGGTGCATGTCCATCGCCGGGGAAAGTCCTTCCTGCTGCTCGACGGCACTGGCAAATTCCCGCTGTGTCTGGCCTGGACGACGCTGGAGGCCCAGACGGGCCAGAAGCAATTCCAGTTGCCGGTAGAAATCGACCGTGGAATGCGGCTGAGAATGTTGGTTTCGCCGTTCCCGCCCGCGCAGCGCGACCAGGCGGGACAGTCGCCAGGTCAGATAGATGCCCGCGACGACAAACGCCGCGATCCGCAGTTTCCGCAGCATTGCCCAGGTCAGCGATTCGCCTTCGTTCAATTTGACTCCCACCACGCGCGCCAGCCATTGGCGCCAGGCCTGCCACTGCGGACTGGCGGCGATGCTGGCCAGCGTATCTTCCGTGCGGACTGACATCGGTTCGAAGATGGTGTCTTGCTGCCGCTGCGGATTCAGTCCCATCACATAGTCATTCCACAACAACTCTGCGTAGTCCAACATCTCCTCCACGCGCGCGAACACACTCGGCTCGTCTTCTTCGCGGGCGTCGATGGATTCGGAATAGGGTGTCGGATCGAGTCGCAGCCAGCCGCCGACGAGTCCCGGGGGTTCGGGACCAGCGAACCAATCCTCCGGGATGTCTTCCTTGCGCAGGAATGCTTCGACCCAGGCATGGGCGTGCAGCTGCCGGAACTGGTAGTAGTTGCCCATGGAGTTAAATTCGCCGCCCTTGTAACCGACGACGACACGCGAAGGAATGTCGTGCCATCGCAACATGAGTGCCAGGGCGCTGGCGTAGTATTCGCAGTGGCCTTGGCGGAGGTTGGCGACAAAATCTTCGATGGGATCAAGATTGGGGTTACGCTGGAGATCGCGGTAGTCCAGCGTGTATTGATAGCCGCCGTCGAAGACAAAGTGCCTCCGCAAGTGCTCGGCTTTGGTATAGCGGTCGGCATTCTGGGCGCCGTGTTCGGCCAGGACCTGCTCCGACACGCGGATCAGATTCTCGAAGCGCAGGGCTTCGCGGCGGCGATTGTTGGGCGTGTCAAACGGCCTCAGTAACTCCGGCCCGCGGTCATCGTGATGCAATCCCAAAACGTGCTTCACAGTCGGCTCGATGTGATACCACTGCACGCCGTCTTCATACTGCGACCGTTCCATGACCGGAACAATGCTTCGCTGGATGCCGCGCAGGAACGCATCCGTACCGATGACGTATTTGAACTGCGTGCCGTATTCGTCACCGCGATACAGCTGCTGGATGCGCGGATCGTAGCGGACTTCCTTGGAAGTTTCGGGGACGCGATATGCCGGATTGACTGCGAACAGGTCGGTACTCCGAGTCGGTTCAATGGTGACGATTTGCCGGACATCATCGTGCCCGTACCTGTATTGCTGCAGGCGATTGTCAAAACGACGGCTCTTCGACCGCCAGCCGTAAGAACCGTTGTGCAAGCCGTATTCGGTCAAATACGCGCCATGCACGTACAGGTCCCCAAGGACCGCGTAAGGCTCCTGTTTTTCCGCGTCTTCAAACGCGATCCGCATGACCGGCTGCGGGTCTTGCAGTATCTGTTGCATGTCATTCAACGACACGGTCCGCGAGAATCCGACCTTCGCGCGATAGCGGCCGTGCGGGCCCTGCCACGGATTCGAACCAACGCGCGGAGTGCAATAGAACAGGACGGCTGTAAAGACCATCGTGCTCAACGTCATCACCGAGATCTGCCTGGCGACGGACCAGCCAGTAAACGTGGCCCGCATCGCTTCAGGCAGGGACCGAGTCCCGCGCCTGCCTTGGGACAGGACCACGGCGGGGGGCCTGCCTAAGGCCAGCTTCCAGGGACTAGCGGCGGCTGGTTGCGGCGACGCCGCATTTGCGTCTTCGATCCGCAGCGTTTCGCGATGGATGAAGAAGACCATCAGCGTCGAGAACCCCGCCACCATGTACAGCAACAGAGAAACGCCGAATTGCAATCCCACGCTGAATGCCGCGGCGACAACCACCTGCAACAGGCTCAACACCGCCAGGTGCCCGTAAACCCGCGGACTCTTGCTCTGATACAGCAGCACGATCTGCAGGTACATCAACATATTCGCAATCGACAGCAGCTGCTCGCCCGGAATCCGATCGCGGCGGAAGAAGTCGGCCACAAAGAACAACGCAAAAATCGCAGCGACATTTGCCACCGTGCGGTTTAACTGGAACCACTTGAGGATGTCGGTAAACAGAATCGACGTGGTCACGGCAAACACAATCAGCATGGGGTACATGCTGTTCTGCTGTCCCAGGCTGAGCAACAACGTGCCCAGCGTTACCAGCACGGCGATATGGATTTGCAATAACCGTTCGATAGTCATCTGGCGTATTTCGATTGGTTTTCGAGTTTTGAGCTGTAGGTCGTGGCAGGTTTTCCGTCGCGACCCGTTCCCGCGCTGATGGCGATTGCACGGTTCATTCGTTTCCCAGGCGAAAATAGTGTTCTACTTGTTCGCTGCCAACGTTCAGCCACGTTAATTCACTCGTCATCTTCACGGCAACGGCATCGTTGATGGCCGGCTGCAGTGATTCCAGGCGATCGCGGCGGGTGCTGATAACGAAACGCCTGGCTCCAGGACGCGCCGCGGCCGCGTGCCGCACCAGGGCTTCCTCCAGCTTATCCCGCGAGGTCCCCTGGAGGGTTGCCAGTTCCGTCAAGATGCTGGCCTTCAGCTTTTGACTCGACTGGTCGTTCCATTGTTTGATTTCGTGCCCGGCGACCGTGACCAGCAACCGCCGTCGTCCTCGCTGGCAGACATCGTGCACGATTGTGGCGGCGAAGCTGACTGCCATTTCAACGCGTCCCAGGTCTTCCTCGGTCGGCTGGTCGGGAACCCACAAGTCCAGCAAGAAGGCGATATCGTTGCCACGCTGCTGTTCGAACTGCTTTACCGACAGCTTGCCCGTCCGCGCGGAGGTGCGCCAGTGGATCCAGCGAGTGCTATCGCCGCTGCGCCATTCACGCAGCCCGTAGTAGTCGCCGTCGGAGATGCCCTGCCGCCTGGCATTGTTCTGAGTGCCCGCAAAGTCGGTCTCCATCCAGTGACTCCAATGACGCGTGAGCGAACCGAGGGCGGGAAACACGACCAGTTCGTCGGCTAACGGCAGTTGCAATTGACCTTCGACCAACCCAAAGGGATACCGCGTGGATACCGACAGCGGCCCGAGGCGATACCGACCACGCCGCGTGATCCGCAATTGGTAATTCGTTCCCGACGGTTGTTTGACGCTGATGCGCGGCAGCATCACCGTCACGAAGGAAGCGCCGTCATCACCTGCCAGCATCGGACCCGCGGTTTTTTCGATCCGGTCTTTCACGGCAATTGCCCAGCTATCGAGCCAGCGGCGACCATTTTTACCGGAGACGTGAACCTGAAGTGTTTCACCCGCGCAGACGTGGTCCGGGACCTGCCGTTTGAATTCCAGCTTGCGGAGATTGACCATCACCAGCCGCCAGTTGAACAGCAGCGGCCCGATCATCATGCCGGCCAGAAGGTACAGCAGGTTCACATCCCGGAAGACGGCGCTGCCGATGATAAACAACAGCACAAAAAGGAAGTAGCTGCCCTCGCGGCATAATCGAGCACGAATGCGGTAACTCTGAGCCATAACTTTGGACCGACTTTCCGCGCTATTCCGGCACAGGCGTTTCGTCAACGATGCGCTGGATCGTGGCTTCCAGGATTTCCCGCTGCCCCGCCGCCGAATAGCCCCGCGTAATCACCCGATGCGCCAAGATCGGCACGCACAATCCTTTTACATCGTCCGTGATCACATACGTGCGACCATCCAGGAAGGCCGACGCCTGAGCGGCGCGGTACAGGCTTAACGCGCCGCGCGTACTGACCCCGACTTGCAGTTCTTCGCTCTGCCGAGTCGCATCGACAATGTCCAGGATGTATTCGTAGATCGAATCGTCCACGTCCACATGGCGCACCGCTTGCTGGAGCGATTGGACTTGTTGGCAATCGAGCGTCGGAAGCAACTCATCGACCGGCTCGCCTTGACGGTGATTCTCCAGCACCTGGCGTTCGAAACTCCGATCCGGGTATCCCATCGAAACACGCAACAGGAAGCGATCCAGCTGGCTCTCCGGCAGTGTGTAGGTCCCTTCGTACTCGAACGGGTTCTGCGTGGCGATGACCATGAACGGCCGAGGCAGCTCGTAGGTGTGTCCGTCGATGGAAACCTGACCGTCGCTCATCGCCTCCAGCAACGCGCTTTGTGTCCGCGGAGGGGCGCGGTTGATTTCGTCGGCCAGGACCACATTGGCGAAAATGGGGCCCTTGTTGAAGACGAAGTCTCCGGTCTTGCCGTTAAAGACGGTGCTGCCGACGATATCGCTGGGGAGCAGATCGGGGGTGAATTGCAAACGGCAAAAATGGCCGTCAAGGCTTTTCGCCAGAGCCTTGCCGATGAGCGTCTTGCCCACACCCGGGACGTCTTCCAGCAAGATATGCTCGGCCGACAGCAGAGCCACCACGCAGCGGCGGATGACATCCGATTTTCCCAGCACCACCCGGCTCATATTTTCTTCGAGCTGAAAAATGGAGTTTTGGAGCTGAGTTGGCATCAAAAACCTCTTGCTGGAACAAATCCCCCCGCTGTCGGGCCAATTATATACAGGGACCACGTGCGTCCAGGGGACCTGAACGAAATTGACGCTGAAAATCGAGAACGATTCGCGGAAAGAACCACGATAACGGCAAACACCTCCCAATACCACACTTCGATGGTGACTGTTCGCTCGACAGACCGCAAGACCGCGGCGACTTTCCGGCCAAATCCCGCGAATCGCTTGTCGACCGGCGTTTTTTCCTGCTAAAATAACAGGTTGCCTCGTTTTGCGTCGCCGATGCAAAGTGGAACGCATGTCTGCGCATTTGAACCCTGATTCCAGCTTCGCCTTTGACTTCATTCCGATCGACGGATCGGGGGAGGTACGTCTCGAGGATTCCTCGGGCCGCGAACTGTTCACGTCGCAGGTTCCCATGTTCGATTTGGCCTCGGACGAACCGCTTCCCGACATCCCGGAAGAATCCCGACCCAGTTCGCTGCCGAAACCAGCCACACCGCCGCGCGGCGAGTCGACCGCCGCTTCGTCAGGTCAGGCTGGCCCGGGCGGCTTATGGATCGAAGGGGACGTGTTGATGTGCGGCTGTCCCGATTGCCGCGCTCCCATGACCATTCGATCGTGGCTGATGATTGCCGACTGCTGGAATTGCGGGATCAGTATTGAATTATCGGAAGAGCAGGAACGCGAGGCGATGCGGCTGATGGAAGAGCAGCAGCGGCGCCATGAAAAGCGTGTTGCCAGTCCGCGGCCCAAGCCGCAGCAGCCGACACCAGGTTCCCCGCCCGCTGCGGCAACAAAGCCCGAGAAGCCTCGTCCGCAGAGGTCCCCGATGCCCGAAAAACAGCGTCCTGCGAATCCGCCGGGGCAGCCGACTCGGGAATCGACAGGGCGAAAACAGGAACCAACGCCGGCGGCCAGACCGAAACCGACCGAGCCTCAGCGGCGCCCGCAACCGCGTCCGACGCCACCGCCACCGAAGACCGGCAAGACAAGTACTCCCGACGCCCCACGCACCCAGCCGAAATGGCAAACCCATCCAGCTCATCCCGGTGGTCGGCGACGGCATCCCGGCGTGCCACTCACCGGCGCTCGCGCGCGAATCCGCCAAATGGCCAACACCGGAACGACGGGCGTTGTTGTCAGGGACTGGTTCAAAGATACCCCCGCCTGGTTGATTAGCCTGGTGATCCACATGGCCCTGCTGATGCTGCTGGCGATCTTCACGCTGCCGTACGAAGTGGATGAAGATCTGATTACACTGTCGGCCACTGTCAGCGCCGACGTGAAGGAGGGCGGAACGAAAGTGCAGATCGACCCGAAGGACGAAATCAAGTTCGATTTGCCGGTGCCGCCGAAAACAAATCTCGATAACCCCAATGTCCGCGAGGCCATGGTTCGGGCCGATCAAGACGCCCGCGAACTGCGCGTCGATCCGAATACCATCGATCCCCAGATGCCCGAACTGAACGCCGTCAAGAGCAAGATAACGCAGCACGGCAGCCCGTCCGCGGCGCTGGCGGCACGCGACCCGCGTGTGCGCGTCGAAATGGTGAAGGCGGAAGGGGGCACGACGCTCACCGAAGCGGCTGTCGCGCGCGGCTTGCGGTGGCTTGCCCAACAGCAGCAACCGGACGGCCGCTGGGAGCTGGATGGCGGCATCCGCAGCGACGCCGCGGGAACTTCGCTGGCGCTGTTGCCGTTTCTGGGCGCGGGACAGACGCACCTGGTGGGCCGCTACAAAAACGAAGTCTCCAAAGGACTACGCTGGATGATCCAACACCAGAAACCCGATGGCGACATGCGCGCCGGTTCGTCAGGGAACTCGGGCATGTACGCGCAAGGTCAAGCCGCCATCGTCCTCTGCGAAGCCTTCTGGATCAGCGGCGACGAGGAACTGCGTGTGCCAGCCCAGAAGGCCATCGACTTCATCATTGCCGCGCAGCACCACGCCGGCGGCTGGCGTTACCGCCCGGGTGAAGCGGGCGATACGAGTGTCGTTGGTTGGCAGTTGATGGCATTGCAGAGCGCCAAAGCGGCGAATCTGAACGTCCATCGTCCAGGCGAGGATCCCGACGGAGTTCCCAGCGTTTTGGAACTCTCCGGCCAGTTCCTCGATACGGTCAGTTCCCACGATGGGGCTCGCTACGCCTACATGCGCGGTCGCCCCGCGACCGAAACCATGACCGCCGAAGCATTGCTTTGCCGCATGTACCTGGGCTGGAAAAAAGATGAACCCGGGTTGATGCAAGGCACCAGGTGGCTGGCGGAAAATCACCTGCCGCGCGCCGAGTCGCCAAATATTTACTACTGGTACTACGGCACGCAGATGTTCCATCATATCGGCGGGCCGGAATGGGAACGCTGGAATTCACGCATGCGAGATATCCTGGTCAGCAGCCAGTTGAAGAGCGGCAATGCGGCTGGCAGTTGGGATCCGCGCGGAGACCATGCCAGTGCCGGCGGTCGGATCTACATGACGGCGCTCGCCGTTTGCACGCTGGAAGTGTATTACAGGCACTTGCCTATCTTTCGGCAGATCGATCTGGATTGAGATCCGCAGGGATGGGCAGGCGCTCGCTACGCGTTTGGAGGAAGGGCAGACGCGAGCGGAGTCGCATCGCTGCGGGTCTGTTCAGCAGCATTCTGCTGCCGCCTCAGTATGGTCGCCTGGCATTGATCGAATCGGCATGACGTCGCGGGGAAGGCTGCATTTTTACGATGAAACTGTTTCATTTTTTCTAATTGTCAATGATTTACCTTGCGCCTATCGTACAGTAGCCGATAGTGTCATGTGTGTCCGTGTACCGCCTGAAAACACCGCTTCTTGGCGCGAATCGCCGTGTTCGGGCATGATGGTACCCTGATTCGCGACCGGTCGATTGATCCGAAGCCAATTTGAAACGGCGAATAAGCCTCATGCCAGAGACAAGTACGCGGCCCGACTCTCGATTTGCTAGTGGGATTCACGACGATGTGGAATCGCTGGTGTGGATCTATGAGCAGATGGGCTTCCTAACCGATCGTTCCGTATCCCCTTCGATCATTCGCGATGCCTTGGAAAAAGCGGCCACGGGAATCGAAGGCAGCGATCGTTTGGAATGGCGAACCTGGCTGGACCGATCTTTCCAAAGGCTGGGACTGCGTTGCCAGTCGATCGAAGGGACGATCGACGAAATTTGCGAGATGGTCAACGACGGTGTGCAGATTTTAGCGCGCTGCGATGACGGTTCGTGGTTGGCAGCGAGACAAGTCAAACGCGGCCAAATCCTGGTAGCCCGCTCGGATCACGAGATGGCAACGAGTCGGCAGTCGCCGAGATCGTTTCGGGCGACGCTGGAGCGTGCCCATTCCGAGGGCACGCTGCGCTGCATTGCTGCGGCGCCGAACATCACAATCCCGGCCGCGGACGCCGCAAAGCATATGAAACCGGTCCAGCGGCTCTGGTCGTTGCTCAAGCCGGAGTGGACCGACATTTGGGTTGTGATCGTGTTTGCGTTGGTGATTGGAATCCTGGCATTGGCGACGCCGATCGCGGTCGAGACGCTGGTCAACACCGTTGCTTTCGGTCGGTTCCTGCAACCGCTGGTGATACTCTCGCTAATGCTGCTGGTCTTCCTGTCCTTCTCCGCCGCGTTGCGGGCCCTGCAGACTCATGTTGTCGAAATCATCCAGCGGCGACTCTTCGTACGTGTCGCGGCCGACATCGCCTATCGTTTGCCGCGCGTCCGCACGGAGTTGCTCGGCGGCCAATCCGGACGCGAACTGGTGAATCGTTTCTTTGACGTCGTCACGGTGCAGAAGGTCGCCGCTCAACTGTTGCTGGACGGCGTGTCCCTGGTATTGGGGACGGTGATCGGCATGGCCATGCTGGCGTTCTACCATCCGTGGCTGCTGGGATTCGATGTCCTGTTGTTGGCGATGCTGGCGATCATCGTCTTCGTGTTGGGGCGCGGCGCGGTGAAGTCGAGCATCAAGGAGTCAAAGACGAAATATCACATGGCGGCATGGCTGGAGGATCTGGCTGGTTGCCCCACGGCGTTTCGCTACGACGGCTCTGCCCGTTTCGCCATCGAGCGAACCGACCAGTTGACGTTTGATTATCTGGAAGCGAGGAGCAACCACTTTCGCATTCTGATGCGCCAGATCGTTTTTGCGCTCGGCATGCAGGCCCTGGCCAGTACCATCCTGCTGGGATTGGGCGGCTGGCTGGTCATCTCCGGGCAGCTGACGCTGGGACAACTGGTCGCAGCCGAACTGATGGTGGCGGTAATTGTCGGATAGTTCGCGAGACTAGGGAAACAGATTGGAAGTTTCTACAAAATCCTGGATTGTGTCGATAAGCATGGTTCCTTGTTCGATTTGCCGCTCGAGCCGCAAGATGGACTGGTGGCGTTGCCTGACGACAGCGCGGATGAAATCGAAATTCGCAACGTGAGTTGTAAGAGTGCCGACGCCATTGAAGTGCTGCGGAATTTCAATCTGACCATCAAGGCGGGTGACCGGATCGCAGTGACAGGTCCCAGCGGGAGCGGCAAAAGTACGTTGATCAATCTGCTATTCGGCATGAAGACGCCGGACAGCGGTCGCGTCACGTTGCAGGGCGCGGAAGTGCGTGAAATGCATCCCGAGTCGTGGCGGCAGTTCGTGGCGATGGTGCGCGATGTCGAGATCTTTGAGGGTTCCATCACCGATAATGTGCGCGTCGGCCGCCCGCACGTCTCGGCAGCGCATGTTCGCAAGTCACTCGAAGACGTTGGCTTGCTGGATGATCTGCTGCGACTGCCGGAACAACTGGGTACATCATTGAGGACTACGGGTGATCCGCTCAGTTCGACTCAGCAGCGGCGTTTGATGGTAGCACGCGCTTGCGTCGGAGCACCCGAGCTCTTGCTGATCGATCGGACCCTGGACGTGCTGCCCGACCGGGAAGCGATCGGATTGACCACATGGCTGTGCCGCCCGGAGCATCCCTGGAAGCTGGTCCTGGTTACGGGGCGGGAAGATCTGGCGAACATCTGCAATCGTCAATTGGAATTAACGCGTACGACCACTGGAAAAGTAACGACACCGAAATCCTCAGGGAATGGCCAACATGATTAATTTGGCTCAACAGGACAAAGCCACCGAGATTCCTCACCGGCGGATGCTGTCCACTGTGGCATACAGCGAAACCTTGATGCCGTCGTTGCAATTGGCACGATCGTCCAGGTTTTCCCGGAGGACGGCCAAAGTGCTCCTCGTGGGACTGTTGATCACCATCTGCCTGATGGTCTTCGCTCCCTGGCAACAGTCGGTTACTGGTTCGGGTGACGTGGTGGCGTACGCGCCGCGCGAGCGACGTCAAACTATTGAAGCGCCAATCAAGGGACGCATCGTCCGCTGGGGCGAAGGGCTGGTGGAAAACGCATGGGTCACCAAGGGACAGTTCCTGGTCGAAATCCAGGACCTGGATGCCGGTTACACGTCGCGGCTTGAGGATCAACTGCGCAACAGCCAACAGCAAGTGGTCGCCGCGCGGGAACATCTGCGGGCCAGCGAAAGCGCCCTCGAAGCAGCCAAGATGATCGTGGAATCGTTCGAAGCCCAGCGGGTTGCCTACGTGCGTGTCAGAGAGGAGACCATCGCCGCGCAGGACGCCTACGTAGAGAACGCGGAGAGAAAGGTACAGGCCGAACAGCAACAACTGATCGAATACCAAGCGGCGATACCGCAGTTGGAAGCGGAGTACGAGCGCACGAAGATGCTGCACGCCGAAGGCAACATTTCTCTGCAAAAGCTACAGGAAGTGGCACGGAAACTGGGCGAGGGAAAAGCGAAAGTCAGCCGCGCGGAGGCGTACGTCGAGGCGGCTCGCGCGGAACTGGAGGGGAAGAAACGGGAACGGCAGGCCAAGTCGGACAAAGCGCAGATTGACATCGATTACGCCATCGCCAACCTGCGGAAGGCGAACGGGGACGTGTCGAAGTCGGAAAGCGAGATTGCCAAGTCGCGGCAGGAATTGAACAAGGCGGAAAAGTAAGTGCTCGACATGGAGGTCAAGCTGGCAC
>CALBSZ010000581.1 GCA_937967665.1 uncultured Planctomycetaceae bacterium
ATTAAGTTCTTGGTGAATGTGGTCATCTGTCATTCGGTTTTTGGGATCTACGCCGGCTGCAATAGCTCGGCTGTCGACGAAGCGCTGCTCGACTTCGAGACGACGCCGAGCTTCACGTTGGACGTCCAGGTCACGGATACACGGGGTGGCTTGACCGATACCGCTACCATCACGATCAATCTGACGGACGTGGACGAAGGTGGGGGACCGCTGAACGTCTATGTCGACACGTCCGGCAACCTGGTTGTCGATGCCAATGACGGTGCGACGCATCGCATTGTGTTGTCGGCAGGCATCAACGGCACGGTCTACGTGCAGGTCGACGACACGGCATTTGGCCCCTTCTTTGCGGAAAGCGGCATGACCACGATTACCACGGGAGATGGTCCGGATCATATCATCATGGCCGGGAACCTGCAGAACCTGTGCGGCCAGATTGACGCCGGCAACGGCGACAACTACGTGGCCGGCGGCTCATGCGGCGACGCCATCGTTACGGGAAGCGGCAACGACAGGCTACTTGGCGGAGGCGGCGACGATTCACTCTTTGCCGGCGCGGGAGATGATCGCGTGGACGGTGGCGTCGGCGACGATACCATCAACGGAGAAGCCGGCAACGACTACCTGCTGGGCGTGCTCGGCAACGATACGATCAATGGCGGAGCCGGCAACGATACCGCCTCGGGCGGAGAAGGGCATGATTTCATCGACGGCGGCGACGGTAACGATATCCTGTCCGGCGGCAGCGGCAACGATATTCTGCTCGGTGGTTCGGGTGACGATCAACTGTTCGGTCGCCAGGACGCCGACATCGTTTTCGGGGGCGCTGGATCGGACGGCGTGCAAGGTAACCAGGGCGACGATGTGGTCGGTGGCGGCTTGCCCGGCGTTGCCGATAGCGCCTTGAGGACCGCTGGAAATACGATCTGGTTCAGCACGTCCACGGACTTTGCCACGCGCGTCAACATGATGCTGGCCGCGCTAAACGCCAGCAACGACAATGCGATCGACGGCGTCAACGGCGGCATCGGGTCCGACCTGCAGTTGCTGGACGGCGTTGATGCGTATCGCGGAACCGGTGACGATCACCTGCAGTTTTTGACGTAACGCACGACATGGCGGGGTTGCCGCGGACTTCGCCGCGGCAACCCGTGCCCCGTCGCTTGCAATGGATCCTGCCGCTACAGTTTCTTGATCGAGACGTTGCGAAATTGAACCGCGTCGCCGTGTCCGGCAAAACCAAAATGGCCGCGCTCGTTCGTCTTGCCCGGGTGGGGACGGTTGGCCATGTACTCGGTGATCTTGCTCAAGTCGACGTCCAGGATCACCGTGCCATTCAGTTCCACAACGATGGTGGAACCCTTCACGGTGACCTCCTGAAAATTCCACTCGCCCGTCTCGCGCAAATACCCGCGATGGGCGGCGCTGTCCAGAACCTGAAGTTCCGTCATGCCCACGTAGGCCGTATCGCCTTGGCCCGGGTAGCGAATCGAAAGACCGTTGTTGCCTCCCGGAGGCAATTTGAATTCCAGGCGTACCGCAAAATCCTGGTACTCTTCCTTCGTGTACAGGTTGCCACCCTTGCCGGGTTTGCAGGCGATGGCGCCGTCCACTACTTCGTAGCTGTCCACCGCGCCGGCCCAGCCCGTAAGGTCCTTGCCATTGAATACCGACTCGAAACCGTCGTTGTTCTTGGAAGCCAGAAGGGCGTTGGCTTCTTCAGCCGGGATGTCGCGAACGAAGATGTTGCGCCAGCTAATCGCTCCGCCATGTGTCTGCAATTGGATCGATCCTTTCGCCGCCAGCGGCAACTTGCGATCGTGCCAGTTCTCCATGATCGCATGATCGACAACAAGCTTGTCATTCAAGTACACCGTCGTGCGGCTGCCGACTTGAATGATCCGCACACGATTCCACTCGCCAAACGGTTTGTCCGCCAGTACCAGTGGATCCTTGCCCGGCGCACCCTTGCTGTTATTCCAAAGTCCCCCGGATCCCTTGTCGGCGCCGATGTTCCACTTACCGCCGGCTTCGGTGGTGTCCCATATTTGCACTTGCGGTGTCGAACGCAGGTAGATGCCGCTGTCCGCTTTCGGCACCGTCTTGTAGTCGACCCAGATCTCGGCGTCACCAATCAACTCGTCCGTCGTCAGGTACAGGCCGTGACCGTCGTTAATCAATTCGCCATCTTCGACTCGCCAATGAGCGTTCACGTCCGCCAAACTGTCCGAACGCATTTTTGCGCGCTCCTCGTCGGTCATGGCAGCCAGCTTGCGCGGAGATACATGCTGCATGCCGTGCCAGCCGCTCAGGTCCCGTCCATTGAACAACGCGCGAAAACCGTCCGGCGGCCGATTCTCCTCGGCGACGACAAGGCAGGCGAGACTCAGGGCAACGGCAAAAATACAGGGGACACGGAAAATCATGGGCAGGCTCCAGGAAAGGTGGGGTTCACGTGCCAGGTAACGAAAACGAGATCCGTTGCGAATCGTGTCAAATCGATCGGCACAGATCGAGATCCGCAAACGATTTACGTCTATTGTGAATACCGCCAGAACCGATGCAATCCCTACAAACTGAAGAATCTAGGGCGACAAACCGATAATATAGAGAACCAGCGGCTCTATACTTGACTTAGTTGCTTAAGATTATTATCATTGTTGACGTCGCGCCGGGGCCGCGTCTTGGCGCAGGCCGATCCGAAGAAGCTACATCAAAAAGGAATTGTCAGGATGTCCCAGCACGCGGCAGCGATTCGCACGAAACCGAACACCATGAGCTTACCGATGCTAAAAGTCGTTTCACCTCCCCAGGAGGAACCGCTGGAAGGGGCCTTGGCGGCGGAACCCCCGCTGCAACCAAACGAGGATTTTCTGGCTGAACTGAAGGCAAACAGTGACCGTCTGGAATCGGCGTCACCGCAGGAGATCCTGCATTGGGCTGTCGAGCGATTTGGCGACAAGTTCACGATGGCCACGGCCTTCGGACCGGAGGGGATGACGATCATTCACATGTTGGCCGAGATCGCGCCGGCCACGCCGATCTTTAATCTGGATACCGGATACCAGTTCCAAGAGACGTTGGACCTGTGCGAGCGGGTTCGCGAGCGGTACGGCATCACTGTGGAACTCAAGCGGCCGGCCACCACGGTGGCCGAGTACGAAGCGATGCACGGCGGTCCTGTCTACAAGGATAATCCCAGCCAGTGCTGCTTTGACCGCAAGCTTACTGTGCTGAAGAACGCGGTGCGCGGGATGCATGCCTGGGCCAGCGCGATTCGTCGCGACCAGAGTCCGGACCGCGCGAAGACTGCGATTGTGGGCTGGGACAAGAAGTTCAAGCTCGTCAAGGTCAGCCCGCTGGCGAACTGGACGAAGCAGCAAGTGTGGAAGTTCATCACCGACGAAGACGTCCCGTACAACCCTTTGCACGATCAAGGTTATACGAGCATCGGCTGCTGGCCCTGCACCCGTGCCGTACTGCTGGGCGAAGATGATCGCGCCGGGCGCTGGAGTGGGACGGCCAAGACCGAGTGTGGATTGCATTCCCTGGGCGGTGACGAGAGCGTCGACGACTAGATTAAGGCCCATCTGAAACGATGAATCTCTGTGCCAAGACCGAGTATGCTTGCCTGGCCGTGCTGGAACTGGCGTTTCACTACGGCAGCGGCGTTCCGGTGCGCATTCGTGATTTGGCGCAGCGCCACGGCATTCCATCTCAGTTTCTTGTCCAGATCCTGTTGCAGTTGAAAGCCGCGGGGCTGATCAAGAGTATCCGGGGCGCGTCGGGAGGTTACGTTCTGGTGCGCGATCCGGCGGAACTGACGCTGTCGGAAGTGATGTCGATCGTCGACGGTTCCTCTGCAGAAGTCGCCACGAGCGCGGGAAAGGCAACGTCCGCCTCGCGCGTTCTCTTGCGTGCCTGGCAAGCGGCCGCGGCAGCGCAGCGGAGTATCCTGGAAGGGGTCACCGTTGCGGACCTGGTAGAGCAGGCGGCCGGCGAGCCGGAACCGATGTACTACATCTGACGGGCGGGCTTGGAACTTGCCCGCACCATGACTCTGATCAACGGAATCGCAGAGCGGGACCAGCAGACCCAGTTCAATGAAAACGCTTGACAAGGTCGATGTGGAAGACCTGCGCGGATATTGGCGTGGTTCGATGCTACTGTCGCGAGGCCCGGCGCTCGTTGCCGCAAGCCGCCGCCCCGAGGCGTTGAGTACGTACCGCGCTATTCTCGATGATCCGGCCGTCGAGCAACGTCACAAGGTCGAGGCCCAAATGCGAATCAAGTCGCTACCGTCGAGCCTGCGCTGTCGAACTACGCGAAGTAGCCGACGGCATTTTCGAAAACGGCCATGCCTTCGCCTTTTTCCCGCGCTTCGCCTCGGGTCCAGCGAGGGTGGTGCGTGGGATCGATATGACGTTCCGGATGGGGCATGAGTCCGAACACGCGCCCCGACTTGTCGCAGACTCCGGCGATGTTCGCCAGCGAACCGTTGGGATTCTCCGGATAGGCCACGTTCGCGTTGCCGTTCGCCGCGGTGTAGCGGAGCGCGCATTGTCCCTGCTGTTCCAGCGCCGCCAAGACCTGCGGGTCACGGGTGACAAACTTGCCTTCCGCGTGCGCGACAGGCAGGTACATCCGCTCAACGCCGCCCAAGAACACGCACTTGTTGGACGTACTGGCCACGTGGACCCAGCGGTCTTCGAACTTGCCGGAATCGTTCCAGGTCAGGGTCGCTGCCGGCGATCCCTCAACGTCGTCCAGCAAGACGCCCGATTTGATCAGCACCTGAAAGCCATTGCAGATACCCAGGATCAGTTTGTCGGCGGTCTTGAATTGATGAAAGGTATCGTTCAAGCGATGGCGGATTTGATTCGCCAGGATACGGCCCGCGGCGACATCATCTCCGTAGCTGAATCCGCCGGGCAGGCAGAGGATCTGGAAACCCTCAGGGATGGTCGGCGCTTCCATCAGGCGGTTGATGTGCAACAGTTCCGTTGCGGCACCGGCCTGGCGGAAAGCAAAGGCCGTTTCCTGATCGCAGTTCGTTCCGGGTGCTCGCAAGATGAGAACTCTCGGTGTTGCCATTTCTATAGTTACCTCAATGTCATCAATGAATCGGCGCGGACCACGTCTACCAGTCTAAGGGCTGCTGCCAGGCTTGTTTCAGTTCATCAATGTCCGCTGAAATCAGCAGGTCCTGGGCGGCGATCTGCAACGTCGGCGACTCGGTGACCTCGCCGATCAGGGCATGCGGCACGTTCGACAGCAGCTTTTCAAATTCTTCCCGGCGTTGCGGAAGCACTTCGCAGACAAAGCGCGAATTGGATTCCGCAAACAGCAAAGCGGCATCCGCGACCTCGCCGCACGCCTTCACGCTTACCGCAGCCCCGAGTCCTCCCGCGAAAGCCATTTCCGCGAGCGCCACCGCCAGTCCCCCTTCGCTCAAATCGTGGCAGGCTCGCACGGTTCCCGCCTGGATTGCCCGATGCACCGCCGCGAAGGTGGCCTTGGCCACAGGCACGTCCACCTGGGGCACGTGACCTCCGCTGCCGCCCATGACCAGCGAATAATGCGATCCGCCGAGTTCATCCTTGGTCGTGCCGATCTGATAGAGCAGGTTGCCGGGTGTTTTCAAATCCATCGTCACGCAGCGGCGGACGTCGGCGACTTGTCCCAGAGCGCTGATCAGTAGCGACGGTGGAATGGCAATGGTCTGCTTCTTGCCAGCGGCGTCGAAATAGCTGAATTCATTATTCAGGCTGTCCTTGCCGCTGATGAAAGGGGTTCCCAGTTCGACTGCCAGCTCCTGGCATGCCAGGGCCGCGCGGACCAGCGATCCCAACGTTTCCGGGCGGTCCGTGTATCCCCAGCAGAAATTATCCAGAATCGCGATGCGGCTCGGGTCGGCTCCCACCGCCACGCAATTGCGCAGCGCTTCGTCGATCGCGCTGGCGGCCATGTGATACGTGTCGAAATCTCCGTAGTAGGGATTCATCCCGCAGCTGACAGCCAGTCCACGGTGCGACGACAGCACGGGGCGCACGACGGCCGCGTCGCTGGGCCCGTCGTTCTGCACGCCGACCAGCGGTTTCACAACACTGCCACCTTGCACCTCGTGATCGTACTGGCGGATCACCCAGTGCTTGCTGGCGACGTTCAATGAACCGAGTATGCTCTTCAGGGTCGCCGCGTCGTCGTCGGCAGCGGACGCGATGCGGAACGGCTCCCGCGACCGCGGCTGATAGACCGCGTCGCGGACCACGGGAGGCCGGCCGTCATGCAGGAACTTCATGTCCAGGTCGGCAACGACTTGCCCGTCGTACTTCAAGGTCAAGCGGCCGGTTGGCACAAAGCGACCGATCACCGTGGCTTCCACGCTTTCGGCCGCGCACAGGTCGTGAAACGCCTGCCACTTTTCTTCGGGCACGGAAAAGACCATCCGTTCCTGCGCCTCGGAGATCCAGATTTCCATGTACGAAAGCCCGTCGTATTTCAGGGGCGCTTGATCCAGCCACACTTCGGCGCCGATCTTTTCACCCATTTCTCCAACGGCGCTGGAAAAACCGCCCGCACCACAATCGGTGACGGCGCTATACAGGTTCTTATCGCGCGCTTGGAGGAGTACGTCGAGCACCATTTTTTCGGTAATCGCGTTGCCGATCTGTACGGCGCCCCCCGACAGCGATTCGCTTTCGCTGGTGAGTTCCGCCGAACTGAAGGTCGCGCCATGAATTCCGTCGCGTCCTGTGCGGCCGCCGATGGCGACGATGTAATCGTTTGGCTGAGCCTGCTTGAATGATTTGTCTCGCGGAATCAAACCCACGTTGCCGCAATACACCAAGGGGTTGCCCAGGTAGCGCTTGTCAAAGTAGACGGCTCCGTTGACGGTGGGAATGCTCATGCGGTTGCCGTAGTCGCGAACTCCCGACACGACTCCTTTCATCACGCGCCGCGGGTGCAGCACGCCGGGGGGCAGTTCATCGGCGGGCGTATTCGGCGGCGCAAAACAGAAGACGTCCGTATTGCAGATCGGCTTCGCTCCCATGCCCGTTCCCAAGGGATCACGAATGACGCCGCCGATACCCGTGTTCGCGCCGCCGTACGGTTCCAGAGCCGATGGGTGGTTGTGCGTTTCCACTTTGAACACCACATTGAACTGCTCGTCGAACCGCACAATCCCCGCGTTATCTTCGAAGACGCTGACGCACCAGTCGTCATCGCCCAAGGTTTCGCGAATCTTTACCGTGGCGGCGAAGATGGTTTCCTTGAGCATGTTCTGGAAGCGGCGTTCGCCCCGTTCATCGCGATAGGCAATTCGTCCGGCCAAGGTCTTGTGACTGCAATGCTCGCTCCATGTCTGCGCCACGCTTTCCAGTTCCGCGTCGGTCGGGTCACGGCCCAGTTCGCGAAAGTAATTCTGGATCGTTTGCATCTCGACCAGCGTCAGATACAGTTGCCCTTCGCGGCTGAGTCGTTCCAAACCGCGATCGTCCAAATCGGCGATCGGCACGATCACTTTTTCAAAGGCGTAGGCGGATCCGACATCGATACGATCCAGTTGCAGCGGACCGACCACCACCTGTTCGATGGAGTCGTTGGCCAGCAGTCTGGCGCTGAGCGTGGCCAGCTGCTCGTCACCGACGTTGTCCACCCAGTATTTGCGGAGCGTGCGGATGGCATCGGCGTGCAAGCTCATTTCTTCGACGGCCGCCGTGGCGCTCTGGGCCACCGGATCCATGACTCCCGGCTTGGGCAGCACGTGAACCACTTTGGACTGACCACTGACGTGGCAAGACTCCGGCACCCGGCTCAGCGCGTCGTCGCCGACTTGCGCTATCACGGTGGCTTCCACAACGTTGTCTGCCAACAGCTGGCCAACAATCCGTTGGATCTGCTGCCGCGAGATGTCGCCTTGAACCAGGTAGCCGTGGGCGGCATGAATCGTCAGCTCGCGGCCCAGGCCCATGTCGGCGGCGTCCGCCGCGATGGCCTGGCCCAGGATGTCGGGTTGTCCATCCGCCGGATAAATATCAACTTCCCACAGAGTCACGATGCTGCTTTCCTGTTTCGAGTAACTTACGAAGGGTGTTCTGGTCGTTGTTTTCCAGCGCGGTGCGGAATTGACCGAGAAGTTTTTCGAATCCTGTCAGGGACTTGCGCACATGATGCCGGTTGTCGCTGAGGATCTGGCGCCAAAGTTCGACATCTCCCGCCGCGACACGCGTGGTATCCAGCCAGCCCGACGCCACGAGCGGCAGTTCGCTGCGGGGCGTTGCCGCGGCCAGAGAGGACGCGATCAAGTGCGTCAGGTGGCTGGTGGTCGCCACGGCCTGGTCGTGTGCCGCCGGTGTCTGGCGGATTACCCGCGCGCCTAACGATTCCCAAAAACGTTCCGTCTCGGCAAGCTCTTCCGCGTGGTTCTCCTTCACCGGCGTCATGACGACCGTGCGACCCTCGAACAAATCGGCCTGGGCGTTTTGCGGGCCCGCCTTTTCGCTACCCGCCAGGGGATGACTGCCGACGAAACGAGCGCGTTCGGGCAACGACTTCATTACCGCCTCGACAACGGCTTGCTTGGTACTGCCGGCATCGGTAATCAAGGCTCCCTCCGGACAGTGCGCTGCCGCTTCCAGCGCGTGTTCGGCAATCTGTTCCACCGGTGTGCAGATCACCATCAGCCGCGCCTCCTTCACTCCCTTACGGAGGCTGGTGGTGGTGGCTGTCACCGTACCGCACTGCCGGGCCTTTTGCAGGCTGGAATTCCGGCGCCCGACACCGACTACCTGTCGAGCCAGTTTTCGCCGCTGCAGCGCAAGACCGATCGAACCGCCAATCAGTCCCACACCCACAATGGTTACCGTATCCCAGGTTGGCATTTTCCGCGCGCCGGAAGCAAAACCGGGATTATAGCGAATCCATGCGGCGCGGCGTAGGGTACGCAGCGCGAACCGGAAAACGCCGCGGCTAATGGAGCGCGGAGCAGGCCCCGCGCTACGGCGAACGCAAGTCGTACGCCGTCAAGGATTCCTGATCGCGAACGTACAACCGCCCGCCGCAGACGACGGGATGAGCCCAACTGGGGCGGCCATGGCTGTCGAATTTGAAGCGGCCCTTTTCGCGATATTCCTCGGGTGTCGCTTCGACCAGCGCGAATGCGTACCGTTCGCTTTGGACATACAACATGCCGTCGGCGGCGACGAGCGATCCTTTGCCGACGCTGCGCGCCTGCCAGGCAATGTCGCCGGTCAAATAGTGAATGCACATCAGCGACCCGCCGCCATTGCTGTAGAGGTAGTCGCCAATCTTCACCGCGCCGCCGTGATGGCTGGCCAGCTTGCCGAGGAAATAAACTTCTTCCGCGGTTTGACCGTCGGCCGAATTCGAGACCTCGGCCAACCCGCTTCCGGTCCCGTAAGCACTGGAAACGAAAACGTAGTTCTTGTCCACGATCGGTGTGAAACAGTTGGCCGTGCCGTTGTTGGCCGCGCTGTACTTCCAGAGGAACTTTCCGCTGGCCGCATCCAGTCCGAAAACGCTGCTGCGAGCGAATTGCACAATTTCCCGGCGGCCGCCGATGGTGGCGGCGACCGGCGAGGAATAATGGGCGCCATCCTGGATGTCACTGCTCTGCCAGATGGCGTCGCCCGTCTTCTTGTTCAAAGCCAGAACCGTACCGTTCTTGCCGCCGGGCGTCACAACGAGCATCTCGCCTTCGATTAGCGGCGATTCGGAATAACCCCAGCCGGGACGACCGCCGCCGAAATCCCTGGTCAGGTTGACATGCCAGACCGTCTTCCCCGTGGCGGCCTCCAGGCACGTGACATCCCCATTTCCCCCTTCGCAATACACCAGGTCGCCGTCGACTGTCGGGGTTCCGCGCGGACCATCGCCCTGCCGATTGCGGTAGCCGCCGAAGTATCCTTGCAGTTCGTCGCGCGTCAGGATGCCATCCTTGCCGGGGTGCGATTTGACGTAGTACTCCAACACTTCCTCGGGGGAGAGTGTTCCGTCCTTGCCGGTTTCCCGCTTCGCCAGGTAGGTTTCGAGTTCCTGTTTGGTCAGCAACTGGTCGCCTTTGTTGGTGCTCGGATCCCGATCGTCGGCTTGATTGAATGGCCGGTCGAGTGCGGAACGGCGCGATTCGTCGCGAGAAATCTTACCGTCCTTGTCGGTATCCAGCTGCGCGAACAGTGCCGTAGCGCGGGATGCGGCAAGCGCCGTGGCGTCGGCGTCGGCATCGTTCTGGTCGATTCTTGCAAACTCGTCCCGCAGCGCGTCGCCGGATTCCTCGAAGGAGAGTTTTCCGTCGTTGTTCGCATCGAGGCTGGCAAACAGGCGTTTCCGCCGCGTTTCCGCAATCGCTTCCGCATCGCCGTCAGCGGCCGTGTCGTACTTGTTGAACTCGTTCCCCAGCCGGGCCAACGCTTCGACTTCGTCAACGGTGCCATCCTGGTTCTTATCCAGGTTCGTGAACTCGGCGTTGATCCTTTCGGCCAGCTCTTTCGCCACCGGTTCCGGTTGGACGGCCCACAGCAGCGACCCGTCCTGGGCGCTCAGACAAAGAATGTGCTCGACGCCGTTCAGATCGCCTTGCGTGAAGATGCGACCGTCCTTGACGACGACCGACGAATAGCCAACCCCAACGCGATCTACCTGCCAGAGAACCTTGGGGCCGCCTTCCGGCCATGCGGTCAACAGTCCCTTGTCGTGGGAGATGCCGTCGCGGTTGGGGCCGCGCCATTGCGGCCAATCGTTTGGCCCCGAGGGAACCTGGGCGGGAAGCGAGGAACCAACACACAAAACAAGCAATAGCGGCAGGCAAAGGCGATGGCACATCATTCGTTCCTTTTCTGGTGGGAGCGGAGGTGGGTTTAGTGTTTTCGTCCCAGCATCCAGTCCAGCGCGTCGGAAGTCTGGTAGATCAACGCTTCGGGATAGTGCTGGAAGGGGTGAAAGTATTCAAAGGTCAGATAGTCATGGTAGCCGATCTGGTCGAGCGCTTCGATTACGGCCGGCCAGTTCGTTGTTCCGTCAAGAAGCGTGCGGAACGTGTTGAGATTGAACTCGTGCGTCCGCTTGTCCCATTCCTTGAAATGGATGTTCTTGATGCGCTTGCCCAGAATCGGCACCCAGTGTTCTGGGAACTGGTACTGCATGATATTGCCGGTATCGAAATGAACCTGAACATGCGGGCTCTGAAAACTGTCGACAAACGCCACCATTTCCTGCGGGCTGTAGAGGTAGCCGTTGGCGAAGATGTTTTCAATATTCAACAGGACTCCCGCCTGTTCGGCCAGCGGTACCAGTTCGCGCACCGCGGCTTTGGCACGCTGGTCGCAAACATCGTTCGGCACCGGTTCGTAGTCTTCCATCCACGGCGCGTACACCGCGCCGGGGACGATGAGAACGTTTTTCGTACCGAGCAACTCCGCGGCGTGGATCATCTTCTTGGCCAGCGACACGCCCATCGCGCGGCGTTCCGGCTGACTGTGTGAAAACGCGTAGGGCCAGAACAGGAACGAGCAGACACCGCTGATGGCGATACCAATGTCCTCGGCCATCTTGCGGATCGCCGCGATCTCGGTATCCGACGATTCGTTTGAGAATTCTCCTTCCAGATTGAAGTTGATTTCCACGCCGTCGAAACCGGCGTCTTTGGCGATTTCAAGACATTGTTTCAGCGACCACAGATCGGGATAGGGAAAGGCCCACAGGTTAATCGACTTCTTCATATCGTAGCGCCGCGACGCTCTGGACAGGATCGTCGGCGCGGTGGCTTTGTCATCGTCTTTCGCCAGGCCTTGCCGCGCCACGAACGCCGCGCCAAACGCCGCCGAATACGCCAGCAATTCGCGCCTTCCCACATTCGTCTCTCGTTGATCCGTTTGCTTCGTCATGCTGCTCCCCCTTGGTGATCGCCGTACCTGCGTTTCAAGTTTTCCACGCCGCGCATCTGCGACTCCACGGACGCTATCGTGGCGCCGGCGGCGCGGGGCGGAACGTCGTCAATACATCAATGCCATCTGATCCATTGTCGCGAGTCGAAACGCCCCAGGGAACAGCCCCGCGAAAAAAAAGAGTGGCCAGGGACCCGGATGGCAGGTACGCCATATTTGCCAAATCGGCGGTCTTGCCGAGCGGCGGCGGTTTTGGTCGTATATTCGTATATCGTGCCATCCATAGCCTATGCTCAACAAGAATCGAGCGCAATGGGCATAGGCATCTAACGCGGAATCGATCTTTGAAGTACCCGAAACGCTCGCTTGGACTTGCGTCCGAGGTCGCCACATTGGGCAACGCTATAGAAGGCAATTTCACCGCGCAGCCGTGACATGCGACAGCCTCGGACGCAAGTCTGAGGTGGACTTAGCAGTCCGAGTTGGGTTACGAACCGAACCGAAGGTCGTCAAGAATCAGGTACAAGCAAGGAACGAGTACGAGGATGATCATGGTGGAGAAAAGGATTCCAAAGCCTAGCGAAATGGCCATCGGAATAACGTACTGTGCCTGAAGCGAAGTTTCGAAAATCAGCGGAGTGAGCCCGCCAAACGTCGTCGCTGTGGTCAAGATAATCGGTCGAAAGCGGCGTACGCCCGCTCGTGAGATTGCGGCAAATGCCGCCTGCTGACCACCGTGGCGATTGGCATAGTCGATCATGATCAAGGAATCGTTTACAACGACTCCCGACAGCGCGATCACGCCCATGAAGCTGATCAGCGACAGGTCATAGCCTAGGACCATGTGGCCAACCACGGCTCCGACGATTCCGAAGGGTATCGCTACCAACACGATCAACGGCTGGATGTAGTCGCGAAAGGCGATCGCCAACAACGCGTAAATAACCGCCAGTGCCAGACCGAAGGATCCCCACAGTGAGGCGGTGGCGCGGCGCATTTCCGCATTGCTTCCTTCGAACGTCCAAGTGATGCCGGGATAGTTTTCACGCAATTCCGGCAGTTCCTTGGTTTTCAAAGCATGGATGACCTGAGAAATCGCCCGCTCGGGCTCGACGTCCATCGAAACGTTGACCACGCGCCGGCCATTGCGGCGATTGATCGACGTAAATGCAGCGTTTTCTTGGACTTCCGCAACATCCAACAGCGGCACTTCGACGCCGTTGGGCGCGCGGATAATCAGATCCTCCAAGTGGTGAACGTCCTCGCGCTGCTCTTCGGGCAGCTTCACACGGACCTCGATTTCGTTGGTTCCGCGCAACAGCCGCAAAGCGAGCGAGCCGAAGAAAGCACCTCGCAATTGGTCGCCAAGTTCGTCGTCGGTCAGCCCCAAAGCGCGCCCCTCGGGACGAAGACGAAAGTCGTACTGAGACTTACCCTTGTTGTAGTTGTCGCTGACATCGCGGGTATTGGCAAAGCTCTCAACACGTCTCAGAAAATCCTGGGAAGCCTTTTCCAGCACAGTGATATCGCTGTGGCTCAAGTCCACGCTGATATCTTGGCGAGCGCCGCCGGGACCGCTTTCGGCTTCGAAGGTGACCTGGGTTACGCCGGGCAGGTCGCCGATCTGGTCGCGCCAGAGCGCAATCACCTCGTTAGCGGTCATATCGCGCTCGTCGGGTGGCTTCATTACAATCTCGACGTCAATAAAGTTTTGTCTCCGCACATTGGTTTTCACGCCCTCGGCCACTTCGCGAAGATTATGTTCCTCGAACATCCGCAAGGTAGCTTCGGTCACCACGGCGGCGATCTCGGCTGCCTGGTCCGGCGTCGTGCCGACCGGCATCCGCACGCCCGCCTCGATTTCGTCGGCGGAGACCTCGGGCATCAAGATCATGCCCATGTGGGTGCTGGTTGCGAAGGCCGCGACGACGAGAAAGAGGCCCAGCGCCGTACTGGTGACCACGTATCGCCAACGCAGGCAGAACAATAGGATCGGCTGATAGACGATCTCGACGACACGGCTGAACGCCAGGCTAAATGCCTGCTGGCCGCGATGAAGACGACTGCCCAAACTGTTCGGTAGCCGGTTTGCCGCTTGGGCATGGGCCAGGTGCGCGGGCAGAATGAACAGCGATTCGATTAGTGACAAAGACAGCACGATGATGACCACCACCGGCAAGGGCCCCCAGAATTTGCCGGTCTCGCCGGGGATGAACATCAAAGGCACAAAGGCGACAATGTTTGTCAGGATGCTGAATACCACGGGGCCGCCCACCTCACGTGTGCCGTCGATGGCGGCCTTCAGGTAATCGCCGTGCTCCTGCCGCTTTTCGTAAACGTTCTCGCCAACGACGACTGCGTCGTCGACCACGATGCCCAGCACAACGAGGAACCCGAATAGCGAAATCATGTTGACGCTGACACCGGTCGCGGGCAAGAATAACAGCCCGCCGATGAACGAAACTGC
The DNA here is from genome assembly GCA_937967665.1 of uncultured Planctomycetaceae bacterium. Lineage (GTDB taxonomy): Bacteria > Planctomycetota > Planctomycetia > Pirellulales > Pirellulaceae > CALBSZ01. The sequence goes on from CALBSZ010000581.1 coordinate 14,374, forward strand.
CATGCCGATCATGACCCAGAAGGCGAGTCGGAATTCGAGGAACAGCGCCAAGATCAACAGCACGATGACCACCGCCAACAGGGCGTTTTTCGTGACCAGGTCGAGCCGCCGGTCAAACTCTTCGGCATTGTTGCGGTCGAGTCTCCACTTGATCCCGGGCGGTAGGGAGCCTTCGAATTCCTTCATCGTTTGTTCAACGGCCTCGGCCACCTGGATTGGTGACTGGGAGCCGACGCGGTAAACATTGACGTCGACCGAAGGCATTTGATCGAATTGCGAGTGAAAACCGGATTCGTCAAATCCGTCTCGAATGGTGGCAATGTCACCTAGTGTTACGACCGCTCCATCGCGCCCGGCAACAAGTTCGAGATTGGCGAAATCTTCTGCCCACTGCCTGCGGCCTTTCACACGGAGCAGAATCTCCCCGGCGCTCGTCCGCACGGAACCCGCGGCGAAGTCGCGGCTGGAATCTTGAATGATCTGGGCGATGTCGGGCAACGACAGCTCGTATTCTCGTAATCGCTGGCGGGGGATTTCGACATGCGTGACATATTCCGGTACTCGGTTCAGTTCGACTTGCGTGATCTGTTCGTGGGCCTGTAATTGATCGCGCAGTTGTTCGGCAAGTTTTCGCAAAGTCCACGGGTCGACCGGTCCGTACAACGCGATCTGCATCACTTCCTGCTGCTCGGACTGCAGGCTTACCTCGGGCTGCTCGATGTCGTCGGGAAACGTGCGAATGCGGCTGACCGACTGGTCGATGTTCTGAAACGCTTGTATTCGGTCTTGGCCGGCGACCAGTTCGATCAACACCTCCCCGCGGCCCTCCCGTGCTTCGCTGGTAATTGCACGAATACCCTCGATGCCATGCACCGCCTCCTCGATGGGGCGTAAAATACCCTGTTCGACTTCCGACGGGGCTGCGCCCGGATATCCGACGTTGATTTCGACGACGTCCAACTGAAAGCGAGGGAATACTTCTTTTTGAATCGCATAGGCTGACCAGATACCGCCACCAAACAGGATCACCATCAACAGGTTGGCTGCGATCGAGTTGCGAGCCATCCAAGCAATAGGGCCGCGCTCGTGCCCGTCGTCTTCCAGTTCATGCTCGTTCAATCCATCACCTCCGTATTCGAGTTCTCACTCGGCGAGGCGGTATCATTCACCTTGCGCAGGCCGATACCGTCGGCGACCGTGGCCAGCGTTGTGGTCACTACCTCGTCACCGCTTTCAAGGCCGTCTCGGATGTAGGCGTAGTCGGCGTCGCGAAAGACAATTTTCGTTTTGCGGATCTGCAGCTTGTTATCGCTCATCACCCACACGGTATCGCGCTGGTGAACATAGGCGCGACTAAGGCGAACCACGTCTTGGATCGGCCGGCCTTCAATATGTGTTTCCAGCAGTGAGTCGAGAATCAGAGGTGGTCCGTTGGAATCGCGAGCCAGCGGATCGGTCACGCTGATCAATACCCTTGCCAGACGAGTTTGTTGATCGAGCGAGCCGACCATCCGAGTGACCCGCGCTTGACGCTCCGCACCGGCTGGCCAGATATCGGAATTGTGTAACGACACTCTGGAGCCTTGGCCACCTGATTCGGAAAACTGAACCCAGCGCAGACTGCGGACGGGGACAGCGGCCATAACCCAGTACTCGTCGATCCCAACCAGTTGAGCCAGTTCATCTCCCGGTGCGACTTGTGAACCGATGTCAACTGAACGCCTGAGGACCAACGCGTCGAACGGCGCTGTAACTCTGGTCCGCTGCAGGTCCAGCTTCGCGCGGTCCACCGATATGGCGGCCGCGCTAACCTGAGCGCGGATCGACTTCACTTGCGGCTCGCGCAACACGAGCGAGCGGTTCGTCTCGTCAATCGTGTCTTCCAACAATTCCAGCTCTTTTTTCGCAAGTGCTTGCCGGCCCTGTTCGATTTCCAGTGAAGCTTCGGCCTGCTCCAGTTTCATCTCGCTTTCCGACAGCGCAATGTTAAAGTCGGCCGGATCAATCCGCAGCAGCAAGTCGCCTTGGCGAACAATGCCTCCGGGCGCGAAGCTGGGCGATATCTCAAGCACCTGCCCGCTGACCCGCGGGCTGAGAAGGATGTCCCGTGCCGGTCTGACCGAACCCAACACGACCAAGCGAGGATGGTACGTGCCTCGCTGGACGATGAGCGTTTCAACGAGGGCCGCCGATTTGCGGGTTGCCTCGATCTGTTGTGCGGTCGGCTCGGTCTGATTGATCACCACGATTGCCGTCGCCGCCGCGCCCAGGGCGCAAGAGCTTAGGATTACCGAGATCACGATCCGAATCCAATAGCCTACGGTTCGCTGTGGTGGATGATCGTTCATCAATAACTCTACGGGAACGTCTGCCATCTTCGACGACTTGCGGATGGGTGTCAAAGTCGCCAGCCAGCGCGAGGTAAAGCGCAATTCGAGTCAGTATTAAATCCAGTCTGGCAGACACCATGTCGCGTTGCAAGCGCTGTTCCGTCGTCGTAGCAGTCAGTACGTCGAGATACTCTGTTGCGCCGATTTCCTCACCAAAGTGAAAATAGCGATCGCGCAACTGCTGGGAGGCCTTGCGGGCAAGTTCGTACTGCTTGCTCAGGCTATCGAGTCGCTGCTGCTGGTATCGCTCCAGAGCCAGTGCGTCTTCGACTTCACGGAAGGCGATCAGTACGGTCTGACCGTAATCGGCGACAAGTTGCCCGAGGACGGCGGCGGTGCGGTCGACTTCGGCCCGGCGCTGGCCACCGTCGATGAGCGGGGCAACAAGTTGACCGGCAATCCCAAGAATCCAATCGCGGAACAGATTCGCCGAGCCATCGGCTAGCGTCGTCAGCGAACCGGCCAAATTGAGACGCGGGTATTGGGAACTGATGGCCGACGCCAGATCGCGATCCGCAGCCAAGAGCGCCAGGTAGTCGCGGTGTACGTCCGGGCGCCGTCGAAGCAGCTCCGACGGAATCCCGGTTTTCGGAAGCGGGGGTACGGTCGGCAAATCGCTCCCCACGTCGTATTTCGCGCGCTGAGGTGGCCGGCCTTGCAGTACAGCCAGCTGATGTTCCAACACATCGACTCGCGCGCGAGTGACTACCATCTGTTCACGCGTCGACTCGACCAGCTGCCGCTGGCGAAGTACATCCGCGCTGCCAACCCGCTCGTCGCCGCCGCCGAAACGAGCTTCCTGTAGTTTGAGCCCGGTAAGGTTTGTCTCATACTGTTCGCTGAGCATCGCTAGTTGGGCATGGGCTTCAACAAGCGCGAACCAACTCCGGGCGATCTCGGCCGACAGTGACAATGCTACTGCGTGATAGTCCGCCTCGGTCGCAGAAGCCCGCAGCCACTCGGCTTCCACGCGAGATCCAATTTGACCCCAGAGGTCGACTTGATAGGAGGCGTTCAGGCCCAGCGTAAAGAGCGAGCCATTGGGAGCATAAGTGAGGATCGTGCCTCCGGCATCGCCGACGCCGTTCAAATCGGGCAACAGGTCCGACGCCTCACGCCGAGCCAGTGCTCGGGAGGCGCGCAACCGCTGCAACGCGGCTCTCAGTGTGAGGCTCCCGCCTAGCGAGGTTTCGATTTGTCGATCCAACGCTGTATCGCCGAATGACGTCCACCAGCGATCTGGCGCGGGAATTTCGCCGCCAGCGGAGAAGTTCTGGGTCTCAATAGATAACGGTACTTCGGTTCCGTGCGGCGAGCAGCGCTTGTAGTGTGGGCCGCCGATGAAATCAAACAGCCGACGCAGCAGCCCGGGCGGCCGCGGAGGGATCGATACGACAATCATTTCCTCGTCGTCCGCTGAAGGACGCGGCAGCGGGAATGTCTCTTCGTCAACCGAAGGTGTCGGCGGCGGGATTTCTTCAGGCTCCTCCATCCGTTCGTCCCGTAACGGCGGAAGCGAGGACTCCTCGGCCAGGCTGTCTCTCTCCACCAAATCCTCGATTTGCCTCAAGGACACTGGGTGAATGCATGATGCTTCGGGATGGTCCTGTGGTTCAGGCTGGCCGTTCCAAGCCGATTCAGTCGGCCGCGAGAAATCATGTTCCGCCAGCGAAGGCAACTGCGACACCCGCTTCGCAACGTCCTCCTGATTGCGAGTCGCGATGTGCTGGCACGGTTGGCAACGTCCAGGCAGGCTTCGGTCGCAGGCAACCGGAATTCGATAACATCTGCGCGCGCAACCTGCCGTAAGCAGGAACGCCGATGCAATCACGACGAATGGAAAGCGAAACGTAGGAAACATGCAGCCAATGCTAGCAGAGCGTAATTGTGTAAGTTGCCCAACGATCACAATCGTCATAATCCGAAGGGTCGGTTGATCGAAAATTCGAATGACCGACAATGAACTTTTGGACGCGTGCGACAATAGTACGCTGCGTGAGTGCGGAGTTTGGCGGAGGGAGCGGCGAGACGGGAAAAACATGAAGGACATGAAAAACATGAAGGACAGGCAAGAAAGCCGACGGCACCCGCACGAAGGCTAGGTTCTGTTTTAAAACGAGCGAAGGGTGGCTTCTATGAAAACTCGTTGCGAGTCAAGGGCTGTCGGTGGTTTC
>CALBSZ010000582.1 GCA_937967665.1 uncultured Planctomycetaceae bacterium
ATGATCGACGAACCATGTGGCGCACAGGAACAGAGTCAACGTGACCACGGCCGTGATGATGATCGAGCGCAGCGGCACAATTCGCAGCAGAGCCGGCATGAACAGGAAGATCCCACCGAAAGCGGCCAGCGACGAGATGGCGTGTAAGCGATTGATGGCCAGCGGGATCGTGAGCATGCTCCAGACAAGCAACGCAGTCATGGGCGCGACCGGCCAGTAGGTCAGGTAACGAAACGTCGCGGGCAGGTAGTAGAGCCCGTAGAGTCCACACGCGCCGCAGACGGCTAGTCGCAACAGGACCTGCCAGTCGACGGAAAAGCTCTCCGCACTGTTGACTCGCATGTTGGCACCGTTCACAAACATGGTCACGGCCAACAGCAGCAGGCCCACGCAGATGGCGGCCCGGGAGACAACCACTTCCTCGCCCGCGTACCCGCCGGTCACTCGACTTGGTAATGCCGTTGCCATCAAGTCCCCTCCGCGCACGCCAGGGAACTGCAAGTGGAAAACGCGCCGATACGCCACAGGCAGGACGTCAACTTCCCGGCCAGCGCGCCGAGCGCCGCTCCCAGGACACCGATCTCGTGCATCAGGAACCACGCGAGCAGCACCGTCAAGACCAGCGTCACCGGCGCGATCACGAACGAGACGCGCGTACGCTCCAGCGCCCGCAAGCCGCTCTCGAAGGGCGACGAAACCGCATCGACCGACACCATCATCACGCTGACAATCAGTAAGGACGCAGGGACCGTCCTGGCATGGGAATAGACCGTTTGCAGGATGATGTCCCCAAAGCTCGTCACCAAAACGGAAAACACGAACATGGCCAGCGACATCATTCCCGCAGCCTGCCAGACGATCTTCGTCAGCTGCCTGCTCCCCCCTGTGCTCAAGCCCTGCGCGGCCCAGGCGGTCATCAGGTTAACGATGCCCAGCACAAACGGATTGGAGAGCAAGGCGACATTCATACAAATCGCCAGTTGACCCGTTGCCTCCACTCCCATCAGCAGGCCGAGCATCCAGTAGACCAAATACAGGTGAGCCGTACTGACCAGAAAACTGGCAAAAACCCACATGCTGAATTGCCAATTGAAACGCGTATGCTCCCACAGACGCTGGCGCGAAAAGGCAAGCTTAGAACGGAAAAAGATCAGCCAGCCCAGCCCCACAGGCGCCGTGGCAACTGCCAGAACCAGATAGGCATTCACCGGCGTCAGCGATGCCGAGGAAATCAGCAGCAACAACCCGACCACGTAGATGGCCGAAGTGGTCGCATCCATTACCAGCGCGCGGTGGACGCGCAGATGAGCAAAAGCAATGCGCCGCCCAAGCTGTCGCAACAGCTCAAAGGGAATGACAATCGCCAGCGCGAAGAATACCGCTCCGATGGGCACCAGGTTCGACCTGAGTGTCAAGATGTACCCGGCCACCAGCAAACCCATCAGCGTCAGTACCGCCAGCAGGCCGTACTGCATCACCACACTGCCCGCGTACTCGCGACGACGCTGCCCGTCAAAGCGATTGGCATAAACGGTGTACGCCGACACGACCAGGTTGTCCTGCGTGCCAATCAGATAAACCAGCACAGTGAAACCAAGCGTGTAAACACCCAGCCCATCCACTCCGCATTGGCGTTCAATGATCACCGCCGTCAGAAAACGAACACCGCTCACTATCGCTTGATCCAAGATCGAAAGCAGGGCCCGCGTGACCGTCGTCATGCCGATCCACGAACCACGATTTTCACTCAGACTGCGAGCGTACCCGTGTCGCAAGAGTCTCAGTAACGTGTTCATGAAAACAGCACCTTCGGCTTTCCTCATGATTCCAGGCGAATCATGCCGGAATCCCTGACCGCAGTCGGTCGGAACGACAAAATGTTAATGCAGGGTATATAGACAGTCTACACATCTTAAGCGGATTATTATGACTTTAGCAGCTTGGGATGTCTAGCCTTTGCCAGGTTGAACGAGCGGCGGACGGGAATGGAACCGTAGTCCCGCGACTCCGTTCGCGGGATCCCGCGAACGGAGTCGCGGGACTACAACCAGCCGGCTTGCTTCTCTTACAGCGTGTCTGAGCGCGCAGCCGAGCTCGTTTACTCGCTGCTGACCACGCCTTCCGCAGGTTCAGGACGCTGCGTGACGGAGGATACCGGCGGGTCCGCAAGGTTCTTTGCGAGTGCCGCGGCAACCAGTTGCGCGGCCTGCCGAGTGCCTTCGACGGAAAAGTGGATATGGTCCGTGAACAACTCCGTTTTTCCTGAGAGTGGGCTGTTCATGTCAAGGACCTGACAATGCTTTTCAGCAGCGACCTTTTCGATCAACGCGTCGCAAGCTTCGAAGGCGCGGACCAGTTCGTCGTGTCCCAGTCCCGTGTAGCTATAGGGAATCCGCTGGCGTTGCTCGTCGTTCGCATCGGCCGTCAGTAGTCGCGCTTGTTTACAAAGGACGACTGTCGCGCCCAGGTTTTTGCCGATATCGCAAACGGTCTGCAGATTCAACTCATATTGCCGGAGCGAGATTTCGTTGATGTTCATTACGGGATCGCGGAATTTCAGTCCTTCGTCTCCAGCCACGCCGTACAGGGAAGTGATGACGCCGCTATGCACCTTGCGGTAAAACGCGGACAGGCAGAGTACGCGATCGAGGCCGTTGGGATAGAGTCTCCGGTCCACGGCCACCGTGGGCGCGGCGACGTGCAAATAAGGGCGATCGAGAGACAATTCGGCGAAGTACTTGATATCATTCCAGCTGTTGCAGCACACCACCATGTCGGGTTCGACCATCCAGAGATCGGCGAAGAGTTTTCCAATGGCGTCGCCGGACTGGTGATTCGGAATCCCGGCATTCACGACATCCACTCGGTGGCCTGACGCATTCAGGTACTTACCGCACTCTGTGGGCCAGTCCTTTCCTGCCGACCAGAAGGCTCCGAACACCTGGGACCCACCAAGAAACACCAGGCGTTTGGTATCCGCTGGTTTGGGCAGCAGAATCTCCTCGCCCAAGTAACCGCGACGGTTGATCGTGATGGTTTCGTTTCCGGGAAGCGCGAGGTCTTTTGACCGCAGGCGGTGTCGCGTGAAAGCCGTTGGAGCATATTCCAGCGAAGCCTCGCGCCGCGCTGCGATGGTGGGAACGATACCGAAAGCGGTCAACGTCACGTCGCAGGCAGCCAGGGTCAGCAGTCCGGTACCAAAGCAGAGTGCCAATTGATAGCGATGGGTGATCAAAGCGTGGCGCGAGCGTGGCACGGCGACGGCAACCAGTACCACCAAAGTCCATACGGTCGCCACGCCCACCGCGACAACAACCAGGGTCGACGGCGGCGGCCCAACGACAACACGTAAGACCCCAAATGCCAATATTGGAATAGGAAGCGGCAGGTGCAGCAGCCGCAAGATCAGCGGCCAGCGCGAGGGGCGAATTGTAGTCACGGAAGTGCTTCCTGGATCAGAACAGCGTGTAGATGAACGGTGCTGCCCCACTGCCCCCCAGTACGACCAGCAAACCCACAAATAATAGAATGACGATGATCGGCGTCAGCCACCACTTCTTATTGTGTATCAGGAAGTCGGCGAACTCGACCAGAAAACTCGGCTGTTCAGCCTGAGCCTGCTGTTCGAACGGCGAAGCACTTTGCTTCGACTCGTCCCGAACGCGTTGCTCTTCTTTTCTCGTTTCTGAATCAATTGACATTTTGCAAATCTTTCTGCGCCACTGCATCGGCGGGCGCACTCCCCTGCCATTACCTCGCAAACGCCGCAGCCATCTTTGACTCGATCCCGAGTTCGCCAGCGTCAAGTTCCACCGTCGTACAAGCTTGAAGCGCCCGCGAGTAGTCGGTAACTTACGACCCGATACACTTGCTCGCGCTGCGTGCTTGTCTTTTGACGAATTGCCGCAAACTGGGCACTGTCCAGCTAGTACTGTTTGAAATAACGTTGTGTGTCGTCGTTCGATTTCCGTTCTATCCAATAGGTCGATGCGTCTTTATTCAGTCGCCGTTGCAGCGGATCGTAGCGGAACAACCGCATCAACAGGCCGGTTGGTGTCATCACGCCGTAAAAAGCAACGGCCAGGATCACATGGGAAACGACCAGGCCGATGGGAAAGGCCGCGTAGGCCATGCCCACGTAAACCATTCTTAGAAACGTCGGTACAGCTAAGCCGATGGCCGGAACCAGAACTCCCGCCGACCAGACGGCAGACGCGATCGGGAGCGAGCCTGTGCCCCGCAGCGCGAGCCAGCCGACCACACCCAGACACAGCAACCACAACAGGCCGAACACGGCCAATTGGCGGCGCGAAGGATGACGATTAATGCGGATCAGGCTCATCGCTCTCTAGTCCAATTGAAACTGCGTCAGGTAATCGTCCAGCGGATGCGCGGAGGCATTCGGCTGAGCGGATTTCAGCAAGACGAATCGTTCCATCACCAGGACGTCCATGTTGGTGGCCATGAAACAGCGGTACGCGTGTTCGGGACTACACACAATCGGCTCGCCGCGAACGTTAAAGCTGGTATTGATCATCACCGGACAACCGGTCTTCCTGTCAAAGGACTGCAACAGTTTGTAGAACCGGCCGTGCCGCACCGGATCCACGGTCTGGACGCGCGCCGAGTTGTCGACGTGCGTGATTGCCGGAACCTGGCTACGAACCATCTTGAGTTTCTCCAGCCCGCGCGCTTCGCCGCCGCGTGGCGATTCCAGTCGTTTCGCGGCGGCCACGGGGGCGACCAGCAGCATGTAGGGACTGTCTTCCTCCTCGCGCATCTCAAAGAATTCGCCGACGCGGTTGCGCAGCACGACCGGAGCAAACGGGCGAAAGGACTCGCGAAACTTGATCTTCAGGTTCATGACCGACTGCATCTGGCGGCTCCGAGCATCACCCAGAATGCTGCGGTTTCCCAGCGCCCGCGGTCCAAACTCCGCCCGCCCCTGCAACCAACCGACAACGTGTTCCGAAGCAATCAAATCGGCGACGTGATCACACAACTCGTCGTCGTCTTCAAAGTAGGTGTACGGCGCTTGGCGCTCGTCCAGGAATTCGCGCACTTGTTGGTCCGTGTACGAGGGACCGACGAGGGAACCCTGCTGCGCATCCGGCCGCGTTGGAATCCTGGCGTTCCCGAGCAACTGGTGCCAGATGAACCAGGCGGTGCCGAGCGCCCCGCCGGCGTCACCCGCGGCCGGCTGGATCCACAGGTTTTCAAACGGGCCTTCTCGCAAGATGCGGCCATTCGCCACGCAGTTCAGCGCCACCCCGCCTGCCAGGCAGAGATTCCGCAGTCCTGTCTGCGCGTGTAAATGACGCACCGTTCGCAACAGGATCTCTTCGGTAAGTTTCTGCGCGGACGCCGCCAGGTCCATTTCACGCTGCGTCAAAGGCGACTCGGCCCGCCGCGGCGGGCCGCCAAACTCGCGGGCGAACTTTGCCGAAGTCATCGTCAAACCCTGGCAGTAGTTGAAGTACGACATGTCCATCCGAAACGAACCGTCTTCCTTCAAATCCACCAGCTTGTCCAACATCGACGGCAAGTAGGTTGGTTCGCCGTAGGGCGCCAGGCCCATCAACTTGTATTCGCCGGAATTGACGCGGAAGCCGCAAAAATAGGTGAGTGCCGAATAGAGCAGTCCCAGCGAATGGGGAAAACGCAACTCGTGCGTCAGGGTCAGGCGGTTCCCTCGCCCGTATCCCAGACTGGCCGTGGCCCATTCGCCAACGCCGTCAAAGGTCAGGATCGCGGCCTCTTCAAACGGAGACGGAAAAAAAGCACTGGCAGCATGCGACTCGTGATGCTCTGTAAAGACAAAGCGTTTGCGAAACCGGTTCTGCAAACCTTTTTTCAGTTCGCGCGGCAAGTGCAGTTTCTGGTGCAGCCATAACGGCATCGCCTTCAGGAACGAACGAAAACCCAGCGGCGACACCGCCAGGTAGGTCTCCAGTAACCGTTCAAATTTCAGCAACGGCTTCTCGTAGAATCCGACATAGTCGAGGTCGTCCGGGCCAAGTCCACTCTCTTTCAGACAGTATTCGAGCGCCCGGGTCGGAAAATCGAAATCATGCTTCTTGCGCGTAAAACGCTCCTCCTGCGCAGCAGCAACCAACTCGCCGTCCACAAGGATGGCGGCCGCCGAGTCGTGATAGAAAGCGGATATGGCGAGGATTGCGGTCAAAATCCAAGAGCCCTCGAAGACGAAACAAGTCGCCGCAAAACAGGCAAAACCCCTGCTTTGCGAACATCCCCTATTATAACACCGCCATCAAACGGGCGCCCATAAGATTGTGAGGGGCGGTGACAAAGTCGCAGGGCACGCGGTTTTTTTCAGTCAAGGGCCGCTTGCATTCCGAGCCGGGCAGGCTCAAGTCGCGTCGAAACGGGGCCAAACCCCCATCAAACACGAATCTTAGCAGGCGATCGGCACGACGCGACACGTTGCCGCGTCGCCAACCGGTTGTCTCCATGGAACGGTGAATTCTACTGCGTTGGAACGATTTCGACGAAGGTCGCCGCGCCATCGCCGCCGGGCATCGTCAAGCGGGCATCCGTCTGCTGTAATGGAAGTGTGGCAATCAAGCGAAATCTAGCGATCGACGGGGGGAGAACGAGCGGATGGACGAATCCAGACCTAGCCAGCTGCGGCAGCGCGGGATGCTGGTGATTTTGGTGATCTTGTTGTTGGGCATTGGCCTTTCGACGTTCGCCTGGTGGTATCGGAAGAATGCGGGCGTTCGCAGCCTGGAGATGTGGGGGCCCAAACACGCCAACCTCATTCGCCACACGCCGATCGTTCATTTGTTACATCTGCAGGCATTGTCGGAGGACGGGACGGCGTCTTCCGACGCCCCACCGCCGACGGAAACGATCATGGTCGAAAACCACACCCTGCAGGTGGTTCAGCAAGAGTCGCTCATCGGCAAACCCGGCTTTGTTCACGCGCGACACGCGCTCATTGAAGATGCCAGTTTCGTGTGGGATGCCGCTCCGAACGCCTGCGAAGGAAAATGGACGTTTGCGCTCCGCTTTTCGGACGACGAGAAGGCAGTAACGGTCGTCTTCAATCCCGAATGCAAGAAGATCTACTGCGTGGAAGGCGAGTTCAGTGCAACGATGCAGGACGTGATCCAGGCATTCGACGAAAAATTTGGCCCGCGTTCGTGACTCCGAGCGTCACAGCGCCCTCGTGGACATCGCGGATCCGATGGCGACGCCAGAGACCAGGCCACCCACGTGTGCTGCGTTGGCGACGGGACCGAACGCCCCGGTAAAGCAGAGCACCAGCCAGATCATCATGATCGTGACCGTGGATTGGCCGACCATGATTCCCGACTGCGGATCGAAGCGCGATTTCATCCAGGAGTATCCCAGCAGACCGTAGACAACGCCGGACATACCGCCAAACGCGGGATCCTTGGTCCAGGCCTGGGCCACATTTGAAATCACCGCCACGGATAAGACCAGCAACAGCAACAAGATCGCCGACTGACGGTTTTCGATCTGCCGGCCGAGCATGAACAGCCACAGCATGTTGAACAGCAGATGCATGGGACTCAAGTGCAGGAACATGGGCGAGACGAGTCTCCAGACCTCGCCTTCCTTGATGTCGACGAAGACCTGCGAAAGTTTGGCGGCATTGATATCGGTTACCGTCGGCTGACGGATCGAAAACAGGAAATAGTTTGAATTGGGTTTGGCGCCGAAATCGGTCCACAGCGAAACGGCCACGGAGATGCCGATGAGGAGGTAGGTCAGTGGCGCGCGTGCGTATTGCCCAGGCGCGCCGGCTTGGGACCACTTGCCGCGCATTTGCACGATGTTCTTGTGCGCGTCCTGCTGCTGTCGCCGTTGTTCTTCGAGAATGCGGTGGGCCTCTTTTTCGACGCCGGCATAGCGTTCATCGCCGGGCGACCGTTGAAAGTGGGCCAGCGCTTCTTTGGACGTTTCCAAGTCGTTTTCATCGCGCACCCAGATGGCCCACGTGTCCCCGTCCGCTTCGGCATGGGCGGGAATGTCACACGTGATCAGGTAGGCGGCAAAGCGATGCGCTTCGGGCTCGTACTTCAGATGTCCAATTTGTCGCATGGTATCGTCTTATTCGTCGCTGTGACCGGCGTGCCGCGGAAGTGCCCCGCGGCTGCTTTGCCGGTCTGCATGGTCCCGGTAGCGAAGTCTGTTCATTGATTGCCGATGCCGAGCGCCCGGAACTGACCTGTTTCCAGCAGGATTTGAGCCCGTTCAACCTCTTCGTAATAATCCCGCCGTGTCAGCCAGCCGCCAGCGGCTTCGTCGACGACGACGATTACTTCGCGATGCAATTGTAGGGCGGAGGCGGTGATTTGCGAAGTGATGGGACCTTCCACCGTGCTGCGAATGGCTGCGGCCTTGGAATCGCCGATAGCCAGCAACAGGCAGCAGCGCGACTCCAGGATGGTTCCCACGCCCATCGTGATGGACAGCCGCGGCACGTTTTCCTCGCCGTCAAAAAACCGCGCGTTATCCTTGATGGTTTCACTCGTCAGCGTTTTGACTCGCGTGCGGCTGCCCAGGGACGAGCCCGGTTCGTTAAAGGCGATATGCCCGTCGCTGCCGATGCCAAGAACCTGCAAATCGATGCCGCCGAGATCGGTGATCCGCTGTTCGTACTGCCGGCAATACGCCGCGAAATCGAGCGCGCGGCCATCCGGAACGTGGGTATGCTCGGGCGCGATGTTAATGTGATCAAACAGATACTGCTGCATGAAATAGCGGTAACTCTGCGGATGCGCGGGCCCCAGACCGACATACTCGTCCAGGTTGAAAGTCCGCACTTGGGAAAAATCCAAGCCCTCTTCACGATGCAGGCGGATGAGTTCCCGATACAGACCGATCGGGGTTCCCCCGGTGGCCAGGCCGAGTACGCAGTCGGGCTTACGACGTACGAGATCGGCGACAAACCGAGCTCCGCGCGAGGCGACCGCTTCGGCATCTTTTTGAATGATTACGCGCACGCTGATGATTCTCCTGCTAGCACAAGCTCACTTTGTAGTGCAAAAACTCGCCAAATCCAACCTCGCCTCTCCGACGCGCCCTCAGCACACGAGGCCATAGTGTAGCGGATTTTTTGCTGCTTGACGCGGTGTTTGCCCGTGCCGCAAATACTGGAGGAACGTGCAACTTGCCCTAGGAACATTCGCACAGGCACGTATATAATCCCCCGCCCCGGCAACTTCAATTCCATTAGGAGTGGCGTCATGCGTTCGATTGCCATTATCAATCAAAAGGGCGGCGTGGGTAAAACGACAACAGCCGTGAACCTCAGCGCGGCGCTCGCCGAACTGGGGCAGCGTGTTTGCGTTGTCGACCTGGACCCCCAAGCCCACGCCTCGTTGCATCTGGGCTACTCCCTTTCCGAGGGCGAATCGTCGATCTACGATGTCCTGACGGGCGACGCCAGCCTGAGCAGTGTCCGCCGGCAGGTCAGCGATCATCTGTGGATCGTCCCCGCCCACCTGGACCTGGCGGCGGCCGAGATGGAATTGTATGGCGAAGTGGGCCGCGAGGTAATCCTCCGCGACAAACTGGCGGTGGACGACGGCGATTTCGACTTCTTGATCCTCGATTGCCCGCCGTCACTAAGTGTATTGACGTTGAATGCCCTCACCGCTGCCCAGGAAGTCTTCCTGCCCCTGCAGCCGCATTTCCTGGCCCTGCATGGCCTGAGCAAACTACTGCGGACGATCGACGTCGTGGCCAAACGCCTGAACAATCAGCTGCGCCTGACCGGTGTTGTCCTCTGCATGTACGAATCGGCCACGCGGCTGGCCGCGGAAGTCAGTACGGACGTGGACGAGTTCTTCAGGCAACAAACCGATACCGAATGCGTCTGGTCGCACGCCAGATGTTTTGACACCCGCATCCGCCGCAATATCCGTTTGGCGGAAGCGCCGAGCTTTGGTCAGTCGATCTTGCAGTACGCCCCGCAATCGAACGGCGCCGAAGACTATCGGCAACTGGCCGGCGAAGTCCTGGTCGGCTCAGAAATCAACGCACTGCACGCCGCCTGATTGGAAAGCGCTGGGTTCGGCCGTCATACGAGCACGAAGCGCAAGCAAGTGGGTCACTAACGTCCGAGCACACTTGCTCGCGCTGCGTGCTTGTATTTGGGCGGCTTTCCGCATACGCGGCGCTGTCCAACTAATGCGCGTCGCGCTGACGCAGCGCCTCGTAAAACAGAACCGCGGCGGTCGCCGAGACATTCAAGCTGTCCGCCGCGCCGCGCATGGGAAGCCGCACGGCAATGACGTCTTCGCCGGCCCAGTTGTCTCCCAACCCGGCAGCTTCGCTGCCCAGCACCAGGGCGGCAGCCTGACGATAGTCGGCAGCCGTATACGAAATTGAACCGTCAACCCGCGCGGCAAACACTTGCATTCCTTGCTGCTTCAACCAGTCCCTGGTTTCCTGGCCGCTGGCCGCACAAACCGGTAACGTAAAAATGGCCCCCAGGCTGGCGCGGATGGCGTTGGGATTGTACAGGTCGGTACCTCCGTCGCAGATTACAACGGCATCGATGCCCGCCGCATCCGCCGTTCGCAGGATGGCGCCCACGTTTCCCGGCTTTTCAATGCCGTCCAAAACCGCCACCAACGGCAAATCGCCAGGCACGATGTCGCGCAACGTGACGCGCGGCGTCTCGGCAACCGCAACGACACCGTCGCTGCGATCGCCGTACGCAAGCTTCGCGAAAAGGGTCTCGGGCAATTCAATGCATTGCCCGCGCGGGATTGCGCCGAGCTGTTCCGCGGCGACATCGTCGCGAACAAAGATGTCGATCAGTGGAAGGCCGGCGGCCAGGGCCCGTTCCACTTCACGCCGGCCATCGATGATCAGGCGCCCTTGCCGCTCGCGACCGCGGCGATCACGCAACCGGACGGCATCTTTGACTCGGGGATTCTGCACGCTTGTGATTCTCATGACTCAACCTGGCCAGCGCGCGGCAACTCCACTTGCCAGTCGACGCCCATCGCTTGTTTCCACGTACATCGTACGTGCTGTGGCGCCGGCCTGACAGGAGCCAAACATCGTATCGGCCAGCACCGCCTCCAGTTCCGCGGGCCCGAATCCGGGCGAGTGATTCGTGAGCAGAACGAAACGGGGCTGATGGCGAACGAGCCGGGCGCAGTCAGCCAGCAGCGGCAACAAGTGCTCGCCGATCTTCCAGACGTCGCCCGTCGGTCCGTGGCCGTAGCTGGGCGGGTCCAGGATGACCGCGTCGTAGTGGCTCTCGCGCCGTAATTCGCGCTTCACGTACTTCCGCGCGTCTTCGACAATCCAACGAATCGTCGCGTCGGCAAGCCCTGAAAGCGCGGCGTTCTGGCGCGCCCAATGCACCACGTTCCGAGCCGCGTCCACGTGTGTCACGGCGGCGCCCGCGGCGGCGGCGGCCAGCGTGGAACCGCCGGTGTAGGCAAACAGATTCAGTACCTTCAGTGGCTGCCGGCCGGATTGCTGGAAGATCCAGTCCCAGTTCGCGGCCTGTTCGGGAAACAAACCAACATGGCCGAATGGTGTCGGCTGCAACCGGAATCGAATGCTAGCGTGCTGCACCTGCCAGTCTGTTTTCACGCTTGCCGGTCTCCATTTGCCGCTGGTTGCCGATTTCCGCTCGTAACGCAAGTCCGCTTCTTTCCATGCGGCAGGCAGTAGCGGAACCGAATCGTCCGCCGCCGGGGCGGGACGATCGACAAGGCGCGTACCGAAGCGTTCCAGCTTGCGACCGCCACCGAAGTCGATGAGTTCGTATTGCTGGGGTTCGAACATGTTTCACCAGCCCACCTACCTTGCCAACGTGCGGGGACTGGCAAAGTAATCGCTAAAGTTTCTCAATTCACGCCTGTTTCGCGTCGATCAAATCAAGAACGTCAGTGTATCGTTCAAAATTCTCGTGCCAATGGTTGCCGATGAGCCTTTCTCCGCTGATTCCGTTCGCAGGCCTGGCGCTGGGTTCGGCGGCCGTCGGTTCCGTGCGTGAACTGGCAGCCGGCGCCAGCGACTTTCTTTCGGCTTTGCGAGGTGATGCGGAAGTTGTCGAATCCAGCACGGACACCGATCCGCAGCCAAGTTCAGCCGAATTACTGGAACGTTTCCGAAAGCGTCTAACCGACAAACTGGCCGCCTTCGGCATCGATATTTCGCAACCGCTAGTACTCAAGCCCGACGGCCGGGGCGGGATCTACGCGGACGAGAATCATCCCGAGTGCAGTCGCATCGAACAGTTGATGTCGCTGGACCCGCAGCTCACCGCGGACTTCCAGGAGATTGCGTCGCGAATCGGCTACGATGGAGATTGGCCGCAATTTGGGTTAAGAATCAGCGGACAGGCGATTGACGTCGTCGAGGCCCCCTGAAATTATCCGCGTTTGCTCTCGAAAGACTCGTCCATTTGCGTTAACGTTGAAACTGCTTTCGGCGCCGTCACGCGCGGGCTGCTGCATCCATCTGCACTCCCCATGGCGGTGGCCGCGTTGATCCCGCCCGGATTGCAAGGACACGTAGGCTTCGAGCGGCTCGCGCGAGCCGCACGAACAAACCGTGTCCTCAGCGCTGCAAGTCACAGGATTCACTGTCAAGAAAACCGCCACGATTACGCAAGCCGCAGTAGAGGAATTGCCGATAGCTCCCTTGTCATTCATTTCACGGAGGTACCCATATGAACGACGAAGAAAGATTGGACATCGACGCTCAAGACGAATGGATTGAAGAAGAGATTGAACCGGCGGAGGTGGAAATGGTGATTTCCACCATCGTTGATTTAATGCAGAAAGTGAAAAGCGAAATCATTCGTGAACACCTGGATTCCGCTTACGAAAGCATCGTCGGGCTGGCCGATTGGGAGGACGACGACGAACATGCGGACGCGGCGTGATTCTTGACCTGGCGCGAACTTCGGGCGAGACTAATAGAGTCTCGCCCTTTTTTTTGCGCCGTCGTCGATGTTGCTTCTCAAGTTACTCCGCGAACTCAACGATTCCAAGGGTTTGCTACTGGCGATCACCAGCATTGTCGCGGTGGGGATCACTTGTTTCGTAGCCCTGCAATCGTCGTATCGCAACTTGAGTTTCGCCAAGCAGTCGTACTATCGCCAGTGCCGCATGGCCGACTTTTGGATCGACGTCAAGAAGGTGCCTCGGGTCGAACTGGACGTGTTGCATTCGATTCCGGGCGTCGTCGAAATCTACCCGAGAATCCAATTCAGCGCGACGGCCGATCTGGAAAACGTCGAGAAACCGCTGAACGCGCTGGTCCTGTCTCTGCCCGATCGCGACGAAGTGATATTGAACGACGTGCTCGTCCAGCAAGGAGACTATTTTACCGACCGGCGTCGCAACGAAGTGATCGTGAACGACGCCTTCGCCCGTGCCCACCGCCTGGCTCCGGGGCAGTGGATCCATTTGCTGCTGAATAACCGTCGTCAGGAACTGTTCATCGTCGGCACCGCGATCAGCAGCGAGTTCACCTATCTGCTCGGCCCGGGAACGCTGGTACCGGATCCAGAGAGTTTTGGTGTCTTCTATCTTAAGCACTCGTACGCGGAAGAGGTATTCGATTTCGAAGGAGCGGCAAATCAGATTGTCGGGCGGTTCGCCATCCCTGCTGACGACACGGACGACGCTGACGACACCGACGATGTATTCAGCGAAGAGGCATTGCGTCAGGCGGAAGTCTTGCTGGACGATTTTGGGGTCTTTGCGACGACGCCGCGCGCCCGGCAGGCATCCAATCAGTTCCTCAGCAGCGAGATCGAGGGACTGGGTGCGTTTGCCGGCGTCGTGCCGGGTATCTTCCTGGCCGTGGCGGCCGTGGTCTTGAACGTGCTGATCACGCGTCTGGCCTGGCAGCAGCGAACGATTGTCGGCACGCTGAAGGCGATCGGCTACAGTGACGGACAGGTGTTCCGGCACTTTCTCGTGTTCGGACTCAGCGTCGGATTCGTGGGAGGAATCCTGGGCAGCGTGCTCGGTTACCTGTCAGCTACGGGGATGACGAACATTTACCGGCAGTTCTTCGAATTCCCCGACTTGGATAGCCGCTTCTATCCGCTGGTCCACGGCATCGGTATGGTGGTGAGCCTGGCTTGCGCGCTGCTGGGAACCTGGAACGGAGCCCGCACGATGTTGAAACTCAACCCCGCCGCCGCCATGCGCCCCGCGCCGCCACGCATCGGCGGCGCGATCTGGCTCGAGCATTTTCACTGGTTCTGGCAACGCTTGAGCGCCGGCTGGCGGCTGGCTTTACGAGGCGTCTTCCGCCACAAGCTGCGGACGGGCACAAGCATTTTTGCGACGGCCATGGGAGCGGGGCTGTTGGTGACCGGCTTCATGTTCACAGAGTCCCAAGACTATTTGCTCGATTTTCAGTTTCAGAAGATCATTCGGAGTGACATTGACGTCAGCTTTGAGAACGAACGGAATGCCGACGCTTTGGCTGAAATCCGCGGTTTCCCCGCCGTGGATTACGCCGAACCGGTATTCAGTGTAGCGTGTACGTTCGTCAACGGCCCCTATCAACGCAAGAGCGGCATCACCGGCTTGTTGCCCGACGCGCGCTTGACGGTCCCCCATGACAGCGCCGGTCACGCCATCCGACTGCCGGATCGGGGTGTGGTGCTAAGCCGGCAGTTGGCCGATATCCTGCACGTGCGGGCGGGAAGCGTCCTGGCCATGATCCCGGTCAAGGGAGAACGGAGATCCATCGAAGTCAATGTCGCCAAGATCGCCGACAGCTACCTGGGACTGACGGCTTACGCGGATATTCATCATCTGAGTCATCTGATGGGTGAAGAGTTCGTCATGACAGGCGCGCAACTGCAGGTGGATCGCCGCCCCGAGTCGCTGCGACGACTGCATCATGAACTGAAACACACCCCCAGCATCCAGTCGGTAACGTCCCAGGAAGATCTGATGCGTCATCTGACCGAAACACTGCTGGAAAACCAGTACGTCTTTATCGGCATGCTGATCCTGTTTGCCGGTACAGTCTTCTTTGGCAGTCTGGTCAACGCGTCCATGGTGAACCTGACGGAACGGCAGCGAGAAGTCGCCACTATGCGGGCGCTGGGCTACGGTCCCTGGCAGATAGGCGCGATGTTCTTTCGCGAGAGCCTGGTTACGAACCTGATTGGAACGCTGGCGGGATTGCCGATTGGCTACTTGCTGGTCGTGATCACTGCCCAATCCTATAACAACGACATGCTCCGGCTGCCGGTCGTTTCGCGGCCGTGGGTCTGGCTGGCGACCCTCGTGCTGGCCTGCGTATTCGCGATCCTGGCGCACCTGGTTGTCCAGTGGCGAATCCATCGCCTGGATTACCTGGAAGCGCTGAATGTCAAAGAGTGAACGCTGGCCGAGATTCTTTCCGGTGCAACGTTCCTACGAAGATCTGTGATCGACGGGAGCGGGTCGCTCCAACAGCCGTACCGGGGGTTGCGCGACGGACCCGTTTCAGTCGGTGGCCGGAAAGACTTGCCGGCCTGACAGGTAGGTGCGGATCACGCGTGTTTCCTTGATTTCATCGACATCGCAAGTCAGCAGGTCACGGTCGATCACAATCAGGTCCGCTTGCTTGCCCACTTCGATCGATCCGACCTGGTCATCCAGAAAGCAGATGCGCGCGTTGTTGATGGTGTAAAACCGCAAGGCCTGCTCGCGGCTCAGCGCCTCTTCCGCATGCAATTGTCCCGTATGCCATTTGGCTCGCCGCGTGATCGTGACCCACATACCGAGGAACGGATTGTAGGGATTGATGGAGCGGAAAGAACCGATCTTCTGCATGTGGTCCGAGCCGCCGCCAACGACGACCTGGTGTTCGAAAAGTGTCTTCAGCGGCTGGAAATAGCGCAGCCGTTCGTCGCCGAACTGAGCCGTCAGGGTGCGCGTATCCAGGTACAGCCAGGCAGGCTGGATGTCGGCCACAACGCCCAGTTCGGCCATTTGCTGTATCGCCTCGAGGCTCATGAAATTGCAGTGGGTGATACAAGGCCGGGTCGACTGGATGGGCGTGTCCTTGTTGACTTCCTCGTAAGCGTCCAGCAGCGCATGCACCGCGCCGTCGCCGACGCTGTGAGCCGTGAACTGCAGGCCGTTTTCCACCGTGGCGCGGACGATCGGCACCAACCGGTCGTGCGGGATGAACAACACGCCGCGATAACGTGGATCGTCGATGGAGTAAATCTTGCTGAGTCCCCAGGGTTCGCGCATGTAGGCGCTGCCCGTCAACATGCCCCCGTCCAGATAAGCCTTGACGCCGACGATTCGGACCTGGTCGTTTCCTCTGCGCAAGGGATGTTCCGCGATCTCGCGAATGTTCTGTCGAATCGAATCAAGGGATCCGCCCGTGCCGATGTGCCACGACGCGGCCAGGCGAATGCTCAGTTTTCCATCGGCCCGCAATTGCATGAAGCGGGATAACGACGATTCATTGGCGCCGCGATCGGCGATACACGTGATGCCCACGGAATTGTAATCGGCCAGCAACGCGGAAAGCCGTTGCAGTCGATCGGCGGACGTCGCGCTGCGCCGGCCCTGATTGCCGCTCTTGATATACCGCGTACAACCGCGCAGGATCCCGGTCGGCTCGCCACCGGCATCCCGTTCCAGGTGTCCGGCGCCGACGACTTGAAAATTACGATCGATACCACTCAGCTTCAGCGCGAGACTGTTCAGGGACGCGTCGGGACCCGTTCGAAAGACAACCGGGTGTTCCGGCGCCACCGAATCCAATTCGGCCCGCGTGGGATAGCGCTGTTCCCGGAGTCGGGTGATAAAAACCTGACTCACCCATATCCAGGTTCCCGCCGGCAATGCGTCCGCCCGCGACTTCACATAAGCCAGCACATCGGCGATCGTATCCATCTGCGGAACCGGATGATCGAATTCGAACATGCTGGCACCGCTGGGGTGCGTATGGGAATCGATGAGTCCCGGGAGGACCGTTCGTCCCTGCAAGTCGATGACGGTGGTGTCCGTCCCGCGTTGCCTCAGCACCTCCGCGTCGCTCCCCACGGCCGCAATCCGACCGGCGCGGACGGCGACCGCCTGATGAATGGCGAAATCCTCGGCGACCGTGATCACGTTTCCGTTGTGCAGAATCAAGTCCGCCGCGGCCCGAGCAAGGGTCGCGGGAGCCAGGCAAACGCAGATGCAGATGAGCCGAATCATGGTATTTTCCTACTAAACCGGCGGTTAACGACATACTCTAACCAATTGGTCTACCACAACTTTCGTCGAATTGCCACAAGCCGGCCGCTGATCCATCAATAGATTTTGATTTGAAAAGCCGAATAGGATATACTGCGCTCAAGAGTTCGGATCGTTCCCCACATTCACCGGAGGACCAATCATGTTTTCAATTCCCTTTGGCCAACCCGAACAGTTTTGTGACGGTGTTTCACGTCGCGGGTTTCTCAAGATTGGCGCCATGGGCGTTGGCGGATTGACGCTTGCCGACTTGCTGCGTCTCGAAGCGGACGCCGGTATTGGAAACTCGACCAAGGCGGTCCTCAACATTCACCTCGGCGGTGGTCCATCGCATCAAGACATGTTTGATTTGAAACCGCAAGCACCGGTCGAGTACCGAGGGGAGTTCAATCCGATCGCAACGAACGTTCCGGGAATGGCGATCTGCGAGTGGTTTCCCAAGTTGGCCAAGATGGCGGACAAGTTCGCCGTGGTGCGATCGTTGATCGGTTCGAACGCAGGTCACAGCAACTTCCAGACGCATACCGGTTTCAACAAAAAGAGCCTGACGAATGTGGGCGGACGGCCGTCCATCGGCGCGGTGGTATCCAAGTTGCATGGTCCCAGCGGAAGCGGCGCGCCGCCATGGGTATCTTATAACCAGGGGCCTGCGGGATTCCTCGGGCCGACGTATAAACCCTACGAACCCGGCCGGGGAGGTAGCTCACTGCGACTGGCCAACAACCTGACGTCGGATCGTTTGAATGACCGCACGAGCTTGCTGTCGAGCATCGACAAGCTGCGTCGCGATGCCGACAGTACCGGACAGATGGCCGCTTTGGATAGCTATACGGAACGCGCCGTCTCGATCGTCACCTCGGGTACTGTTGCCGACGCGCTCGACCTGAAGCTCGAAGACAAAGCCATTCGGGAACAATACGGAAAAGTAAACGAAAGCTTGTTGCGAGCGCGTCGCTTGATTCAGGCCGGCGTCCGTGTGGTCACGATGAACGGCGCCTGGGGCAATTGGGACACACACGGTGACAACTTCGTAAGGTTGAAACAGAACTTGCCGAAGATGGACGCCGGTTTGAGCACCCTGCTGAACGACCTGGACCGACTGGGCATGTCCGACGACGTTTCGATCGTGGTTTGGGGTGAGTTCGGCCGTACGCCGCGCGTCAATAAGAAGGCCGGACGCGATCACTGGCCTCGAGTCAGTTTCGCTTTCCTGGCAGGTGGCGGGATGCGCACCGGCCAGGTCATCGGCAGTACCGACCGGACTGGAGGTTACGCCGCCGATCGGCCGGTTCATTACCAGGAAGTTCACGCCACGCTCTATCACTTGCTGGGCATTAACACGGAAACCACGACAATCCAGGATCACAATGGTCGGCCGCAATACCTGCTGGATCACCGCTCGCCGATTAGCGAGTTGATTTGATCCGGCGACGTGGCAATCGCTCCTCAATAACACGGGCCCTTCATGGAAGGGCCCTTTTTTTGTGCCGCTTGGCACAGTCGGGTTACAGCGCGTTTCGCGTAAGTGTCGCGTCGTTTTCGTCACTTAACGCGAAGATTTAAAACGCCGGAGACGCTAGAGTTACGCGCAACTTGCGCTCGGCTTTGTTTTAAGTGTCGCGTTGTTGTCATGGGTGGCCGGGCTCGAGTGAAGCGAGCCCCCGGAATCCAAGGTTCTGTGGGGTCGCTTCGCTCCACC
>CALBSZ010000583.1 GCA_937967665.1 uncultured Planctomycetaceae bacterium
ACCGCTCGTGAACTCGACCCCGCCACCGGTCTCCTCCACTACCGCGCCCGCTACTTCGCCCCCCTCACCGGACGTTTCATCAGCCAAGACCCCATCGGCTTCACGGCAGGGGATGCCAACCTGTACCGCTACGTAGATAACTCCCCCGTCTACTACGCTGACCCGAGCGGACGCGAGATATTTCTAAAATCACATCAGGTATCAGGCAGCAGTTTCCATTTGTCAATTGTGATCATTCCTGAGCATCAAGTTGTTTACAAACATGACCCGCGATTTCAATTGAATGCAAGCGGCAAATGGATGCTTACGTGTGGCGCCGGAAATGAACCTATGATAGGTTTGTCTAAACTTGTTGCGAGAACGAATCGGACACGCGACTTCAACTTGTACATCAGTGGTACACGTCTCGTCCCACTGGAAGTTCCAGAGAGATACGCAAACGAAGATCAATGGATCCACATGCTGTACCGCTTAACGACACAGTTCACGCGAGTCCATGACTACGATCTGTTTCCGCGGGATCCCACCAATCCTTTGAGGAACGACGGCGGCTACAATTCGAATAGCTTTGTGCGCGGACTCCTTGAGGCGACCGGCTATGACTGTAGGGTTAACGACCCTATAGCACGCTTAACAGATATTACCGACTCAGTGATGCGTATCCATCCCGGGTGGCAGAAACCCGTACCGTATCGATACTATTTTGTGCGACAATTCAATGGTCCACACGTTGTAGTGACCCGCGGGCCTCATGATATTCACGTTGAGATTCCAATGCCGCAAAGGAATAGGAAATGATTCGTGCAGCGTTGCTTTCATTTGCCGTACTGTTAGTGGCGTACGGTTGTTACCTGCACGTTAGTCGAAGTATGAATTTTGTTAAGGATTATGATGGCCGATTCGCAATTGCGAGCTGGCTGCTTGGTCTCATTCCAATCTGCATTGGACGATACAGTCTGAGCAAAAAGGTCTGGATATTTGTCGTCTACGCGGTGTTTACGCCGCCGATACTGCATTACTTCGGATTCTGGTATCTCAGTGCATTGTTTGGTGAGTCTATCTAGGGTGGGGAAACTGGGATGGGGAAACTGGGGCCACCCATATTCTTGACGGAACTCGCAAAACGACAAAGGACAGGCAATAGTTATTGACGCAATTGGTGAAGGCGGACAGCTACAACTCAGCATCTCGCCTGGTTCGCTCGCAGCGCTTGGTAGTGGCATCATTACAATTCGAGGACAACGATTGATTGGGAACGTTGAACCTGAGAGCTCTTTCGACGCAATGAACGCTGATAAAGTTCCATTCGTTGACGAGATCGATCTGCCGGACTTGCCACTCGCGAAATGGGGCTCAAACCAACAATGAGCAAAAGTCAGTTTAGTCTGCGTATTCTGTTCGGAATCGCATTTTTGAGTGCCACACTGCTGATCGTTTTCGTCCACTACCCATCCTGGATTTCGTTGGCCGTCGCAGCTTTGGGCTTGTTTATTGAGAAACGCCTGTTCACGCACGCGCCATCACCAGCGTCAGCAACGCTGAGTCTTTGGAAACGTGTCTTCGCCGTTTGTTCCGGACTCGTGAATGGTGGTTTGGTAGTTTTTCTTCTTATCGTGTGCGCTTCATTTGTATTCAGTATTGACCTACCGACTCGTCGAGCAATAGTCGTCTCGCTACTATCAGGAGTTATTCTGGGATTGGTATTTCCGCGGTTCTTCAACTCGTTCTATTTTCCCTTACCGTAAGGGAAAGAAATTGGGAAAGAAATTGGGGCCACCCATATTCTTGACGGAACTCGGGTCACCATCTTTTACCCGCCCACATATTTCACGTCTTGATCGCACCACGGATTAACACACGAAAGACCAGACAGTGATCGGCATGCGGAGCATGCCCTACGGGATGGGTCAGGCTTTGCGGATGAAATGGGAGGCGAAGCTGCGGACTTCTTTGCCGTTCAAGACGTGGACCATGCGGAGCTGCTGGACGGTGGCGTCGCTGAATTGCCCGAGTGGGACGTGCACCCATTTCTTGTGGAAGCGTTTGGCGAGTCTGCGCCAACCGGCTCCGGGCGGCGCGGAGGATAACAGGGCGATGTGCTGCGACTGGCTGTGCAGGCAGGCAGCGGCCAACAGGCGCTCTTCCAGCGTTTCGCAGAAATCCAAACGCAGGTCGTTCCAGATGTCGGGGATGGCGACCGGCGGGTACAGGAACATGGCTCCGCCGTAGGTGGCCAGGCAGATGCCCGGTCCCACCATTTCATCGTGGAAGTTGGTGCCGAAAAAGGCGAGTGTCGATTCGTCGACGTGCTCCGCGAACCAGGTCGTGCGCCAGGGATAGTCGCGCGGATCGGCGGGAGAATCGAACAGCATCACGACGCAGTCCATATCGCCGCGCACGGGGGGCAGCACCTTGACCCATATCTCGTCGTCATACCAGTGGCGGAGCGTATCGCGGATGTCGATGCCGTCCATAATACTGGTGGTAAACTTTTCGGTGCGCACGAGGTCAGCGCCCATGATCTGTTTGGCTCGGTCCATCACGTGAGAGCGAAAATTTTCGATCAATTCGTCTTCGGGCGGCCAGCTGCATTGCCCGTACGGATTCCAGCGCGTCTTCCATTCGTCGATCTCCTTCTTGTCGGGGCGGCGCTGCAGCTGGCAGCTGCGCCACACAACAGGAGGCCCTTCCAGGCGATTGATCATGTCGTAGACGTCGTCGTTCGGGAAGCGGGCACGGTCGATCCCCATGCGGACTTGTTCAAAGCCCGTGTACGGTGCGTAGGGATATTCCCGCGCGGTTTCGGCGACGTGCAAAGCGTACTGATCGCCACCGACCTGCTTGGCGGCCATGACAATCGAATACAAGTCGGGCGTCATACGGTTTTCGATCAAGGACAGGTTGCGAATGTACTTCAAACACTGGGCC
The DNA here is from genome assembly GCA_937967665.1 of uncultured Planctomycetaceae bacterium. GTDB lineage: Bacteria > Planctomycetota > Planctomycetia > Pirellulales > Pirellulaceae > CALBSZ01. Next base: position 2,929 of record CALBSZ010000583.1, read on the forward strand.
AGCAAGTGGGGCGTGATCTTCCGCGCCCGGGTTTTCAAGTCGTGCTGGTAGTGCGCCCGCGACGCCAGCAGGAGTTCCTTCACGCCGTCGATGGAGAGGTTTTCGTCATCCTCCAATTCGGCTCGAGCCCGTTCGTACAGTCCGGTGATGAACGGCAATTCGCCCAGCATGAACAACAGTGTCCCCTGCTCGACCCCGTACAATTCTGTCGATTCGACATCGTCGTGCTCCGTCGTGACCGGCAGCCGCTCCTTGTACGCCTCGCGAATCCAAGGCCATTCCAGCACGTTGCAAACGAACAGGATGTCCTGGTAGCGCCGTTCCAATTGCCGCAGCCGGCGGGCCATGTGCCGGATGCGATGTTGTGGCTGACCGTCCGACAACCGGCGAATAGAAGGGAGCAAGGCGGCGGCGAATTTTTCCAAAGGCACTTGCTTCAGCGCATAAGCGTCGGGCAAGATGTCGTTGTAAGGCTGGAAATCAGAGACCTCGAGATCAATGAACACGCGCGGGATGTGTTCGCCCATGGCCACGCGCAGCGCCATGATCACACCCTGACACGGGTCGATCGGTACAAAGTTGACGGAGTTCGTGCCGGGGTCGTCCAAATCGAAGTCCTCGTCGTCGAACTCGTCATCCTCGTCTTCTTCCTCGACATCCGGCGCCCAGCCGGTATGGTAAGCGCGGCGTTCCACTTGAGTCACAATGGACGGAGTCGGCAGGTGCTCGATTCCCCGCTCGACGTCCGCTTGAAAGGATTCTGGCAAGGGAACCGCCACGCAATCAAAGGCGTGTTCCAGCATGATCCGCCGCACTTCGAGCGCGAATTCGCCGCTGCCGTGAATCACCGGCAGGCAGGTAATGCGTTCGCTGAAACGAAGGACGTTCATGGGGGGAGCGGTTAGCGGTTAGCAGGGATCGCCGCCGCTGGCTGTGAGGGGCAATTGTATTGCGAAAATGCCGCGGCACATTCAATCTTCAATCTTCAATCTTCAATCAAAACAGTTCATCGTCGTCGTCTTCTTCTTCGTCTCGATCGGGGTGGAGGGGATCGTCGGGAGAAAAGAAAAAATCTCCCAGGCCGAGCGGTACGGCGTTACCGCCGAGGGTGCGATTCTTGCGTTCGGCCAGGGCCTCCAGATCGACGGCGTCTTCGCCGAGGCATTTCTCGAGCGCTTCGCGCCAGGCCGCGTCTTTGGCCACGGGATGATTTGGATCCTGGCTGATCCGTTTCATGGCGTAGCGCAACAAGTTGATACCATCGCGCGGTGAAAAGTCGAGGTTCAGCTGGTGCGCCCGCTGCAGGAACTCGACCGTCATCGCCAGCATGTCCGCTTCGGCGAAGGGCAAGTGGTACTGCAGGATGGCCATTTCGTCGTGTTTGTTCGGAAAGCCCATACCGAGCGTGGGTTGCAGGCGGCTCAGAATATAGTCCGGAATTTCGTAAGTCGATTCGTCCTGGTTCATGGTCACGGCGCAGCGAAAATCCGGATGCGCGGGAATGGTGATCCCCGCCACGATCGATTCGACATAGCGGCGATGATCGTACAGCGGCGCGAGGCTGGCCCAGGACTTTTCATTCATCCGGTTGCCTTCGTCCAGGATACAGACACCGCCGCGGATCATGGCCGTTACCAGCGGCGAGGCGTGATAGGAAATCTTGCCGTTTTCGGACAGGACCGGTGTGACGAGGAGATCTTCCGGCCGCGTATCGGCCGTACATTGATAGATGTACAAACCTTGCTTGCGATGGCGTGCTCCGGCCATCCCCAGCGCGGTTTTGCCGATCCCCGGCGCGCCGACCAGGCGCGGCGTCAGCGGCAGATCATCCTCGCTGACGACCAGCCAGCAGGCCAGCAATTGTTTCAGAATTTCATGTTGGCCGATCCATTCGCCCTTAATGTCGTGCGGATGGCTCAGTTTCAGTCGAACGCCTTGGATATCTACATGATCTTGCATAGTAGTCGGATTGTAACAGTTTTTCGGTGAGGCGTTGTCACGCACGCGGCGTATATTTGCAGGAAGTGCTCGAACGCATAAAGAAACTCTTCCTTTCATTAAATGCCAACCGATGACTTGCGACAAGCTCTCCCCGGACAACAACACGCAGGCCTCCGCGAAAACAGGGCTCGACCGCCTGCTGACCTTCTCGCTGCTGTTGGTTCTGATGCTGGCCGCGTCGCGCAACAGCCCCGATCCGGACCTTTGGGGACATGTGCAGTATGGGCGCGACGTCCTGCGCGACGGTTTGCCCGCCACGTCAAGTTACTCGTATACTGCGTCAGGCTTCCGCTGGATCAACCATGAAAACCTGACCGAAATCCTCTTTGCCGCCGGGATGGATTGGATCGGTCCGGCGGGGATGCTGCTGATCAAGAGCGTACTTGGCACGACGGTGCTCTGGCTGTTGCTGCGTGTGGCGCAGCAGAACGGGGTCGGGCAGCTCACGGCTTACTTTGCCGCCCTGTTAACGGCAGCCAACTTGATGTTGTTCTGGAACATGCGTCCCCATACGTTGTCGTATGCACTGTTTGGTGTCCTGCTGTGGCTGCTTTCCGGGTGCTTTGCCGGCTGGGAGGGGAAGTGGCAGCTGGGGCGGTACCGCGTGCCGGCAAACCCGCTGGAATACTCTTCGCGCCGCCTCCGCTTCCTCTGGGCGATCCCGGCACTCATCTGGCTATGGACCAACACGCACGGCGGTTTCGTCGCGGGCCTGGCGATCTTCGCTGTGTACCTGGCGTGTCGTGCCGTCGAAGCGTTGGCTTGTCGTGGTCGCCACGGCGTCGGATTGATCCTGCGGTTCGCCATGATGGTATTGGCGGCGGTACTGGTAACGGTATTGAATCCCTACGGCCTTCAGTTGCATCGCTGGCTGGCCGAGTCGTTGGGGACGCCGCGGCCGGAGATTGCCGAATGGCTGCCGCCGACGTTCTCGATCGGCTTCCTGCCGTTCTGGATCACCTTGGGACTCGCCGCCATCGCTCTCTTTGCCAGCCGCCGCCCGCGCGACTTTACACACTGCGTGATTCTGCTGCTGGCCGGGTGGCAAGCCATGCTCCACCAGCGACACATTCCTTTGTTTGCATTGCTGGTCGGATTCTGGCTGCCCGTCCATTTCGAGTCGGCCTGGATGCGCTGGCGGCGCGCCCGTCCCGAGAACTCGGCGGCTCCCGCGCCGCGAGCGTTGCAGCTGTCGTTCGGAGCGCTGCTGCTGGTGGTCTGCGGCTGGCTGACCGCTTTGTTGAGTCAGCAGCTGAGTACGATTCCGGTGAAACGGAGTCGTTATCCAGTGGCTGCCTTCCAGTTCATGGCGGACCAGCAGCTGGGTGGCCGCATTGTCGTTGCCTTTCCGTGGGCGCAGTACGCCATCATGGCCTTCGGCAACGAAGCGCCCTCGCGGAAGCTGGAGTTGGCTTTTGACGGCCGTTTTCGGACATGCTATCCGCAGCAGGTGGTGGACTTGTACTTTGATTTCGAGGCGGGGGACCGTGGACCGGAAAGGCGCTGCCGCAGTCCCCATTCTCCGCCCCCGGACCCGTCGCGGATTTTGCGTTTCCGTGAACCGGACCTCGTACTGATCGAACGCGAAAGGGAACACTGTGTCCGCGTGCTGGCCGAGCATTCGGACGACTGGACACTGTTGTACCAGGACGCCCTCGCGCAGCTGTGGGGCAGGAAGAGTCGCTTTGACGATCGCACGTCGCAGGACTATCTGGAAGTGTCGCGACGCCGGATCTCGGACGCGCCGCAGGTCGGCTACGTGGCGTGGCCCGCGTTACCCGTACGATCCCTACAATTGGCCAAGGACGAGGCAGGGGCCTTGCCCGGTGATGCATGAGTGTACAATCTAGTTACGACGACCCGTGGTGTGACGTAAGTTTCCATGAAACTCCCGTATTGTTATTGTCTATCATGGGTTGAGACAAATGAATGCGAAACTGGCTGGCACGCCTGAATACCAAACCAGCTCGGTCGTGACCGACGCGAGCGTTGTGGAACGCGTGACGCGGACGCTGGACCGCGCGACGCAACTGGCCGACCTCCTCTCCTATGATCCGTCGTACGTTGTGACCACACTCGATTACGAATTGCCGACCGATTTCAAGCTGAGTATCGTCGTACCGATTTACAACGAACGCCAAACCGTTCACGAAATTGTGGCTCGCATCAATACCGTTCCGCTACCGAAAGAGATTATCCTGGTTGACGATTGCAGCACCGATGGGACTCGGGAACTGCTCCAACCGCTGGAAGCGGCGGAAGGCGTGACGGTCGTCTACAAGAAACAGAATGAAGGGAAAGGCGCGGCGCTGCGGACAGGATTCGCGCACGCAACCGGCGACGTCGTGGTGGTCCAGGACGCCGACCTGGAATACGATCCGCAGGACCTGGTACAGCTGGTCAAGCCGATCCTCGACAATCAGGCGGACGTCGTTTACGGGTCACGCTATCTGGGCGCATCGAATTCCAACAGCACGGGACTGCATCGTTTCGGGAACCGCGTGCTCACGGCCGTCTCGAATCTGTTTACGGGCTTGCACATTACCGACATGGAGACCTGTTATAAGGCATTTCGCCGGGAAGACTTGCGGGGGCTGACGATCCGCCAGAACCGCTTTGGTTTCGAGCCCGAGATTACTGCCAAGATCGCCCGGCGCAAACTTCGCGTCGTCGAATTACCGATTTCTTATGACAGCCGCGGTTACAAGGAGGGCAAGAAGATCGGCATCCGCGATGCGTTCAACGCCTTCTATTGCATTGTGCGTTACGCGTTGAAGGATTAACGCGGCCGCGTGTCGCGGGGCAACCAATCGCCCTCCCCGCTCGTCCCTCGCAACTCTCCCTCAGGAGGGAGGCAGGCAGGAGACCGGCAGGCTTGCGGTCAAACCGCTGGTTACGGGATCACACCGGCACATTCCTCAAGCGGCGCGCAGCGAGCGGGCTTTGCCGGCCCACGCGATCCAATCGGATACTTCCTGAAAATCGGGAGTGGTGCCATTGCGGATGATGCGTTTGCCTTCGATGGTCTCGACAAACGGTTCCACTACTTGCCAGAGATCGTCGGGCGGCATTTCGGCCAGCGTTTCGGGGTCGGTGATGCCACAGGCTACCAGGATCTGGGAATCGTGGCCTCGCAGTTCGGGAATGCAGCAGCAGAGTGTCGTTTGTTGCTGCCACTGCCGCACGGTATCCGCTTTCACGCGTCGATGTTTCATCCGCCTGGCCACCTGTTCCGCGTCGGCTTCCAAGAGGTCGTTTACCGACTTGATGCCGATTGCTTCCAGTCGTTCGGCGGTCTTGGGCCCGATGGAGGGCGCTTCTTCGACGTCGTCGGAGCGATTGAGATAGTGCCGCCAACCGCCGCTCGCATGCTTTTCGGCCGCAACAGATGCGTTCCTTCCGCGGCGCTCGCTGCGCGACCTGCCGGTACGCTGCGAACGGGAGCGGCGAGAGGCGGTGTTCTCGCGGGACGAACGCGACGAATGCCGGTCGCGCGAGGAGCGGCGACGGTGCCGGCTGCGATCGCTGTCGCCGTCCTGGCCATCGTCGTCGCGGCGGAATTGCTTTGCGGAACGAATCCACGCGGCGACGCGCGACAGTTCGTGGCGACTTCCCGAACGCAGGACGAGTCGTCCGGCGCTGGTCGACGCCAGAGCGCGAATCCGTCCTTTGAGTTCGTTGGGATGCATGTACGCCAGCTGCTCGGGATCGGTGACCCCGCAAGCGACCAGCAGACGCGCATCGTAATGCCTCAAGCGGGGCACATGGCAGACCAGCAAGGATTCGGCTTGCCAGCGTCGCACCATTTCCGCGGACACTTCATCCAACCGCAGGCGGCTGGCGGCGTCGCTCGCCTCAACACGCAGCAGGTCCCGAATGCATGTCACACCGATCTTGCGAAAGCGTTCCGCGGCGGCGGCATCGATGGACGGGGCGTCTTCGATGGGACTGGTTTCCCAGAGGTAGTACTGCACCATTTCTTCCGGGAGTTCTTCTTCCTCCGCGGCGTCGACGACTTGCAGGTCGTCGTAGAGCAACTCGTCGGCACAGGCTTTATCCAATTCCCAGTTCACATCGGCGTCGAAAGCTTGCTGGATATTCGGTTCGATCCGTGGTATTCGTTTTCCGTAGACAGGCAGATTGCGGACGAATTCGTTTTGAGCGCGAAAGCGATTTGCCAGGTGCGGCCGCGCGGTAAAGACGAACACCTGCCGGCCGCGATCGGCGAAGGAACGCAGCAGGCGAATGGCGGCATCGACATCCTCTTCCGCAAAGTTCGTAAATGGATCGTCCAGGACCATTGGCAACCGCACGCCTTCCCGGCCGTAGGCAGCGACCAACGCGAGGCACAAACTCAGGTAGACCTGGTCGCGGCGCCCCAGGGGCAACTGGTCCACGGCCACCCATTTCCCATCGTCCAGCATCAACCAGACGGTCCGTTCGTTCGTCACACGGATGCGCTGCACGGCACCGCGCGTCAGTTGCGCGACGAATTCAGAAGCTTCTCGCACGACCAGCGGCTGCCGGCCCGCCTGCTTCGCTTCGCGAATCTCGTCTTCCAGCGTTCGGATGCGGCTTAGCAGCTGATCGTATTCCCGCCCCGACTCGATCTCCCCCTCCAAAAGGCGCATCTGGCGATGCAGACCGTCCAGCGTCGCGGCCGCGTCGGGAATGGACGAGTTTTCCAGGTCCAATCGTTGGCGTTTGACATCGCTCAGCTTGTGACTGACCTCCTGGATTTCCCGCCGTAGCTCCAGGCAACGGCTTTCCATTCGCGCGTGCTCGGCTTCCCACTCCGCGGAAGCATCGTCGTGACTCGATTCCACGGCGCGGAACCCGGTACTTGCCAAAGTCGGATGTTCTTCACAAACACAAAGTCCTTCGTGGGCGGGATCAAGCAGCGATGTTTCGTCCCCGAGACGCTCGTTGATTTCTCCCCACAGCTTGCGTCGTCGACGAGACAGTCCGTCAATGACATGGCGCAGTTCGGCTTCACAACGTTGCAGGTGTCCGAGTTCGGTAGCGCACTGGGTCTGCTGCCAGTCGGTTTCCCAGTAGTTGAAGTGGCGGCACAGGCGATACACGTCATCGCGCATTTCACGCAGTGAATCGGACAGTTCGGTTCGTGAAGGCCCCGCCACCGGAACATGCCACTCGTTGTCTTCTTCCCAACCGTCCAGTCGCGACTGAAGTTCGTCGAGCCGGGATTCGAGCCTGCGGAGGTAGCGGCGCGGATCGATATCGCCCGTTTCGTATGGTCCCTTCCAGTTTTTGTCGTCCGCTTCGGCCTGCAACGCTTCACGGCGACTGACAATTTCCTTCAGCAAACGAGTCCAGCGTTCAAGCTGGTCGTTCAACTGCGTTAACGACTTGCGTTGTCGTTCCGAAAGAGCATAAGTGACAGGGGTCTGCTGGAGTGATTGCGGATGCCGTTCCGCGCGATGTTGTTCGAGTTCCATCTCGGTGGCGACCAGTTCGTCGCGCAGGATGTCGATACGGTCTTCCCATTCACCGATTTCCAGCGCCAGTTGTTTGAGTCGCTGTTCCCAGTTGTCGCGGCCCTGATGCGTCAGCGACTCGGCGTGATCAATCTCTTGCTGCAGCGAAAACCGCCGTTGTCGCAGCGATTCCAGCGGCGCGGACGGAACGGCAAGTCGCGAAAGCTGGTCCCGGCAACCGTACAGGATGCTGTTCAGTTCCTGCAGCCGCGCCGCATTTTCGTCCCCACCGACCAGGTCGAAACCGCCGGACAGCGCTCCGTCGACCAGGTGATCGATGTTGCGGCCATCCCGGAATCCGAAAGCGAACACCCGATCGAAATCGGATCGCTCCAGACCGCCGATCAGGTCGTGCAAGCGGTGTGAGGTATCGATCGTCCCGTTGGCCTGTTCGATCGTCAACTGATCGTCCAGATGACCGCGATCGTAGCGCCGGATGACTTGTTTGCCGAACGGGCCAGACAGACCCAGCGAGCCGCCAATCTGCCCGACTTCCACCGCCTGCTGGCGCCGTTGCTGGTCGTCGAAACCGAACAGCATGTTGCGCAGAAAACGGCAGGCTGCTGACTTGCCGTTCGCGTCGGCGCCGTAGAAGACATTCAGGCCGTTCGAGAATTCGTTCAGAGTGGTATTGGTCCACTCGCCATAGCGGTCAATGTTTAGATTCGTGATTTGCACGGTTGAGTCCCTTCAAACACATGCGGGAAATGGGTCTGAAATATGCCTTGACGCGGAAACGTAGCAAAAGTCCTGTTTTGAGGAAATGTCGATTGTAATTTTTTCCAATGCACTGCTAGCGTCCGTCGGCCAGGCGTGTCGGAGTCGAAGGTGCATACGACGTCGCCGAGTCGCGCTATTCATGTTTGTCCCGCCAGGTTTTGGCGGGTTCCAAGGTTACGACCAGCGCGACAGACCGCGCACAGCCGGCATGACCTGCACAATGCGGGTGATGCGGCGCGCGGGCGTGTGGCGAATTGTCGCCGGGACGGGGGTGGAATGGCCGGGTTCGGCGAAGTAACCTATCTTTCAGCGTGCCATTCCGTGGACGGATAGCATTGTGACCTCATTCGCTTGGAAGGATTTCTCGCCATGGCTTCCCGACTGACCTACCTGATTTTGGCCACCCTATTGATCGCGAGCGGCGTCTCGCAAGCCTCCGCCCAGAGCATTTTCCCCGATAAGAATTTGGAAGCGGTTGTGCGGCATTACGTTTTCGAAAAACGGAACAATGATCAGCCGCTCACCGAGAAAGACGTCGAAACGATCTCGACAATCGAGGGAAAAAACAAGGGAATCAAGGACTTGACCGGGCTGGAAAAGTGTCGCAGCCTGGCCTTGCTGGACCTGGAAGGGAACGAGATTGAAAACATTGCGGCCATCAAGGACCTGACGAACATCCAGTCCTTGAATCTGGCCAACAATGCGATCACGGACATTTCGCCCCTGGCGGGACTCGCCGGCCTGCAGTACCTGCAGTTGGCGGACAATCAAATCAGCGATCTGAAACCTTTGGAAAAGCTGACCAACATGCGTTCGCTGTACTTGTCGAACAACAAATTGTCCGACATCACACCGCTCGCTCCCTTGAACAAACTTTGGTCCCTGTACTTGGACGGCAACGAGCTGAAGGACATTAGTCCAATTGCCAACCTGAAGTGGCTCGATTCACTGGACCTGCACGACAACCAGGTATCCGATCTTACTCCCCTGCGGGAACTCGGGGAATGGAAGTACTTGTTCCTTAACGGGAATCAGATCACGGACCTGCAGGTGCTTGTGGACATGGCGACCGCGGATCGGGCTGGCGACCTGCGTTTCGCGCCGTTCTGGAACGTGTTCCTCAGTGGCAACCCGCTTTCGGACGAAGCCAAATCGACGCAGTTGGCGGAATTGCGAAAGCAGAGTCTGTCCAGTCGCATCCACTTTGAAGAATAGACCGATCGCTCTCGACCGCCCGGACGAGCCCCGTTCGTCAAGAAATAAGAAGCAGCCGGCAGGGTTCAGGCGACAGATTTGACGTTGCTTTGCCGTTCGTTCCATTGCCGCATCAAGCGTTGCAGCTTATGGTGCTCGCGGTCTAGCTCCTGTTCGCGTGCCACCAGGCGCGCGGCTTGTTCTTCAATTTCTTCTTCCCGGCGTTTTTGCCAGCCCAACAGCTGCTCGCGCTGCGCAACCAACTGCTGTTGTTTCTCGTCCAAGCGCAGCACCAGCTTCTCCATTACCTGCCGTTCCTCGGCCAGGCTGGAACGTACGAGCTTGTAGTTATCCGAAAGTCGACGCCGCAAACTGGAGAGCAGTTGCGTCACCTCGGCCGACGAAATCCGGCCGCTCACTTGCCCCCACAGCTCCTCCATCGCCAAACGCATTTCCAGGGACTCGCGATGGAGTTCCAGGACCTGATCGCGAATCGCCTGCACAGCCGTCGCCTGCTGGTCCAGTTTCTCGTTACGCTGTTGCAGCCGGGCGAGTTCCAGTTTCACATCGTTTTCCGCGACCTGCTGGCGTTCTTGCCATTGCAGCCGCTCCTTCCTCAACGACGTTGCGGACTGAACGCGTTCGTTTTGAAATTCTTCGCGTGCCTTTTCGAGCAATCTTGATTTCTCGCGATAGATGGCTTCGGCGTCGTCGAGCTGTTTCTTGCGGGCAGCGAGTTTCCTGGCCGTCTCTTCCAGCTCCCGTGTGGCCTGCTCGGACTGCCGGCGCCAATCGTCATCACGCGGTGGACGCTGCCGGCTTTCCGATTGGCCGAGCTTCTTTTCGCGTTTGTCGAGTGCCGCGCGGAACTTTTCGTGGTTCGCGGCCAGCAGTCGCAGTTGCTCCCGCTGCTCGTTGCGCTGGACGGCCCACTGCTGTTCTCCCAGTCGCTGTTCGTCTAACGCCTTGCGGCGATCCTCGCGAAACTTGTTTTCGGCATGCCGCAGCGCCGCCTGCTGTTTTTCCAGTTGCCGCTGCGCCGTCGCCAGCTGATGATCTCGTTCGGCGAGCAACGACTCGCGTTTCTGCAGCGCCGATTCGCGGTCGTGCCACTGCTGGTCCGCGGAAACCTCCGCGGCTGAAAGCGACGTCGCCCGCTCTTCCAGCTCTTTCACTCGCGTTTGAAGGTCGCCTTCACGACCGCTGCATTCGTGTTGCGCTTGCTGGAACCAGAGCTGCGAAGTGCGCAGTTCGTTCTCCAGTTGGGCAATGCGGGCGTTCAGCTGCGCTTCGCGGCGATCCACATCGCTCTGCTGCGTGCGCAGGTGTCCGGCCAGTTGTCCGGCTTGCAAGCGGATCTGTTCGACCGCATGGACGTTGCCCTGATCGAGTGCCGCGAGCAGGTTTTCGTTCCGCTCCTGACGTGGTGGTTCCTGACTCTCTGGCTTGACGTCTTCCACACAATGGGCTGCGTCCACGCGGGTCTGAGAAACGCTGGAATCGGACTGCGGCGCGGAAGAACTTGCCCGTCGGTGCGTTCGTTTTGTTCGAGTCATCAGGGACCTCGCTAGATTCGTCTGCGGAATCACTACAATCGGCATACTTTGCCCAATCTCCAACATCGGCAGCCCACCCGGAGTCTCTCGAGTCAAATATCCGGGTTGCCGGCCTCGGACGATGATTTGATGGCAAGAGCCCTTTCAAGAACGTCCGCTCGCCCCAAGCCGATTTTCGACAAACCTCCCACCATGCCTGTTTTAACGCTAAGAGACACCCAAACCCTTGAACGCGTGCTCTCCCCGTGCGACAATCGGAGGTTTGCACCGGACGAGGAGTGAGAAATGAAGATTGTGCCCCTTGGCGATAAGATTGCGATTCGTCGACTGGAAGCCGAAGAGACCACGGCCGGCGGGATCGTGCTGCCAGATTCAGCCCGCGAACGGCCTCAAGAGGGCAAGGTGCTTTCCGTCGGGGACGGCAAGCTATTGCCTGACGGCAGCCGGGCGGAACATCAGGTCCGGGAAGGAGACCGCGTGTTGTTTTCCAGCTACGCGGGTTCCGAGATTGTGGTCGAAGATCAAACCGTATTGATCATGAGCGAAGACGACGTCCTGGCGGTCATGGAGTGAACCTCTTTCGCTTCTATCGCCCGGGCAAGCCGGCCAAATCAATTTGTCCGACTGCCATCTGTCAGCGCCGACGGCGCGAACCACGTAGCCAGCAGACTGCCTGTGCGGCGGGTCGCGGCGGCGCGGACGATTATGACTCGCGGCGCAGCAGCACCACGGGCAGTGTCTTGAGCAGCAGCCAGAGATCGTGAAATAGATTGCGGCGTTGGACGTAGCGAATGTCCATACGCATCCATTCCGTGAAACTGACGCGACGATTGGGCCGTGTCTGCCAGATACAGGTCATGCCGGGGGCGACGTCGAGTCGGCGTTGGTGCCAGACATCGCAGGCATCCGCTTCTTCAACCGGTAGCGGTCGCGGCCCGACCAGTGACATGTCTCCTTTGATCACATTCCACAGTTGAGGCAGTTCGTCGATACAGGTGCTGCGCAGCAGTTTGCCGGCCAGGGTCACGCGAGGGTCGTGCGTCATCTTGAAAGCGGGTCCGTCCTGCTCGCTTTCCGCCCGCAACTCCATCAACATGGCTTCGGCATCCACGCGCATCGTGCGGAATTTCAGAATGTGGAATGGCCGCCCGCCGAGACCGCGGCGTTGTTGCCGATACAGGACGGGACCTCGCGATGTCAGTTTGATCGCCGCCGCCGCCAGCACCATCAGCGGGGACAGCACAACGATGGCCACCAGCGCGATGGCCAGGTCCATGGAGCGCTTCCAGATGGGAGTGCGATGGACCAGTGTCCGCCGTGCTTCCCGTTCGGCGGCCAATTCGTCACCGGTGTCGGGAGATTCGCGGTCGAACAATTCCACGTCATCATGAACCTGCGGCTCCAGGATGTCCGGGTAGGTTGAAATCGTATAGCGTAGAGCGGAATCGTCGAAGTAGATGTCGATAATGTCGTGAGCCAGGACTTCCGCGCCGTCTTCATGGGTGTAGGGCAGCAGGACACCGATTCGGGTGCCGTCGATTTCACCCACTTCGTCCACTTCGCGGATGCGGCGGCGAATGAGTTCGGCCAGGACACGGCGTTCCTTCCGGCAGGCCGCCGCGGATTCCAGTTCCACCGTAAAGACGATCAACGAAAACGGAATGCCGCTGCGATCCGCGCGCAAACGTTCGCGTCGCAGCGCCGCAAAAAACTGCGGTGTCGTCAGTACGACGGGGTTCGCGGAGTGGGTCTTGGCGGTACGTCGTATCACGGATCGGAAGGCTGGGAATGACGTTGTTCTGGTTGATGTTCTACGCGAGAGATTCGTCCAGCCACTCCGGCAAGCGCTCGTGTTGCTTGTTCAGGACAGCACCAATCACGTGGCCCCCGGCGTCGCGTAGCTGCTTCGCACAACGGCGGACGCGCGGACTCCTGTCTTTGTCGGCGCTGATTACCAGGACGATGCCCGACAATTCCTGCACCAGCGAGAAGCAGGAGGACGCACCGGCGGCTGCCGGGAGGTCCAAAACGATGAAGCGGCACTGCTGGCTCGCCAGATCCAGAAATCGCTTGAAGTCGCGAGGTGCGATGACCGGAGCGTTGGAACGACGGACATTTCCGATGCCCATCACGAACAGGTTGTCCACGGCCACTTGCTGGATGCATTCTTCCAAAGACGCGGAGCCCAGCAGCAATTCGGCCAGGCCGGGACCGCGATCCAAGGAAAATGTACGTCGCAACGAGGAGCGGCTGGTGTTGGCGTCAACGAGCAGCACTTTGCCGAAAACGCTGCCCGCCGCGCAGGCCGCCAGATTGGCCACCACGGTACTGACGCCGGCTCCCGGGCGAACACTGGTGACACCAATGGTGATCACCTCGTCCTGTCCGGCGGCATTGAGCACCTGGCCGAGCAGCGATTGGAACTGGGGCAACACCTGAGCCGCCTGGCGTTCGCGGCGGGCGGCGGGGCGCATGCGGGTGATTTCTTCGGTCGACATGGAATGCTCTCGAGTGTGAAAACGGTCTGTGCGAATCTCCTGGATCTAAATCACACGCAGGCTCCGCGGCGACGTTCTGGGAACCGTCACCAACACCGGCATGTCCAGCAAGTTGGCCACATCCTGCTCGTCCCGCAGCCGAGTGTTCATGCCCTCGGCGGTGATCGCGATGCCAATACTGCCGGTCACCGCGACAAACAACCCGAGGATGGCGAGCAGCGGCTTGTTAGGCGCGACGGGGTCCTCCACGAGTGTCGGTGCTTGAGCGATATTAACGTTCGAAATCCGTTGTAACTGCAGTTCCTGGTCGATTCTCGCTTGCTCGACGTTGGATTGGTACTTGCGATAGTTCTCGTCAGCCAGGTCAACCTGTCGCTGCAGTTGCTGGACGATCACTTCCCGCTCGTTCAACAAACGCAGCTTCTCCAGCATCTGTTCGTTCTGTGAACGCAGGGAATCGGCGGTCGCCCGCAAGGCCTGCGCCGATGCGAATTCGTTCAATAGTTCCTGGCGGCCCAGCAGGTCCTGGGCGTGCTTGACCTGCTCCTTGATGGACATGACGCGAGGATCCTGATCCTCGAACTTCGTCAAGAGTTCGCGCTCGCGAAGCTGCAAGGTATAAAGCTGGTCGCGCATGCCATTCAGCGTGACGTTGTTCAGCCGGACCGCTTCCGGAGAACGGGTCCAATCAATCCATTCCGGATTCATGGTCTGAGCCGCCTCGATGCGCGATTCCGAAGCGGCCAGCGTGGCTTCGGTGCGCGTCAGCTCTTGATTCAGGAGCTTCATCTGCTCTTCAAGGACCGCCTTCTGTCCCGTCAGCGACACCAGATCGCCGCTGGTCTTCGCATCCCGCAACAGCTCTTCCGCTTCGACCAAGTCCCGCCTCAAGACTTCCGCTTGCGACGAGAAGAACGCAAACGAACCCGCGGTGCGGTGAATCCGCGAGTGCTGCTGTTGGTACTCGTCCAGGAACTTCGTCAGGATGGATTGGGCGAGTTCCGGGCTGTGCGATTGGCAGCTCACCATGATCACGCTCGACTTGCGTGCGTTCTCGATGTCGATCGACTTGCGCAACTCCTTAATCGCCTTCTCACGCTGGCTGACACTGTCCAGCAAACGCATCTCGTGCAACCACTTCACGGCCGGTTTGGCCCAATCCATGGTCAGCGACGCGCGGTGTACCTGCGGGTCTGCTTGAGCCAGCGTCGTTTGCGGCTCGAGGATCAGTTCCGCGCCGACGTCGTCCACAACGGTTTCGAACAGCTGCTGGCTGCGCAACAGATTTACCGCCGAAAAAATCTCGCCTTCCTGGCTGGCCAGCAGGTCAACCGTTTGACCCGTTGTGGCAGTGGGATCCAGGCCTACCGTTTCCCGGCCGACGCGCACGAACAGGCTGGCCTCCGAAATAAACTGGCGAGGCATCAAGATGAGCGCCGCGAAGGTGACACTCAAGACCGCCAGGAAATACAGCATCGACTTCTTTCGATGGCGGTACAGCGCTCGCGATACATCGCGAGGCGAAAGCGATTGGCGTGGATGACTCGACATATCAACACCGTTCAGCTAATGCGGGAAGGACAGGGTATATTCGTAGGCTGGATGTTTCCGTTAGCATGGGCAATATAAACCACTGTTCAATGTAAGTCAATGGTGTATATATGGTTTAGGCGCGTTCGGTTACGGCCGCCAGGGTCTCGCGGCTGGGGTTTTGCATGCTGACGATTTCCGAGACGATGATGCGGGTCTTGCCAGAACGCGTCACGGGAATCTGCTCGACCACTTTCATCTCGACCGGAAACCCCTCCAACACCTGTGTCAGCTGCTGGTGCAGCGAATGCGTGTCAAACGGAGTATCGCTGGTCGTCAGCTCCAGCAGGCAGGTCACCTTCCCTTGGGCGTCCTGGTGCACGGCATAGCGGCGAATCTCCATGACGTAATCGAACACTGGTGCCAATCGCTGAGGGTGAATCCAGTTGCCGTTTTTGGTGACCAGAACATCGCTGGTGCGGCCGATGATTTCTCCCATGACGGCAAAGCCTTGGGCAGGGGTTTCCAGCGGCCGATCGGTGGCGTCGCCGATGGCATAGCGAATCAGCGGAAACGAAGGATTGTTCAGTCGCGTCAGGACGAGATCATAGGTGCCTTGGTTGTTGGCGACGGTTTCCACCAGCGTCATGTCTTCGCGCACCCGCATGGTCCCGTCGAGCGTATCGAAGGCGATCACGCCGTTTTCCGTAGAACCGTATTGGCGGACGACCCTGGCATCGAAGGCACGTTCGACGGATTCCACCATATGTGGAAATGCGGGTTCGGAAGTGAGCACGGCGACCTTGAGCGAGGGCATCTTGATCTGGCGGGCTTCGGCTTCGAGTGCCAGCAGGTAGACAGCGGTGCTGAATCCCCAGACGACGCGTGGTTGGAATCGTTGCATCCTGCCGACGTACTCCGCCAGAGCGTGCCGATTCAAATTGTAGGCGGACAAGCGCAGGCGGTTTCTGAGCCGGTCTTTGACAGGCTGTGTGCAGCGGTAGATCAATCCACCTAGTCCGGGTGCGTACGAGTTAAAGCTGCCCCAGACATACGCGTGCCGGTCAAAGAAGTCGACACCGTGTTGGTGGTACATGCG
>CALBSZ010000584.1 GCA_937967665.1 uncultured Planctomycetaceae bacterium
CGGTCCGCCAGGAACTGCGGATCGTAATCGGCTGCTTCCACGCGGCGGCGGGCGAGATTCCCGGTTCCGGTATCGACATGAAAGTGAATCAACTGGTCTGACGACGGTCCCGGAGGACACGGCAGGCAACTTCTGAGCGTTTTGGAAATATGACAGCAATCATCCTCGAAGCTCTGATCAAGATCGCCTTGTTGATAGGCGGGCTGATGACGGCCGCGGCCTATTTTGTGCTGCTGGAGCGCCGCATTGCCGCCTGGATCCAGGATCGCCGTGGACCGAACCGAGTGGGGATGCCGCTCACCAAACTCCGGTTGTTCGGGCTGGGGCAGCCACTGGCCGACGGCGTGAAATTCATCTTCAAGGAAGAGTACACACCGGCGCACGTCAACAAGGTGCTGTTTGTCGCCGCGCCGATCTTGATTCTCGCCGCGGCGCTGGCGGCGTTCGCGGTCATTCCGTTCGGCAGCATGATCCCGCCGGATTGGTTTGGGCGGACGGAGCCGATCAAGCTGGTCGTGGCGCCCGGGGTCGACGTGGGCATGATCTATGTGTTTGCCCTTTCCAGCATCGCCGTGTACGGCGTGATCCTCGGTGGCTGGGCGAGTAACAATAAGTACAGTTTTCTGGGAGGCCTTCGTTCCAGCGCCCAATTGATCGCCTATGAAGTTCCCTTGGGACTGGGAATCCTGGCCGTCGTCGTGGCGGCCGGCTCGCTGGATTTGGAAGCCATCATTCACGCTCAGACCACGCAGGGCTGGTGCTTTCTGCTGCAACCGCTGGGCTTCCTGGTTTTTGTCGTGGCCGCCTTCGCGGAAGCGGCGCGGCTGCCCTTCGACCTGCCTGAATGCGAACAGGAACTGGTCGGGGGCTATCACACCGAGTACTCCGGAATCAAGTTATTGCTATTCCTGGTCGCCGAATTCCTGCACATGATCACCGCTTCGTTCCTGATTGTGATCTTGTTCATGGGGGGCTGGCATTTGCCGTGGGGACTGACCGGGGATCCTGCCGCCGAGAGCATCGGTTGGGTACCGGCGATCGTGCGTATTGTCGCGCTGGCCGTCAAGATCATCGCCGTGATCGTGTTCTTTATGGTGGTACGTTGGAGTTGGCCGCGATTCCGCTTCGATCAGCTCATGGCCCTGGCTTGGAAAGTCATGCTGCCGCTGGGCGTCGTTAATTTCGTTGTCATGGCCACGGTGGAACAATTTGGCGGTTCGCTGAGTACCGGCGTCAAGATGGCGATCGGCTGGGGAACGTTTGTCCTTTCGTGGGTTGCCATCGCCGCAGCCGGACCTTTGATCGCGGACAATCGGGCGCGGCACGATCTTCACCCTTCACAAATCGACAGTCAGGTTTAGCATGAAGACCGACGATCCGGAAATCACTTGGGTAGAGGAACCAGAACTGGGACTCGCGGGAAAAATGTACCTGCCGATGTTCGCTCAGGGTTTGACCACGACGTTCAAGCACTTGAAGAATTCCGTTGCCGGCAAGACCGTCACCGTCAGCTATCCCGAGCAGGAGCCGCAGATTGACGCGCCACTGATCTATCGCGGCGTCCACCGGTTAAATAAGGACGAACAGGGGCGTGTCAAGTGCGTCGCCTGCTTCCTATGCGCCACCGCCTGCCCGGCTCATTGCATTGACATCATCGGCGTCGAAAGTCCCTGGGAAGATCGCGAGAAGTATCCGGAGAGTTTTACGATCGACGAATTGCGTTGCATTTATTGCGGGATGTGCGAGGAAGCTTGTCCCGTCGATGCGATCGAACTGACCAGCCTGTATAATCTGACAGGCCGCAGTCGTGAGGAAATGGTGTTCGACAAAGAAAAACTGCTCAGCGTCTTTGACGAAACGAAAGATCGCGAACCCATGCAGTCGGCCGGTCTGGGAGGTTCCCCATGAACCTTGCCGGTTTCCTTTTGGCTGAAGGCAGCGAAGACGCGGCCTGCGCGTGGTGCCAGTCGTACCCCTGCCTGGCATCGCTCTCGTGCTGGGGAATTGTGGCGGGTGCCTTGGGCCTGTTGCTGATGTTGCCAGGCGGTTGGAAGCGGGGACGCTACCTGGGCGTGCTGCTCGGCTGCGCCGGACTGGGATTGCTGGCGGCCGACTTGCCCTGGTTCGGCGATCTCGCCCATCAAGTTTTCTTCTGGTTGCTGGCCGGGACCGCTCTGGTCGCCGCGGTGATCGCCATCAGCGTGCGCAGCCCGATCTACACTGCCATCTGGTTTGCGATTTCGCTGCTGGGAGTCGCCGGGCTGTTCCTCTACCAGGAGGCTCCGTTCCTGGGTGTCGTCACGATTGCCGTCTATGCGGGAGCGATCGTTGTGACGTTCCTGTTCGTGTTGATGCTGGCGCAACCTGCCGGACACACAGTTTATGATCGCGTTAGCTGGGGCTGGTTGCCCAAACCGTTCGCGGTGATTGCCGCGGCGGCGCTTACTGGCCTGATGACATTTGCCGTGGCCAGCCTGCCGTCCACGGCACCCATACCGACGGCAGATCCGATTGCCGGGGACACCGCCACATCGGGCGCTCCGGACCACATGGCCAACCTGGGCAATACGTTGTTTGGCACGCATCTCGTTTCCGTCGAAGTGGCCGGGACCCTGTTGCTGGTTGCCCTGGTCGGCGCGATTGCCATTGTGATTCATGGCAAGCAGCCGCAGCTGCCCAACCAGGGGGTCGAAGGAGCGCGAAACGATGAATGAAATGGCGCTGTTGCAGAACTACTTGATTGTCGGCGGCTTGCTCTTTGCAATTGGCCTGATCGGTTTTCTCGTGCGCCGCAACATGATCGTGATGTTCCTCTGCGCGGAAATGATGCTGCAGGGGATTTCGTTGAGTCTCGTTGCGTTTGGCCGTTTTCATGGCAATTTGGGCGGCCAGATGATGGTGTTGTTCATCATCACGGTGGCCGCCTGTGAGGCCGCGATTGCGCTGGCCTTGATACTGATGTTGTTCCAGCGCAGCCAGACCTTGGATATCGCCTTCTGGCAGAACTTGCGTGAAGAAGGACAACCTCGATTCGTAGATCAGCAGATACCCGAAGAGATCGAAGACGAACGCGAGTGGCCGCAGCTCACGCCCGCGGGCGTGGAACCGGAACTCGACCTGGAACAACAACGACATCGAACACGCGTGTAAGGTCGCCGCAACCCCAACGCACCTGCCACGAACGAACATGGACGAAATCCTCAAGTACCTGTTATGCATTACCGGCCTGCCCTTGGCAGCCGCTCTCTTGATCGCGCTGCTGGGCCCAAAACTGCTGCGTGGGCAGAGCCATTGGCTGGCGCTGGCAGCCGCGCTCGGTTCTTTCCTGTGCAGCGTCCTGCTACTGCTGGCGGTGCGAGGCGAAATCAGCAAAGCCGGATCGCCGCATGGCTTTGAGAAGGTCTATAACCTCTGGACCTGGGCCGACGTCTCCGACGCCTACGACCAGCGGATTACTCCACCCGCGGAAGGCAGTGGATCGGTCACGGGAGGCCTGCACGATTTTCAAATCGAAGTCGCCCTCCGCACCGACGCGCTATCGGCCATCATGCTGTGCATGGTGACGTTCGTCGCGTCGCTAGTCGTGCTGTTCGCCATCGGCTATATGAAGGGAGACCGCGGCTACTGGCGTTTTTTCAGCTACGTGTCTTTGTTTATTTTCTCCATGACCATGCTGGTCTCGGTCAGTAATTTCGCACTGCTGTTCGTATTCTGGGAAGCTGTCGGTGTATGCAGCTACCTGCTGATTGGATTCTGGTACGAAAAGCCCTCGGCCGTGGCGGCCGGCAAGAAAGCGTTCCTGGTCAACCGCATCGGCGACTTTGGATTCGCCTTGGCCATTTTCCTGATCTGGACGACGTTTGGAACCTTAAACTTTCATGATTCGGATGCTGTTCAGGGTGCGGCGGCCACGGCAGCAGCGTCGCCTGAAGTGCGTGGAGTTCTGGGGGCTACGCGGATTGCCAGCGATGACTATGTTGTCGGGCCACATGGTCAAGCCGTCTTGCTCGCGATCTGCCTGCTACTGCTGCTGGGAGCCTGCGGCAAGAGCGCTCAGTTCCCCTTGCACGTCTGGTTGCCCGATGCGATGGAGGGCCCCACGCCGGTGAGCGCCCTGATCCACGCGGCGACGATGGTAACCGCGGGCGTGTACATGGTCACCCGCTGCACGCCTTTGTTTACGGCATCGCCAACAGCACAGATGGTTGTGGCATGCGTCGGCGCCGGAACGGCACTGCTGGCCGGACTGATTGCCCTCACCCAAAACGATCTCAAGCGAGTCCTCGCCTATTCCACGGTCAGCCAGCTTGGCTACATGTTCCTGGCGCTGGGCACGGGGAGCATGGCCGGCATCGTGGCAGGCATGTTCCACCTGTTCACGCACGCGTTCTTTAAGGCACTGCTCTTCCTGGGCTCGGGAAGCGTCATGCATGCCATGGGAAATGTGATCGACATGCGACGCTTCGGGGGTCTCCGCAAGCGGATGCCGATCACGCACTTGACGTTCGCCTGCGGCTGCCTGGCCTTGGCGGGTGTCTTTCCTTTTGCTGGTTTTTGGAGCAAGGATGCCATCGTCGCGGCGGTGCACGACAAGGCGCACGTCCCTGCTGAAGCGCACCTGGCCGCTGCCGACACGATACCGGTTCACTTGGCCGGATACGAAGTTAGCGGAGCTCCAGCGGAACATTCCGGTAGCAGCCCGTACGCGAGCATTTACGGTTGGCTGTATTACGTTGCGATGGTTACCTCGTTCCTGACGGCCTTCTACACATTTCGCGCTTTCTTCCTGACCTTCTACGGAAAAGAACGCATCCCGCCAGAAGCTGGTCACCACGCACACGAATCTCCTTTGTCCATGACGATGCCGCTGGTCGCGCTGGCGGCTTGCGCGGTCTTCGTCGGCTTCACGTTGGACTCGTCGTTCGCAGATTTTCTCCAGCAAACGCCATCGCTGGCGGCGGGTGCTGTCACGCAAACGACGATGCCCGGCTTCCACTTGGATGTCGCCGTGATCAGCACAGTCGTCGCGCTGCTGGGGATTGGATCGGCGACTTATTTCTATCTGGGCGACAGGAACGAGATTGCTCGAGTGGGCAAGGCCATGAAAATGGAACGGCGGCCGGGCCTTGCGGGACTGTCGCCCTATCAGCTTTCACTCAACAAATTCTTTCTCGATGAAATCTACAGTGCGGTGATCGTCAAACCCCTGCAGGGCGTCGCGCGCTTGAGCTACTGGCTGGATCGCTATTTGGTGGACGGCTTGGTGAACGTCTGCGGGCGAATCCCGCCGCTTGCCGGCCTGTTGATGCGATCGCTGCAGATGGGCCTGGTTCAGTTTTACGCGCTGGCCATGGTGCTGGGCGCGTTGATCATGGTTGCGGCGCGGATGATATGGGCGGCGAATTAGAACAATGGACATGTCAACCTTACTACTTGCCACGATCTTCCTGCCACTCGCCGGGGCCATTGCCATGTGGCCTGTGGCCCCGCTCGGGCAGAAGGCGGTGCGCAATCTGGCTTTGCTCGTCACGCTGGCCACATTGGCAGGCGCCGGCTACCTGGTCGCGCAGTTTCCGGCCGACGGCATTGTCGAGGCGGAGGGTTTCGCGTCGCAAACACTACCGTGGCTGGATGCGTCTTCACCGTGGCAGATTGAATTCCAGGTCGGTCTGGACGGACTCGGCGTCTGGATGTTCGGCTTGTCCGCATTGTTGATGCTGACGGCCGTGCTGGTCAGCTGGGAAGCGATTCAAGATCGGCCAGCCTTGTTTTTCGGGATGCTGCTGCTTCTGGAATGCGGTTCACTCGGCGTGTTTGCCGCGCGGGACATTATCCTGTTTTACGTCTTTTTTGAATTCACATTGATTCCGCTATTCTTCCTGATCGGGATTTGGGGTAGCGAGGATCGTCGCTACGCGGCAATCAAATTCTTCCTGTTCACACTGGCCGGCAGCGTATTGACGTTCCTGGGACTGCTGGCGATCGTGTTGTGGAACGGCAGTCGCGGCGGCGGTGTTTACACGTTTTCGATCGCGGAATTGACCCAGCAGATCCGGGACGCGGGAGGCCTGCCGCTCCACATGCAACTCTGGATCTTCGTCGCCCTGTTCGCCGGCTTCGCCATTAAGGTCCCGCTTTTTCCGCTCCATACATGGTTACCGCTGGCACATGTTCAGGCACCGACGGCAGGGAGCGTGTTCCTGGCGGGAATCCTGTTGAAGATTGGAACCTATGGTTTTCTCCGCTTCAGCATCCCGATCCTTCCCGATGCCACGGCGGTTTGCATGCCATGGGTCCTATGGCTTTCTGTTATTGGGATCATTTACGGCGCCTTGGTCGCCTTGGCTCAGCAAGACATGAAGCGATTGATCGCCTATTCCAGCGTCAGTCATTTGGGCTTCTGCATGCTGGGACTGTTCGCCTTGAATCCCATTGGAATTCAGGGTGGAACGCTGCAGATGATCAATCACGGGATTTCTACCGGCGGCCTGTTTGCCTTGGTCGGCATGATCTACGAACGCTATCACACGCGCGAGATCGGCAAGCTCGGTGGTATTGCCAGAAAAATGCCGTGGCTGGCGTTGTTCATGCTAGTCTTCACGTTTTCCAGCATTGGGCTGCCCGGACTGAATGGCTTCGCCGGTGAATTTCTGGTGCTGGTGGGAATGTTCCAGCGAGCCTTCGCCGACGCGCCTGACTTGACTGCTCAATCGCTTCGCGTGATCGCCGTGCTCGCGGTCTCTGGAGTCGTTCTGGGAGCGTGGTACATGCTGTGGCTCGTGCAGCGAGTTTTCTTCGGGCCGCTGAAGGAACCGACGATGGACGGACATCGCGAGCCGGTCGCGGATTTGAGCGTCCGGGAAATCGCGGCACTGGCGCCGCTCTGCATCTTTATCCTGTGGATCGGCTTGCAGCCGAAATTCTTCCTGGATCGCATGTCTCCGTCACTCGAACAAGTCACGGTCAATATCGACCAACACCTTCACGACCAACACCGGCCGCTGGACGAGAAAACCGTTCAGCCAGTCCCGGGCACTGCGGAGGAACTCGTCCGTGCTCGTTAACCTCGAGACCATCAAGTCACTGCTTCCCGAGCTGATTTTGACCATCGGAGCCGCTTGGATTTTTCTCGGCGGCACGTTCACGCGTAGCCGCGTCTGGTGGGTCGGTTTCGCGACGCTGATCTACTTGATTGCCGGCTTCTGGATCCTTCGCAGCGGCAGCGTTGCCGCCAGTGCCGGGGCGGCGGTGACCGAGCATCCATCGTTGCTGCTGGCGGATACCTTCGGCCAGACGGTACGCTGGTTGGCGGTGGCTATGGGGCTGCTGTTGACGCTGGCCGCATCCCGGACTGCGTCACGGGCGTTGGCGAGTGAATACTTTGGCACGGTCATGATGCTCTCGGTCGGTCTCATGCTGGTGGCACGGGCAAACGAACTCGTATTCCTGTTTCTCGCGTTCGAGCTCATCTCGATCCCGACCTACGTCCTGCTATTCCTGGGACGCAAAGACGCGGGAACCGCGGAAGCCACCATCAAGTATTTTTTCCTCAGCCTGGTCTCCTCGGCCATGCTGCTGTACGGCATGACCCTGCTGTACGGCATGACCGGCACGACCACGATCGCGCACGGTGGGAGCGCCTAGTTCCCAGCACTGCTCCCTTTGGTGATGATCCTGATTTTTGCCGGCTTGGGTTTCAAGATCACCGCCGTTCCTTTTCATTTTTACGCGCCCGATGTTTACCAGGGAACGACCAACGCCAACGCGGCCTTACTGGCCGTGGTTCCCAAGATCGCCGGAGTCGTCGGTTTGGTACGTTTGACACTGATCGCGCTGCCGCTGGCCTCCGATACGGCGTGGCAAATCGCCATCGTGTTGTCGATCTTGACAATGACACTGGGCAACATCTGCGCGCTCTGGCAAAGCAACTTGCGACGACTTCTGGCTTATTCCTCCATCGCTCATGGCGGCTACCTGCTGATCGGACTGGCTGTCGCATTGACGTCGCAAGTGAGTGGCGGCGTCGCGGCGATGCTGTTCTACCTGATTGTTTATTCTTTCGGTTCCCTGGGCGCCTTCGCGACCTTGGCGATGTTGAGCAGCGAGGAGCGACCACTGGATCGGATTGAACAGCTGCACGGCCTGGGCCGCCGTCACCCGCTGGCCGCGGCCGCGATGTCCGTCTTCATGTTTTCGCTCGCCGGTTTGCCTCCCCTGGCTGGTTTTTGGGGAAAGCTGTCCTTGTTCACGAGCGCCATCAGCTTGTCTCTGCAATCCGAAAAGTCGGGGCTTTCTTTCTGGTTCCTGGTCCTGGCCATCGTCGGCGCTTTGAATGCCGCCGTCGCGGCCGCTTACTATTTGCGAATCGTTTCCGTGATGTACTTTCGCGAAAGCGATCAGCGGGAATCGGCGCCTCTGGCGTGGAGCAGTTCGGCGAGTGTCGCCCTTTGTGCGGCGGCCATACTGGCGATCGGGGTCGTTCCCGGTTTGGTCATGACGCCCGCTCAGTCGAGCGATATCATGCTGCAGACTTCGCCGCCGGAAAGCGAAGTCACTGCTCCCGCGCATGCCGTGCCGACACAGATCGCCGGAAGTATGGACTGATATGGGGCGCCCGCCTTCCAGCACGACCGCTTTGCTGCGATGTTTGCAGGAGAGTCTTCGACCGGTCTATCTGGTAAGCGGCAGCGGTGAATTCCTGTATTGCAACGCGGCCTGCGGGAATTGGTTAGGGGCAGACCACGACGACCTGGTCGGCCAACAGTGCCGTTTTCATTCTGGAAAGGACGACAGCCTGCCCTCCCGGCTCGCGCGGCTCTGCCCGCCCGCAGAAGTGTTTCTCGGCAGCGCGGTCTCCATGCAGGTGACCCTCCAGGATTTGCCCCGCCGCGTCGACTTCCAACCGCTGGTGGCCGATTCCGGTGTCGTCGCGGCATTGGCCATCGTCGGGGCGGACAACGACACGCCGGCATCTCCGCTGCCGGAACACCTGCAGCTGCACGAGTTGCTGCAGCAACTCCGCGCCAAAGATTCCGCGGTTTTTCACGCAGACCAACTCATTGGCAGCAGCCCCGCCATCCAGCTGGTCCGGCGCCAGGTGGAACTCGCGCAAGGCTGCCGCAGTTCGGTACTCCTTACCGGGCCGCCCGGAGTCGGCAAAGAATTCATCGCCCGGATCATCCATGGCGGTGAATCAGGGACACTGCTGATCCCACTGGATGGGGCTGTCTTGAGCAGCGACACGCTCGTGGAAACGCTGCAAAGCCTGCGGGAGCATTTGGCACAAACAGATCCGGCACAACAGGCGTCGTTGCTGCTGACCCACGTGGAGAAGCTGCCGAAATCAACCTGGCAACCGCTGTCATCGTTCCTTACCGCGACCAACACGCGCGTCCTTTCCACCTCGGAAATTCCCTTAACCGCGGATTGCTTGAGCGCGGACCTGCGGTCCCAACTAAGGACCGTGGAGATTCATCTTCCGCCTCTGAGCCAGCGGCAGGAAGACATCCCTCTGCTTGCGCAGCATTTTGTTGAATTGTGGAATCGAACGCAGACCAAACAGCTTCGTGGCCTGACCACAGAGGCTTTGGACGCACTCGTGCCGTATTCGTTTCCGAACAACGTGGACGATTTGCGAGCCATCGTGGATGCCGCGGTGAAATCGGCACGTAGCGACTTTGTCACGACGGCCGACTTGCCGGAATGGATCTCGCTGGAAGCCGCAGCGCACCGCGTTACTTCGCAAGTACCGGAAAACGTCGATCTGGATAGCATTTTGTCGGAAGTGGAAGCAGAGGTCGTGCGCCGTGCCCTGCGAAAGACTCGCGGAAACAAGGCCGAAGCCGCCCGCCGACTCGGCATTAGCCGCCCACGACTGTTGCGTCGGATTGAACAATTGCAAATCGAGGATTAGCGTGCGGCGGTCGCATGAATTGAATCTGCGTCGTCGGATAGCGAGAAGGCTTTGAAACGGGTGCGCAGACGATGCACCTGGAGAAACGAGACGCCCGCAGCGAACGACCACGAAAAGACGCTCGCAGCGCAAATCAGCGAATCGAGGCCCGTTGCCAAGCGGCGTGAAGCGTTCTAGGATAGCTGTTGCCGATGCACCCAACCGCCCGATTCATCGTTTGCGAAAAAAAACCTGTGTGGGCCGCGGCTTTTCGACGAGCTTCGCGGGACGCCCCGATTGAGGTTTGCGAGTCCCGCAGCCTGGCGGACGTGGTGATTCGCTTGAGTGAGTCCCCCAACAGCGTTGTTGGCTTGGATGCCGTTTCACTTGGAGTTCGGCACGTTGGCCAGTGGCTGGCAGACGTCGGCCGCCAGTACCGCGAGGCTCGACTCGTCGTGCTCGGCAGCCGGGAACTGAAGCCGGTTCAGTGGCAACTCCGCGAACTTGGCGCGTGCCATTTTGTGCCGTCCACGCGCGAGCTTCGCGGCGTTCTTGACATCGTGCGGCGGAATTTGGAAATCGCTCCGGCGAACCGCCTGGATTGGCGACGGGAACTGTTTGAGCGTTTGCCATGGAAGGACATGGCCAGCGATCGCGTAAATAAACAATCAAATTCATGATGTGCAGGTGCCCCGCCGGCGTGGCTGGGTTCGAATCTCCGAAAACGTAGGATCCGCGGAATCTTCGCCGCCCCGACAATTCGGTATAAGTATGCACTCGAAACAGTAGGGAGTTGATAATGTCGGAATTGGATCGTAGTGCCGTCGAAACGGTGTTGAAAGAGATCAAGGATCCTGAAACAGGCCGCAGCCTCGTTCAGATGGACCAGGTGAAGGACATTCGTATCGATGGCGATCAGTTGGCAGTGACCATTGGACTGACGACGGCCAGCGCCCCGATCTGGAACGACGTCGTCGATTCCGTTCGCGAGCGTCTGACGGCAAAACTGCCATCCGCAAAACAAGTCGTGGTCACGTCCACCGCTCACGATCGTGCCCCACAAAAACTTGGCGAGATCGGCTTGACCGCCAAGCATGTCATCGCCATCGGGTCAGGGAAGGGAGGAGTCGGCAAGAGTACGATTGCGGCTTCACTAGCCTTTGGGCTGAAACGGGCCGGCTGCAAAGTTGGTCTGATGGACGCTGACGTCTACGGTCCGAGTGTCCCGCATTTGCTCGGCGTGGCCGACGCGCCGCGCCCGTCCATCGACGAACAGCAGAAGATCGTCCCGATTGACAAGGACGGAATGCCTGTCATGTCGATCGGTTTCCTGGTGCCGCCCGGAGAGGCTGTTGTCTGGCGCGGTCCGATGCTCCACGGCGCGATCACCCAGTTCCTCCGCGATACCGCCTGGGGCGAATTGGACTACTTGATTATCGACATGCCGCCCGGGACCGGGGACATTGCCTTGACGCTGTCCCAGCTTTTGCCCTTAACCGGCGCTGTGGTCGTTTGCACACCGCAAGACGTCGCCCTCCTGGACGCGACCAAGGCCATCGCCATGTTCCAGAAAGTAGGCATTCCGGTCTTGGGAATGGTCGAGAACATGAGTGGTTTCGTGTGCCCCGACTGCAACAAGAGGCACGACATCTTCGGCAGCGGCGGAGCTCGCCAGGCGGCGGAACAACGCGGTCTGCCGTTCCTGGGCGAAGTGCCCATCAACATCCACATCCGTACCAATGGCGACGATGGTGCGGTCGACGCCACGTTCGATGACCCGGTCGCCGGGCCCGTGCTGGAGAAATTGACTTACAGTCTGGTACGCCACCTAGCCAGCGTAGCGGCCCAGGCGCCACCGAAACCACAGCTTCCCGTCCTGGGGTAGTTGGGACTCGCCTATTTTGAGTGCAACAAGGGCGCAGTCACGCGGAATGGCTTGAAAAAGCCGACGGGGAACAGACAAAAAAATAGAGCCGCGGGAAAATGACTTCCGCGGCTCTTTCTTGTTGTTTTCGGATTGCTTCTTGAAGAATTGCAAACGATCGACGTGCTACTTCTTCTTCTTGGCCGCCTTCTTCTTAGTGGCTTTCTTCTTGGTAGCCTTCTTCTTGGCGGCTTTCTTCTTAGTAGCCTTCTTCTTGGCGGCTTTCTTCTTCGTAGCCTTCTTCTTAGTAGCTTTCTTCTTAGTCGCCTTCTTCTTAGTAGCTTTCTTCTTCGTTGCCTTCTTCTTCGTTGCCTTCTTCTTCTTAGCAGCTTTCTTCTTGGCCACAGTACGTCCTCCGTTTACTGGGTTTCAGTCAGGACTGTTCACAACTTCCATCTGGAACCCGCTCACACATCCTCACATTCAACTCACCAAACCGCTTCTTCAGACGAAAAGCATCGTCTCAAGTGTTTGCTAATCGCAACACAAACGATGTTGACAAAGCAAACAACAGCGGCTTACACACATCCTTATGCCTAAGTTGTACGAATCTCGAAAATAATTGCAACATGATTTCGACACAATTTTGCGATTTTGTTTATTCGCGATCAGCAACGGAGTCAGCGCAGAACACGCGCGAGGTTTGTTAAATCGACGACGACATCGCGCGTCAATAAAATGAAACCGCGGTTCCGTTTTTCAGAATGACCGCCGGCTGCGATCGTCGTTGCACGATTCCGAACCGCTGTTGTTCCGCGGGACGCGCGCAGCGCAGCCTCAGCCAGCGCCACAGTGAGCCCTCCGGACATGACACGTCGCGTTCCTCGGCCGGCAGCGATCGCAGAATGGCGGGCCAGGCCTGGCGCCAAAACTTCTGTTTGATATGAATCGGATCGATGCCATACCACTCGCTTTTTGGTTGCACCACCGTCGCGCCGTATTGCTGGCCGAGTTGCAAGAGATTGCGATTCAACTGGAATGCGGTGTCCCGCACGGCGGACAAGGTGAGTCGTGAACGGGGGAACAGGAGCGTCCGCATCAGTCGAAACCGGTTGGGACCGAGCGATTCGACGCTGCTCAGCGGAAGTTCGGTCATCACAATGCGTTCAGTGAATCTTCGCAACCGCCGCAGGCTCTCATCGATCCAATCTGTGATTTGCGCCGCGGAGGCCTCATAGAGAATGTCATTACCGATATCGGTGATCACGGCTGTTGTGCTTACTGCGGGCCGGCTTTCGAGCGCGGCCCAAAGCCCGCAGTTCAAGATGGGCGGTAAGGTACGGCACAGTACCGTGCTTGCCAGACCGTAGGAGCGACCATGCCCGGTGGCCGCGACAAGATCGAGCGGTGTTCCCAACAGACCTTGCGAAGTCTCGACGATGGTGGACACGCCGCGAAAAACGTTGCTGGCCCCCAAGACGACCATCCGCTGCGGCAACGGCGCGGCTGCCTGGACGGGATCTACCAAGGGCGTCCTCCAAACCCGCCGCCGCGACCGGAATAAGCCTGATATGCCTGATAACTCTGGTACCCCAAGACGGCGAACATCACCATCAGGAAGACGGGCCTTCCCGGCAGCGTGAAGGCAAACAGGACCACCGCCGCGGCGGCGGCCATGGAAATCTTGAACGAATTGAGCACCCCAAACCACTCGCGCGCGATCTGCCCGCCATCCAGGGGATAAACCGGAATCAGGTTCAACAGCGCCCAGAAGACACTCGGCCACAAAAAGTAATCGACGGCAAAATACATGGGCATGGGAATATCCGGCAACCCTTTCGGCTGCGGCGCGAACCAATCGAGCAACCAGTACACGCTGTTCGGGATAGCATGTCCCGAAAGCCGGACAAGAATCATCACGATGCCGGCGGCGGCGAGTTGCGCTCCGGGCCCCGCGGCGGAAATGATCACGCGGCTGTTGGTGGAACCGTGCTGCGAGGCCTGAAAACCCCAGGAACGGGACGGCACCGCCACGCCCCCAAAGTGATAGAGTACGATATACGAATCGATCCCGTAGCGACGGAACGCCATGGAATGCCCGAGTTCATGGATCAGGATCGACAGGAACACGGCCGCGATCCAGAGGGCAAACAACAGACCGCGACTCGCCTCCCCGACTCGACTGTCGCTAACAACCATCGAGTACCCCAGGACAACCGCCATCAGCCAGAACCAGGGTGTGACACGGACGTTGACGCCCAGGATCGGAAAGGACACATCGTAGGGAGTACGGGGCGGTTCGCCTAACATAAAGGGAGCTCGATCTTCATACAGCTACTGGAAAACACCCCGTTAGGATATTAGACTTAGCGGTTGCTTGGAAGCGTGGTTGTAGGGAAGGCTCCGGATCCGATTTCATGCCTGTGAACGCACGCCGCTGTGACCCCACGCCGCCCGGCCCGGATCGCGTGAGGAGGCGAATTGCGGTACAGTCCAGCCATGACACATCTGCGGGCTGTTCCAGCGGCGACACAAATATCAACATTCAAATCGGGTTTGTCCGTCAAGAGGTTTAGCCCATGTCCGAAGAAGTCAATGAAACAACAGTGAACGAAGAACAGCAGGCGCCAGCCGACACAGCCGCACGCGGCGCCGGCCTTCGCCAAGGAATATTGGTAGGCTTGCTGGTGCTGATGCTGGCGGCGCTCGGCTACGACCGCTTTTACGCGCGACCGAAGTCGGAACAAGCGCATGCCACGGTTGAATCGATGATTTCGGAACAGAATCGGTCCGCGACGGGTGGCGTCACGTATGACAGCGACGATGTCCGCAAGAAACTGGGACGCGAACCGTCGCAGATTGACGAACAGAAATATCACACAGTGGAAACATACCAGTGGGTCGGCGGAATTCCGACACGCAGTTACAGCGTTTATGTGATTTACAAGAACAGCGCTTCGAGAAAACAATTGCGCGGCACGACGCTCAACGAACCACCGGAAGATGATGTCTTACCCAAGGGCCCGTTGACGCAGGAAGAAATCGATCGCTTGAAAGCCGAGGCCCTGGCGGCCGCGGCTGCGGCGGGAGAGCCAGATCCGGCCGCCAATGAACGTGGCGAAGGGCCCGCAAGCGTCGCGCCCGAGGACGATCCGGTCCTGCGCGAAACCGATCCGCCTGCCGAGGACACCGACGCCAACGAAAACGACGCCAACGAAAACGACGCCAACGAAAACGACGCCGCGGAAGACAAGCCCGACGCGGCATCGCCATCAAACGAAGACAAGCCGGACGACGACGGCAGCGCTGTGGACGACGACGACCCGCAAGTGCCGGAAGACGAACCGGCGACGGAGAAAGCCGCGGAATAGTCGCAGGCGCCGGCGGGATGGTCTCGCGGAAATCCGGTCGTATTCATCCGCGTGGGTGGGCTTGCGGACTTGTGCTCTCTTCCCATCTTTCGCCGCGCCGCATGACCTCAGTGGCTTCATCCGAATACACCACATTGTCGCCGAACCGCGGCGCAAACACGGCAATCGGTGCGAAACCCTGCCGCTGGCAACCGATGCGAATCAGGTCGCGCCCCGCCAGAGTCGGGCGACCGGCCCGCGTGGTAAGCGGGACCGTCAGGCCGCCCACTCCATCATAGGCCCGATAGACGACTTCCGTGCAGACGAGCCGATCGGCGCGGCGAAAATCGAAACCGAAATCATAGGGCTTCCCCGCGTGCGCCAGGCTGCGGCTGAGGGCCCTGGCAATTTCGGGGTCGGCCAGTTGGGGCCGCAGGATCACCACGGAATCCGACGCCAGCGGCGAAGAGAGCGGGCGCACGTGGACACCGTCCTTCATCGATTCCAAGCAACGGGGCCGATCGGGTGCATCGATGGATTCGAACGCCTTCCAATGGCGGTCCAGATTGGCATGCTGCCGAAGTCCCAGTTGTTCAAGCTGGGCCGCGGTACCCAGGCACAGCGCCGCGTGAGGCCAGTAGCCGGGCAGGAAGTAGTTCGTGAGCGCGTATTCTTTCCGCACAATCAACACGTCGCCCGGCCGCAGCAACGACGACACTTCGACCATCACC
The DNA here is from genome assembly GCA_937967665.1 of uncultured Planctomycetaceae bacterium. Lineage (GTDB taxonomy): Bacteria > Planctomycetota > Planctomycetia > Pirellulales > Pirellulaceae > CALBSZ01. The sequence continues at coordinate 15,838 of CALBSZ010000584.1, forward strand.
GCGGCCGGCAAGCCGGGCACGTGACCACGTCGCACAAACTTGTCGGCCACCACGGTCCCCGAGAACTTCTGCAATCCGTAAATGGCGCGGCCGAAGATGTCGCGGCCCAGGCGGCGAAAGAACTGGCTGGAACGGGTCTTGAGTTTCGCGCGCGCGAACTGCGATACGGAAACGTCCAGCCGATGGCGCAACCGGTCGATGATTTCCAGCAGTTCGTCAAATTGCGTGCCTTGAGCGAACTCGCGCAAGCCGCCTTCGTTGGCCAGAAAGTACTCAATGGCATAATAGAGATGCCAGGCGTAGCGGGCACTGACCAGCGCTTTCTGCACGGTGTCGTAGACGCCACCAGGAATGCCGAACTCCACGGCCGGTTCGTTGAGCTTCCGGCGGACAAGGCGATTATCGTGAACTTGTTCTCGCAAGAACCGCGCGGCGTCGATCAGCACGAGTGACGCCGCAAAGGCGGTCAGGAAGACGGCCGGTTGCCGTTGCTCCCCCGTTTCGTCCATGTCGCGGCACGTTTGAATCAATTCGTGCAGGGCATTGCGAGACTGCCAGTACGAAACCAGTAGCGCCCGCGTCGCGTCCTCTTCGTCCGGTGTGAAATATCCGCGTTGGCTGGCGGCGATTTGGCCCGACAGCGTTGCCGCGGAATGCTTGAGTTCGTCCAGGAACGCCGCCACTTGAACGACGGTGCGTACTTCGGAGGAGAATGAATTGTCGTCGATCATACTTCTCCCGCCTGACTGCCGGCCTCATTCCAGGAACGCGACGGCCTCCACATTCCAACGGGTTTCTCCGGTCGCGGGAACGAAGCGGCGCTTCAGTGTCAGCAACAGCGGCGTGACTTCGTCCTGGTGAACGAAATCGTAGCGCAGCACGACAAAATCGACCTGGGTGCCATTCTCGCGGACACGACTCTGTTCTTCGTTTCCCACAAAGCGAAACTGCCCGTCCGCTGCCTGCGCCACCAGCGTTTTCAGCGGTTCTCGTTCGAAATAGGCCTCCAACTGTTTCCGGGGATCGGCGTTGGTCTCGTAGTACTGCGTCAAGGAAACGCTCGGCGCGCGGCGAAATTGCTGTTCCTGGTGCAATTCATACACCTCTTCGCGTTTTCCCGCTTTGAGCAGCGCGCACCACTGGTCTGCCATTTTTCGCGCGTCGGCGTAAACGAAATGCCGCGTGACAAACAGGCGAGTCGGCGCCCAGCCGAGAATCACTGTCGACACCGCTATTCCCACAACCGCGATGTTGCGACCGGTCAGGCGACTCGGCTCGGCAGCCACTTTGCGAACTCCCCAGGCGGAAAGAATCAGGCCGGCGATCGGAACGATCCACAAGAGCGGATCGATTAGCGCTACGGGAGAAAGCAATCCCAGCAGGAATCCGATCACGCAAGCAAGACTGACAGACCGATACGAAATTTCCGAAGCGTCGTCTGCGAACGGCTCTTGCCAGGTACCACTCATGCCTGATGTCGATCCTCGCTGCCTTCCCGCAGCGTCAAGTCCTTCTTGCTATCCACACGCGACTCCCTTGCAGCCGTGGTTCCGCGAACGGAGTCGCGGGACTACGACGGAATACCCGTCCAGCACGGCCTAGCCGCCATCTTCGGTTTCCGTATTCTCAACCGCGCCACCGCCGCCACCTGAACCATCGTCAGCGTCCAGCCGACGCTGGTGATAGCGAATGGCAAACTCCCCGCGAGGATCAAATACTTCTCGCGTGGCATCGTCGTCTGGATGGGAAAGGCCGCTGTGATTGGACCGCGACAGCGCTCCGCGCGAACGACTCTGCACAAACGCCAGCCACATGCGGTCCGGCGCGAGCCCCATGAACATGCTGCCCGTGGGGCTATCAAACAGGCCCAAGGCGTTGGCGGGAATAGGCGCGAGATGCAGGGACATGCACACGATACAGGTAATCAACCAGCCGTTCCAGAGGGCGAACACGCTGCGTCCAGCCATTTCAAAGGGCATGGAAAACTTGAACCACTCCTTGCCAATCCCGTCCGAAATGGCGCGCAGGATGCCGAAGGACAAACAAAACAGCAACCAGAACACGACGAAATCGAGGTAAAACGACTTGTCGGGCACCTGGTCCGAAACGATTGCGGCGAGCGGTTCGAAGTAGTTCGTCGCCAACAGCCCGGCAAAAATCAAATTGACCAAGGTGAGCACGTTGCTCCAAAACCCGTGAAACCACAAGGCCGCCGTGCAGCCACCGAAGATCAACAATATCAATAAAAATCCCATGTCCAGGTTCCGTTCTCTATTCTGGTTACTGCTTCAACACCCGCTGCAGCTCGTTCAGCGACGTCACGCCGCGGGCGACCAGCAAGATGCCTTCTTCCTGCATAGAGCGACAGCCTGCCTGCCGGGCGTACTTTCGCAAGACTTCCAGCTTCGGCTGCTTGACCAGCACCTGACGGATACTATCGTCCACGGACAGGAATTCAAAAATCGCCGTTCGCCCGCGGTATCGAATACCGCCACATGTCTCGCAATCGACAAACTTCTTGTCTTCCTTTTCGTCTCCGGTTGGCTGCCATTCGCGGTAGAGCGTCGTGACGCGTCCGGGTGGAATCCCCAGTCGCTGCAAAAGCTGCGGCGGCGGTTCGTAGGGTTGCTTGCAATTCTCGCAAAGTTTTCGAATCAAACGCTGATTGACCACAGCATGCACGGCCTTGGCAAAACTTTCCGCTGGCACTTTCAGCAACAGCACTCGCAGCAGCGCTTCGACGGCTTCCTTGGCGGGCACGGCGGCGAACACCAGCTTCTTGTGCTTGTTCGCCTGGTCGCAAAGAAATTCAGCCGTCTCGCCGTTGACCAGATTGGGCATGACCAGCACTTCGGGCTCTTTCAACATCAGTTTCGGCAAAACGGTCATGGGTGTTTCTCCCGCGGCCGCGTTGAAAGTAGAGACATCGACGTTTTCGACATGCGTCTCCGGTTTCGCGACGTCCTCGACCGCCACAAAGTCTCGCAGCAACCGGTCGGTGAACAAGAAGGCGATCTCCCAGGTGGTGGACAAGCCGCCGACGGGCGGCGACGAAAAGATCACCATTCCCGACGGCGCGGCCATCGCCGCCTGCAGTTGCTCCTGGATCTTGTCGCGCATGCCGATGTCGGACAGCGTCTTGAATCCGGCGGCTCCCGCATCGAATTCCAACACCGCCCGCTCACCGGTCTTGGTTCCCTGGCTGGTCAATTTCGAGGCGTACTTGACGTCGTGGTAGACGGCAATGAACTTTCCTTCCTGTCGAGCCCGGCGTTCTTCCGGATTGAGCGAACTCAACGTCTTCAGCACCGCCAGGATGGGATCGGCCTTTTCCCGCTCCATGGCATCCCCGTTGTGCCACATGCCGTCCACTTCCAGCCGCACCGTGACTCCCTCGGCGCTGTAGTCCAGCAGCACCTTACCGGCGTGCTTTTTTAAGACCGATTCGAGGAAATCCTTCATCGGCAAGAACGCCTGATCCTGGCGTGCCTTGATGACGGCGCCCTGACTGGCCGGGTCATCCTTCGTTCCCGGCAGGATTTCGATCGGCGCGCCCTTTTGCCAGGGTTCCAGAGCATGCGATTTCGATCGTTTGGAACCCAGATTAGCGAACCAGTTCTTCAGGTGATCCTTGGTCAGGACCTTGGCGGCCTCCGGCACCTTGCCGTTGCGGATCACGATATAAACAACGAGTGGCACGATGTAGGCCAGCAGAAGGACGGGAAACCCGGCAAAGAAGATCGGGATCCCCAGGGCACCGCCGATCAGCCCGACTAGGAACGTGACAATCATCACGGTGCTCCACACGTCCGGCGTAAATCCTGTCGTGTTTTCGAATGACTGCGAAGCGCGATTGACACACAAGGTCGTGTGGACCCACGTCCAGAACACGGCGAGACAGGAAAAAATCTTGAACAGGTTACAGTAAGAACCGGGGCCGCGGTCATCCGGGCGCGGATGGCTGGGCCAATCGGCCAGCAAGTCCGCGGGCAGGCAGCAAACAAGGAACAGGGCGCCGATGGAGCAGAGCAGGATGCGTATCATGATTTGTGCTTAAACTTGTGAATCTGGCAGCAAGTTTCGAACGCCCAACTTCAGGACAAGGCTTGTGGGCTCGGGAACGCGAAAAAACCATTCCGCATCAGAGAATCCCTGGTTGCGAAACGTTGATTCCCTTGAGCGCCATCTTGAGCGCTTCCCGGTTCGGCGCCACCTGGAAGGCGGTGGGTCGGTCGATCAACCCATCATCGATCAATTGTTTCAGGCTCAGTGTAAAATCCTGCATCCCGTCTTCGGCGCCGATCCGAATCGCATCGGGAAGCTTGTGGTCGTCTCCTTCCAGCACCAGCTTGGCAATCATGGAATTGAAGAACATCACCTCGACCGTGGGAACACGGGGCACCCCTTCCTTGATGGACCTGAGTAACTTCTGAGCCACGATGCCTTTCATGTTGAAGGCTATGGCGCTGCGGATGGCGTTATGCATTTCTTCCGGGAAGAGGTCCAGGATTCGACCGATGGTCGTGGAACTGCTGGAGGCGTGAATCGTTCCGTAAACCAGATGCCCCGTTTCGGCCGCGTGAATCGCCGTCATGAAGGTCTCCTCGTCACGCATTTCCCCCACGAGCATGACGTCGGGATCTTCGCGGACGGCGTGCTTCATACCGACTTCGAAGTCGATCACGTCCTGCCCGATTTCCCGCTGATTGATCAGGCATTTTTCTTCCGTATAGACGAATTCGATCGGGTCCTCTAAGGTCAGGATGTGCTTGCGGTACTTGCGGTTGATGTAGTTGAGCATCGAGGCGATCGTGGTCGACTTGCCTGAGCCGGTGACGCCGGCCAGCAACACCATACCCTGATCGTAGTTACACAGTCTCTCCACGGAGGATGGCAGGTAGAGACCTTCGAAATCGGGAATCCAGTTGCTGATTCGCCGCGCGACCAGGCCCATCTGCCCGAGTTGGGTGAGCAGGTTGACACGAAACCGCCACGTCGTGCCATCGACGTCGCACGTGTAGGCAAAGTCCGCGCCGCCGTCGCGCTCAAAAATCTCGCGATTCCGCTCGTCCATCATCGGCACAAGCAGTCGAACCATCTCTTCGGCTTCGATGGCGGGCCGATTCAACGGCCGCAATTCACCGCGGACGCGCACCAGTGGCGGGCGTCCCACTTTCATGTGCAAGTCGCTGCCTTCGATCTTGACGAGCGCGCGGAAAATCTTGTCGACTTCCAAGTCGCCGCGCTTGTTGAGCATCTTTTTTGCAAATGCTTCCAGTTCCGGCGGCAGGTCGCCAGTTTCGACAGGTTCTTCCGCGGTTGCCATGGTTTGATCTCTCCAGGGTACTCACAGGCCGAGTACTATAAGCGAACGGGAACTCCACGGTTCGCCATGATTTGTTTTGTTTCCGCTATTGAAAATTCGCCAAAGTGAAAAATGCTGGCGGCGAGCGCCGCATCGGCCTTCCCGATCAAAATCGCGTCGGCCAAATGTTCGGGGTGGCCGGCGCCGCCACTGGCCACAACCGGGATCGTCACCGCGTCACTGACGGCAGCCGTGATCTCCAGGTCGTAGCCGTCCTTGGTTCCATCGCAGTCCATGCTGGTGAGTACGATTTCACCTGCGCCCAGTTCTTCCACCTGCCGCGCCCAGCTGACAGCTTCCAGTCCCGTCGGCACGCGGCCGCCGTTAATGTGCACTTCCCAGACGACCGTATCCCCTTTGGAAACCCGTTTGGGATCGATGTTCACGACAATACATTGACTGCCGAAGCGCCGCGCCGCCTCGCGCACGAACTCCGGGTTCCGGCAGGCCGCTGAATTAATGGACACCTTATCGCTTCCCGCATTCAACAGGTCACGTATGTCCTCAATGGTCCGAACCCCCCCGCCAACCGTCAACGGCATGAACACCTGTTCGGCAGTCCGCCGCACGACATCAATCATGATGTCTCGCGCCTCGTGACTGGCCGTGATGTCCAAAAAGACAAGCTCGTCCGCGCCTTCCTGTTCGTATCGCGAAGCGACCTGGACCGGGTCGCCAGCGTCGCGAAGGTTCACGAAGTTCGTCCCCTTCACCACTCGACCTTGATCCACATCCAGACAGGGAATGACGCGTTTGGCAAGCATTCTATCTCATTTACGCCGCTACGGAATAAGGCGAGCTGAACCGCGACGCCCCAGAATCTGTAAACCCTTACTGTAAGCCGACTACAGTCCATGGTCAACTGTCCGTCGACGGGTCTTCACGTTCGTTGTGCCGGGAATTGAACCATCCGCCGTGGCAACGTGAAGACTCCTTTGCGGTAAACCTGCCCACCCGTCTGCCGAACCCGACGATCGAGTCGGGATGTTGCGTTTCCGTGAACGGGGGTTCATACTTCCCCAAATAAAACAATTCAACTTGAAGGGGAAAATACCATGAGATCGTTGATCGTCAGCGTGCTTGCCGTCATCTTCGCCGCGCCGGTAGCCGTCGCGCAAGTCAAGAACAAACGGCCCGCGAATGCCGCTTTTGCGAAGGTGCAAGACGATCCGAATCTGCCTCGCGTCCTGCTCCTCGGAGATTCCATTTCCATTGGCTACACCGTCCCCGTGCGAACTCTGCTGAAGGGCCAGGCCAATGTTCACCGCCCGGCGGCGAATTGCGGTCCGACCACCAACGGGGTCAAGAACATCGACGCCTGGCTGGGCGACGGTAAGTGGGACGTGATTCATTTCAACTGGGGACTCCATGATCTCAAATACATGGGTCCTCAAGTCCAGAATCTGGCCAACCCCAAGAATCCCACCAGCCACCAGCAAGTGTCGTTGGAAGACTACGAAAAGAACCTGCAAATCCTCGTTAAGCGTCTCCAGCAGACAGGCGCGGTACTGATCTGGCGGACGACCACACCTGTCCCGGAAGGCGCGAAAGGACGCGTTGTCGGAGACGCTGCCAAGTACAACGAGGTGGCCCTGAAAGTCATGCAGCAGCACGATGTCCGCATCGACGACATGTACGCCTACTCGCTGCCGAAACTCAAAAAAATCCAGCGTCCAGCCGACGTCCATTTTACACCCTCGGGCTCGCAGTTCCTGGCGGAAAGGGTGGTGCAGGCCATCACCGCCGCTTTGAAGTAACGGTTCACCCAGCAGGCTGCTTTGATCGCGGTCCACTCGGCAAATCCTCATCGCATTCCTCGCCGTAACGCGATAGAATGAGGGCTCCCGTTGTGCCTGACGAAGAGGTCCCACGATGCTCGCTGTTCCCTGTCTTGTCCTGAGTCTGTGTTCTGCCGCGGTGCTGGCTGAGGAGGTCGATTACGAGACCGAAATCCAGCCGCTCTTCGAACAACATTGCTACTCGTGTCACGGCGCGGAAAAGCGTGAGGGCGGTCTGCGGCTGAACAATCGCCGCGACGCCTTCGCATCGGCCGATTCCGGAGAACCAGTGATCGTTCCCCATGACCCAGGCGGCAGCTTGATCCTGCAGCGAGTCGCCAGCGACGACGACGACGTGCGTATGCCTCCGGAAGGAGAACCCTTAACTGCCGATGAAATCACCCTGTTACGCAGTTGGATCGCCAGCGGCGCCAAGTGGGAGGAACAGGAGGAGCGCAGAAAACATTGGGCCTACGTGGCCCCGGTCCGGCCGGCACTACCGGATGTCAAGCAGCAGGATTGGCCCGCCAACGCCATTGATCGATTTATCCTGGCACAGCTGGAAGCGCGGGAATTGGCGCCCAGTGAAAAGGTCGACAAGGCCAGGCTCATTCGACGCGTGTCCCTGGCTCTCACCGGCCTGCCGCCGACCATCGCCGAGGTGGATGACTTCCTGAACGATCCCGCGCCGGACGCCTACGAGAAGGTCGTGGATCGCTTGCTGCGTTCATCCCGCTACGGAGAACGTTGGGCACAGCACTGGCTGGATCTGGCGCGCTACGCCGACTCGAACGGCTTTCAAGCCGATCAATTGCGCGATAGCTGGGCCTATCGCGACTGGGTGATTCAAGCCTTGAATGCCAACCTGCCGTTCGATCAGTTCGTTATCGAACAACTTGCCGGAGACCTGCTTCCAGACGCGACCGTCGATCAAAAAATCGCCACTGGTTTCCACCGCACCGTCACGTGCAACGTCGAAGCCGGGGTTCATCCGGAAGAAAATCGCGTAAACCAGATCTTCGACCGCGTGAACACCACCGGCACCGTATTCCTGGGAACGACCCTCGAGTGCGCTCAATGCCACAATCACAAGTACGACCCGTTCACGCAGCGCGAATACTATCAGCTGTTCGCCTACTTCAACAACACACCGTTGGAAGTCAAGCAAACGTCCGGCGTGACGTTCGACTTCATCGGACCGAAAATGACATTGCCGCTGGATGCGACTCAGCAAGCACGCTGGGATGAACTGGACGCCCAGTACCGGCAATTGGAGCAGGAAAAAGCGGCGTTCGCCTCCGGCGATCACGAGCAGCGCGAATGGGAACAACGTATCCTCGCAGCGCTCAAGAACCCGCCGGAGTGGCGTGTGCTGCCGATTTCGACCTTTGCTTCCACCGGTGGAGAAGACTATCAAATCCTCAAGGATCACTCGGTTCTCGTCGGTGGATCCCTGCCCGACACGACGGTTTATACCATCACCGCCAATGCGGCGCTCGACAGCGTAAGCGGCTTTCGAATCGAAGCGCTGACCGACGAAGCGCTGCCGGGAACCGGCCCGGGACGCGGTGACGCCACCAGAACGAATTTTATTCTTAGCGAGTTCTCAGTTCAGGTCCGGCGCGCTGGCAAGTGGCAGGACGTTCCGCTCGCAGGCGCCGATGCGGACTTTTCACAAACGGGCTGGACCGTCGATTTGGCCATCGACGGCAAACGCAACACGGGCTGGGCCATCGCACCGGAATTCCAGCAACCGCACTGGGCCAGCTTTCGCACCACGCAACAACTGCACGTGGACGGGGACGCCGAGTTCCAATTCACGCTCGATCAGAACTATGGCCGCGGCCGGACGCTGGGGCGAGTTCGTATCTCGGCACTCGTCGGCAACGCGGCCGCCGTCGGGATTCCGGACGACGTCCAGAAGCTTATTTTAAAATCGAAACGAACAGCAACAGAAAAGGCCAGGCTGGATGCCTACTACGCGCAGTCGAATCCAACGCTGCGCATGCTGGAAACAAAGCTGGCCGCGATCAAGAAGCAGCAAGACGCCTTGCAGCCCGCCACGACATTGGTCATGACCGAAATGAACCAGCCACGCGAGACGCACGTTTTGCTGCGCGGCGACTATTTGAATCCCGGAGCGGACGTGCAGCCTGGCGTCTTCGCCGAATTGCATCCGCCGGCGGCAGATTTGCCCCCCAACCGGCTGGGCCTGGCGCGCTGGCTGGTCTCGCCCGAAAACCCGCTGCTCGCCCGCGTGACGGTCAACCGCTGGTGGGCGGAACTGCTTGGCCAGGGTATTGTGGCCACCGTCGAAGACTTTGGTACGCAGTGCGAACCGCCGACCCATCCGGAACTGCTGGATTGGCTGGCAGTCGAGTTTGTCGACAGCGGCTGGTCCATGAAACACATGCACAAACTCATGGTCATGTCGGCTACCTTCCAGCAGGCCGCGCAGGTCACTTCCGAATTGCTCGAACGCGACCCCACAAACAAGTACTACGCCCGCGGGCCACGTTTCCGGCTTTCCGCGGAAGCCATCCGCGACAACGGTTTGGCGATCAGTGGACTGCTGTCAACCAAAATGGGAGGCCCGCCAATCATGCCGTTTCAACCCGAGAATATCTGGCGCGCCGTGGGACGAAACGCGCCGAAATGGACCGCGGCCAAAAACGAAGATCGTTTTCGCCGCGGTGTCTACGTTGTCTGGCGCCGCGCGGCTCCGTATCCCAGTTTCGTCAATTTCGACGCGCCGGACCGCGGCACCTGCGTCGTGCAACGCCCACGAACCAATACACCCTTGCAAGCGCTGACCCTGTTGAATGACCCTGCCTACGCGGAAATGGCGCTGGCCCTGGCATTCCAGATGCTGACAAGCCCCGCCGACAATCCACACGAGCGGGCCACTTACGGTTTTCGACGCTGCTTGTCCCGGTTTCCGACCGATGCGGAACGAGAAGTCCTGGTCGACTTGTATCAAAACGAGCTGACGCGTTTTCAACAGAAGCCGAACGAGGCGGAGGCGTTGATCGCCGGTGTCCAAGGATTTCAACCAACCGACGATGTCGACCGCAAGGAACTCGCCGCCTGGTTCTTCGTGGCGAATACACTGTTAAACCTGGATGAAACGATTACTCCCTGAAAGGCGTCGTGACGCTGGCCCGCCAGAATTCCGAGAACACAGAAATGCTGAGATACACGCTTCCCCTGTCACGACGCCAATGGCTCCAAGAAACGCGCACCAGCGTCGGAGCGCTGGCACTGGCCTCCCTGCTGAACGGCGATTCCCGCGCGACAACACGCGACGATGCACTGGCCCCCAAACCGCCTCACTTTAAACCGCGTGCCAAGAGTGTGATTTATATCCACCTGGTCGGAGCGCCTTCCCACCTGGACCTGTTTGATTACAAACCTGAACTGCAGGCACAGGACGGAAAACTTTGTCCCGACGAATTCTTTCAAGGCAAACAGTTGGCCTTCATTCGCAGCCAACCGACCTTGATGGGCACCGCCAAGAAACCGGCCTTTGAATTCACGCGGTGCGGCGACGCCGGTATTCCGGTTTCCAACCTGCTTCCCCACCTGCAATCGGTTGTGAACGAAATCACCTTCATTAAGTCCATGCACACCGATCACTTCAATCACGCGCCGGCTCAAATGTATTTGCTCAGCGGCTTCCAGCGTTTCGGCCGGCCGAGTATCGGTGCGTGGACAACCTATGGACTCGGCAGCGAAAACCAGAATCTACCCGGTTTCGTGGTATTGATCACGGGTCAGGTGCTGGGAGCGGGCAACAGCGCTTGGGGGAGCGGTTTCCTGCCAACCGTGTATCAAGGCGTTGAATTCCGCAGTCAAGGTGATCCCGTCTTGTTCCTTTCCAACCCGACCGGTGTCGATGCAGGCAGTCGGAAACGCGTCGTCGACGCCGTAAATGCTCTTAACGGCCAGCAACTGGCGAATCTCGGCGACCCTGAAATTGCGACTCGCATCAGCCAGTACGAATTGGCCTACCGTATGCAAACATCCGTGCCGGAACTGATGGATATCCAGTCCGAACCGAAACATATCCACGACCTGTATGGCACACGGCCAGGAAAAACCAGCTTCGCGAATAATTGCCTGCTGGCCCGCCGCCTCGTGGAACGAGGCGTCCGTTTCGTGCAACTGTTCGATCAGGGCTGGGACATGCACGGCAGCGTCTTCAGAGGACTGCCGAAGAAGGCGAAGCAGGTCGATCAACCGATTGCGGCATTGATCAAGGATCTGCGGCAACGCGGGCTGCTGGACGACACACTGGCCGTTTGGTCAGCCGAATTCGGACGCACCCCGATGGCTCAGGGAACCAACGCCGAAGGGAAAGAAACTAACGCCGGCCGCGATCATCATAAAGAAGCGTACACGGTGTGGATGGCCGGCGGCGGCGTCAAAGGGGGCTTCGAGTACGGCCAGACCGATCCCCTTGGTTACGGCATTGCCGAGAACCCCGTGCACGTCCACGATTTCAATGCGACCATCCTGCACTTGCTGGGCTTGAATCACGAACAGCTGACATACAAGTATCAGGGACGCCCGTTCCGCCTGACGGACGTGCACGGCAACGTCGTTCAAGACATCCTGGCCTGATCGCTATGATCAGTTCGAATGCGGAATTCTCCTCTTCGCCCTACGAAAAACGTCCAACCTCAAACGAGGCTGGACGTTTCCACAGGTTAACTGGTTGGCGACTTAACTGGTTGGCGACGCCGTCGCCAGATCCGCACTAGCGGAACCAGCGGCGACGCTTTGTATACGACGACCGGCAGCGGCCGTTGGCACAGCTGCTATTCGACTTGTACGACGAAACGCGGGGAGTCGTCGTGGAAACGGTCTTCGTCGGAGTCTTCTCGACAACTTTGGGTTCTGCCGCCGTGGACTTCGTCGCGACTTCCGACTTGACCACGGGCGCTGCTTTCGCGGCAGTAACCCTGATCACCGAATCCTTGACAATCACTTTCGTGTAACCACAACGGCCATTCGCGCAGTTGCTGCGATAGTAAACCGTTTCCGCATTCGCCTCGATGGCGGTAAATCCTACAGCAACCATGCCTAAAACCAAGTACTTAAGCATCCGTACGCTCCTCTTCAAACTGGGGTGGGAAACTAATGGGAGTGACATTAAAGGGGTGGGAACGAGGCTATTGGAAGTGTCGGGGTTTGGCTGACCAACCACCAACGTTCCAACAAACAACCTCGCAAATCGTGAGAGGCAAAGTGTACGCATTAGGAAGAAAGCGTCAACCAGCCAGAGCGGGTAAGTATTCTTTTTTGTTTATGCGTTTAATTTCCACCGACGCAGGAGCCCCTAAACGGCTCTCCCGGTCGAATATAGTCGACCCAGTTTGTCGTTTGCACTGCATTACCTGCGTCACAAAGCCGCACAACGTCGCAGGCATTTCAGGACAACGCAAACAACCCATCGGCTCCATTCAACGCAATCTACCAGAGAGCGGCGTCAGGTATTCAAACGGTGCTCAACGCCGAGTTTGATTCTGATCGTAACTTGCCGCCGGTGAGTTATGCCCCCTTGTCCCAGGACATTCGCATTCACGCCCGCTTGAGAGTAGCCGCCCACCAACTGCCCTGGATTGTCACGACGTACCTCTACTCCATTGTTCTGCGGTTGTCGTTCGGAGGAACGTGCGGCAGGCAAGATCTTGGCGGCACGATGGAGGTGCCGAAGAGAGGCCGCGAGGGACACGGAGCCCACAAAAAAAAGCAACTCCGCATCGCGTGTTGGCTGACGAAACGGAGTTGCCAGAGAGTGGCCGAACAGTCCAGTGGCGTCGGGTGACGCTTGCTGCATTGCCTGCCACTTCGTTTTTACCGCGTCAGCGATTCTGAACCACAAGTTGCGGCGGCGTAACGCCAGCTCGGATTATTCACTTAGATAGGTCAGATTCGCGTAAGTGATTGGTGGGCCAGCGCAAACGAATCACGCTTGTTTTCACACGCTGTCTGCTCACGAGAGTTGTTCGCGAATGCAGAACCACCCGTTTTCGCTCGTTTGCTCGACCCTACAACCATGAATCATCCGGGCCAGTGCCTCCAACACCTATCTGATCCGCAAGGACGAAGCCACTGCAGATACGATGCGAATTCACACAGGAACAACGAGCGAGCAAGGTCGCCGTTCGGCGGAACGAAAGGCGCCCCGGCGCTGAACGTCGTTCGTGAGTTCTTGCTTAGGAGTCGATATCGGATTCGGCGCCCTGACCCAGCGGCGAGGAGGTTCGCGCACAATCGGTGTAGGCCGCCGCATCGGTAAAGGCCGAATCGCTGCTACTGGTCGAACTGATCGCATGCACCGATACTTCCAGCGGAAACGCAACCGTGTACGATTGGTCCACCGCCAGCATGGCTTGAGCCACATCGCCCAATTCATCGATGATGGCGTCCCGGGCGCCGGAAACACCCGCAACAATCCCAATGACCAGAAGCGTTACAAGAAGAACCCACTCGAACGAAAGGACGCCTTCGTCCTCCCGCCATACTCGGCGCAGAAGTCTAGCCACGACATTACCCTTTAAGAATGCATCACAACGTTTCAAGCCGCGTTCCACTCAAACACGACCAGGAAAGCATCGACCTAGCACAATCGACACTTAGCCGGCCCACTAATCTGCACGAAGCGTACCATACGACGATTGGACTGCCCCCGGCGGTCCTGAAGTACTCGCGATCTCCAATTGGCGTAAACAGTTACGACGATTTAGAAAAAACATCATCGAGTCCAAACTGGGTGCGGGATCGTAATGCAAGTTGAACGTGGCCGTTCGGGATGTTTGTCAATGCATCCACCCTGACGAACGCTCAGTGGGAACGACGGTGCCGGGAACCTTCAAGAAAAAGAAAACTCCGCGAAACGGACATTCGTGGTATCCATTTCGCGGAGCTTCTCAAAGTCGTGCCGCGGATATTGGGGCCAGCCGCGAAGCTGGCCCCAATCCACGTCACCCGACACGTTTAGGAGATCGGTAATCCTCGCCTTTCTCGACGAATTCGAAACAGGAGTCTGAGTTTGTCGATTCCTCGACCAAGGCGGAAAAAGCTTGTCCAGGGAACGCCGGGACGATTGCCCACCGTTCACGCGACGGCTTGCGCCCGAGACGCCAAACCGTTTAGGAATCGCTGTCGAAATTCCCGTTGCCGTTGAGCATCTGGGTGGGTGCATACTGGTTGGTCCGGTTGCAGTCCACGTAGTTCAACGCGTCGATGAACGACGAATTACTCGCACTGCTGGTGGTGCTGGTATGCACGACCACTTCGAGCGGGAAGTCGATCGAATACGACTGATCCAGTGCCAACATCGCCTGAGCGACGTCGCCCAGTTCGTCGATAATGGCGTCACGGGCGCCGGCAATGCCGCTGACGACGCCAATGGTTAACAGGGTCACTAGCAGGACCCACTCGAACGTCAGGACGCCGTCGTCCTGCTTCCACAGTTGCTTGATGTAGCTCTTCACGGGTGACTCTCCTTTTGCAACTTCACATCTGAAATGAACTCGCATCACCGCGAACAATTCGCGGCAACGGCCACCGGTCGGTTCGTGGTTCCTGCCGGCGACGTGTGTCTGGTACAGCCGGCATTATCCGCACAGCCCGTACCAATTGCACGCGAAAACGTTCAGGATTCTTGACGAAATGTTCAATTGCCGTTGCGCCGTAAAGACTTATGAACAGCAAAATGTTTTTAGTCCTGAACACGCGGCCCATCGCGATGTTAAGCGATCTTTACATCGAGCGCTAAGATTCCTTTACATTTTGTAAAGGGACGCAACGGCGCGCTTCGATTCTTTGACATTTTGGGAAAGCAGAATGAACACCGTGTTTGTTTCGCTTTACATCGCGTAAGTCCTGATTATCACAACGTTAAGAAGTCGTATCTGTTCAGATTTCTGAACACCCTGACAGGCAAGAACAACAACCACAGACAGTTCCGATGGGGGGCACTACTACAGCGCAGGGTGATACTGGTCCGCGAAAGGGGGACAGGCACCATCGATCCACCGGGTTTTCCGGGACGAACCAAACACAACGATGGAGCCAGTCCCCTGGTACCGTCAACCCTGCGCTGTCGTACTACGCGTTGGCGAGAAACCAGCGGATCCGCAGAGTGTTAGCCGGGGTACGGCGACGTGGTTCCCCCCAGCCACAGGGATTCAGACGACCGATTCGTTGGTCCCCTGATCCTCGGTCTGGTACGGGAGGTACTTGGCCATGCGGACTTTCCCGACTCCTTCGATGTCATAGCGGATCCCGCGCCAGTGAACGTGCCGTCGCAGGCAAGCCCCGCAAATGGCCATGACATAGGCGACTTGCGTCCAGAGGATTCCCGGAAACAGCAGGATCGGAATGCGCCACGTCGTCCAGCGAAACGGCTGACCATTCAGGCGTGCGACGTGTCGCATGCCCCACTCCGTTGCCAGGACGCAGAGTGTCGCCGATCCCCAGTAGAGCGCCAGCCCGACTGCCGCCAGCGAGAACTCGAACGTGGCGTTTCTGAAAATTGCCAGGACCACGACCAAAATGGCCAGCAGTTGCGTTCCCACCAGGTTGACCGCGTGGGCGGCAACTGTGAACCAACGATTACCGCACGACTTGGCCGCCACTAGCTGCCGCTGCACCCACCTGACGAATTGGTTGTGCCCGATTTCCTCGCGGTTGATCATGACTACGCTGGGCACGAAATGGACCTTTAAGCGGTGCTGGGCGAGTTGTCGAATTACCGTTCCATCCACGGAAAGGGCGGTACTCCAGGCGGACAACAGGTCGGTTTGCACGATCGTATCGCGTCGCAGGGCCATGCTGCCCGCCCAGGTGATGCCATTCAGCCACACTTGCACCACACCGCCCACATTCCACAGGTAGCGGACGATCGAGCCCCAGCCACCCGTGCCCGGCACGAACCAGCGATTGCCATTGGCGACGCCGACCCGGTCGTCGGCCAGCGGTCGTACGAGATCCCGCAACCAGTGCCGATGCGGCGGCGCATCGCCGTCCAAAAAAGCAACGACTCCGAACGAATCGTCCAAACCTTTCACCGCCTGGATCAACGCGCTGCACTTCAGGCTGCACGTCTCCAGCGGGTCCTCGAGAACCGCAACCGTGACATGATCGGAACGGTTCGCCTGCAACGCCCTCGCGATATCGGCGTGCACGGGATCGTGCTCGCTATCCACGATAACGAACACGCGGAAGTCCGGGTAATGCTGATCCAGAAGCCCTGCCAGGACCTCCTGAAGATACGGATCCGGTCCGCGCAAAGCCAGTATGACGGCGGCTTTAGGTAATTCATCGTCGCCCGCCAGCGGACCCGTTCTTACACTGCGTAGTTTGGCGACAAAGGCGGCGACCACCACGCCTTGTCCGACAGCAAGGAACAAGCAGAGTGCGAACGCGAGCCAGGCCAGGACCAACATGACGTCACCAAACCAGGTGGATGATCTTGAACAGCTGGCGCACGGGCGGAAACAGCCGTCGGCCCCAACGCCGCAGCGTCGAGACCCGTTTCAGGCACTTGTCGTAGTAGGGCCTGTCGCCGAAACCAACGACACGCCGTAGTTGAAAGCGCGCGTCCCAGCCAGTGATCTGGCTCGGATTCCCCACCGAGAACAGTAATCGCGCGTCACGCATCGGGTGCCGCCACTGGGAGACCCGCAGGAACAGTGGCGACTGGGCGTCGAAAACGATTCCGGAATTCGGAAATCGATCCGCCAACCCGGACAGGACGCGTTGAATATCAGCTCGTTCGAAGAAGTAGAATACCCCCTCGGCAACGAACAGCAGCGGTCCGGGCTGCCGGGCGGCGACCTGTTCCAGCCAGGTATCGTTCAGCAGCGAATCGGCCAACATGATCCTCCGTGCTGACTCCTCAAAAAAACGTTTTCGCACCTTCATCACTTCCGGCAAATCCAGTTCGATCCACGTCACGCGTCCGTTGTCCAGCCGGTCGAAGCGGGTGTCCAGGCCAGCGCCGATTTCCACCACGGTGGCTTCCGCGTGCTGCGCGATGAACTCTGCCACCATTTGATCGATCACCGCAGCGCGGATGCAATAGTCCAAGGACGAGACGTTTTGCCGTTCGAAACGCCCGAAATCGAAATCCAGCCGCGACACGATCTCCTCGGCCTTGGCGTCGCGCAACAGGGGCTGCGGCTGCCGGCTCTCGCAGGCCCGCGCCCACAGCGGCATCAACAACGTGGCCTGGGCTTCTGTCAGACGGCTGATGTCAATCGGATTGGAAGCACCGGCAACTGGACTCATACGAATTCCTTCATCCCTTCATGCTAGTTGCGATCGCGCCAGGTGCAAATAAGCCGCGACCCCCGGAGCCGCTCCGCGGTGGCGGGCGAAAACTCCCCGTAGCTTCTTGATTCCCCATGGCGCTGGCGATATCTGGGAGCCCTGCGGAGGCGTTGATTATAATGAAGGTCCTTTGGTTCGCTCCACCTAACTGTTCACACCTGGGAATCACGTGCAGCGTCTGGTCATTACGGGCAGTTCCGGCTATCTCGGCCGCAAGCTTTTGGCGTATTTCCGCGACCGGGGCGATAAAGTTCTCGGCATCGACCGGCAGGACCCGCCTGCGGATGCCGCGCCGGCCGAATTTGTTCGCGCGGACATCCGCGACAGGAGCCTGATCGACACAATCACCCACTTTGGTCCCCAGACGATCATTCACGCGGCGTTCATTTTTCAACCGATGCGTGACCGTCGGAAGATGAGTGAAATCAACGTCGGCGGCACAGAGAACATCCTGGCAGCGGTGGAACAGGCGTCACCCGCTCGTTTTCTGCTGGTTTCGAGCGCGACGGCTTATGGCGCCTGGCCCGATAATCCGGTTCCGCTGCCCGAGGACTGGCCGTTGCGGGGCCGGCAGGAGTACCAATACGCAGCCGACAAGACCTTGATTGAAGAAAGCCTGCCGTCCTTTGCGCAGCGCAATCCCGACATCTGTGTCAGTTGGATTCGTC
Organism: uncultured Planctomycetaceae bacterium; assembly: GCA_937967665.1. GTDB lineage: Bacteria > Planctomycetota > Planctomycetia > Pirellulales > Pirellulaceae > CALBSZ01. The sequence goes on from CALBSZ010000584.1 coordinate 33,993, forward strand.
CGGCGGTAATCGGCGGCCCGGGGATGCGGAACTATTTGTCGCGATTCATTTTTGGCATGCCTTTCCTGGCAAAGCTGGATGGCTTTGATACACCGTTGCAGTTCGTGCACGAAGACGACGTCGTCGCCGCCACCGCCGCCATCCTGGCAGCGAATGGCCGCGGCGCCTACAACGTGGGGCCGCCGAACTGGACGCACACAACGGAAATTGCCGCCGAAACAAAGCGCCGCGTGGTCAATCTGCCTTTCTGGCTGGCTCGCGCGTCGGCGTGGCTGGCCTGGACCAGCCGCCTTTGGATTCACGAATCGCCCGCCAGTTTCCTGTACTTCGCTCGCTACCCGTGGGTCGTGGCCCCGCATCGTCTGACGAACGAAATCGGCTACCAGTTCCAATACACCAGCACCGAGACCGTCCGTGAAATAGTTCGACATCGGCAGTCCAGAACCCAATAGTTTTGGGGAGAGTAGTTTTGGGGAGAGTGGAAACTTCACGTGATGCCTGATTTACCGTTAACCGTTATTGAAGAGCTGATGCTTCATCAGGATTGCACGGCGTACCCGTACACGTGCTTCATCCGTCTGACGTTCGCGGGCCGCCTGCAACGCCCCGATTTTGAAGACGCCGCCGCGCGGGCTGTCGACCGCCATCCGATGTTGATGGCCAACCTGGACCGCACGCGTCGCCGACCGCGTTGGACCTTGCATTCCCAGCGCCGGCCGCTGATCGAATGGCGTGACGAGCCCGTCACGTCTGCCTTTCCAGCTGCCGGCTACCTGAACATGTCCGAAGGCGGCCTGCGGCTCATCGTCGTCGCGGGGGAAGATGCGTCCGACCTGGTCGTGCAGTTCCATCACGCTTGTTGTGACGGCGCCGGAATCTTTCAATTCATTCACGACTTGCTGGTACTCTACGCGCAGTCGCGCGGCACCAGCCCGCGTCGCTCGCTGCCGACTTACGAACCAGAACGACTCGCCGGACGCGGTTCGTTCGGCTTGAACTGGCGAAAACTGCTGGGCATGGCACGCAAGCAAAGCGTCGGACTGCTCGGCGTCCGCCAGTTCCTCTGGCGTTCGCCCGCGCCGCTCATCCCGCACCAGCGCGAACCGGCTTCGGCACCGACGCCGGAACCGTATCCGGCCGCCTGCGCCGCGCACTTCCCGGCCGAGTTGAGCCATGGACTGCGTTCCGCGGCAGCAGGTCTCGGAGTGACCACGAACGACCTGCTGGCGCGCGATCTGTTTGTCGCCATGACGGCATTCCGGCGGCAACGCCATCTTGCGGACGACGACTGGCTGCGGCTGATGGTGCCGGTAAATCTTCGCAACGCCGCGGATCGCCGCCTGCCCGCGGCCAACGTGGTCAGTTCCATCTTCCTGGATCGCACAGGAGCCGATTGCGACGACCGCTCGGGACTGCTGGCCAGTATTCATGACGAAACGCAATTGATCAAGGACAACGAATTGGGATTCACCTTCGTGTTCTCTTTGCATGCCCATCGGCTCGTCCCCGGCGGCTTGCGACGCGCGGCGGGCGGGCATCGCTGCAGCGCCACCGCCGTCTTCACGAACCTCGGCAAGGTCTTGTCGCGAACGGGATTGCCGAGGCAGGGAAATGCCTTGATGTGCGGCGAAGCCCGCTTGGACCGCGTCGAGATCCTGGCCCCGCTGACGCCCTATACGTGCGCCGCTTTTGCGGCCGGCTGGTTCGGGGACCGCTTGTCGATCACGCTCCACTACGACCCGCGCGTGCTCGCGGCCGACGACGCGCGTGCACTGCTGGACCGGTGCGCGGACGAAATCCGTCGTACTGCCACGGTCTCGGAGTCACCTTCGGTCGTCTAAAGCAGCAGCAGAAGATAAAACAGCAGCAGCAGAAGAAGAAGATTTGCCACAGAGAACTCCGAGGGCACGGAGGGGGCAGACGGCGGTGAGAAACCACAGGGGTGAGAGCGGTGAGAAGCATTTAACATGCGCAAGAATCTGAATCCCCGTTCCATCTGGCACTAAACGCCGCGAGCCCATCGTACTCGTACTCAGCGAAGCGGTACTCGTACTCAGCGAAGCGGTACTCGTACTCCTACTCGATTGCAGCGTGGTCGCTGAATTGCCTCTCGGTGTGCTCGGTGATCTCTGTGGTTTTGTCCGGTCAGTGCTTGACGGCAAAGTCCGCCAACCCGGTAGCGAACGACCGGGGCAGGAAACGCAGTAGCAGATTCAAAACGTTGTAACCAACACCCGGTATGATCACCGGCTTCCCCCGCAATACGCCTCGTATCCCCGCCCGGGCGACGCGTGTGGAGGGCAGCATGATGAGCTTCACGATCGAACTCGGTTGCTGGTTGGCCTTCGCCAGGAACTCCGACGTAAAGAAGCCGGGGCAGAGCGCGCTCACGCGAATGCCGTCCCTGCGCAGGTCCTGGTGCAAGGCTTGCGAGAACGCCAAGACGTACGCTTTCGTCCCGGCATAGACGGAATACAGGGGAGGCGGTTGCAGCGCGGAAAAGGATGCGTGATTCAAGATGAAACCCAATCCCTGCTGCCGGAAGTCGGCCGCAAACAAGTGCGCCAGGACCGTCAGTGACACGGTATTCAGCTGGATCATCGCCTCCACGTCGTCCAGCGACTGGTCCAGGAACGAGCCGAACTTGCCCATGCCGGCGTTGTTGACCAGCAGACGGACTGGACGGCCCAACCGGCAGACGTCGGCGTGCAGCCGTTCCGCACCCTGTCGCGAATTCAGATTCGACGCCAGCAGGTCCACGTGCACGTCGTAGTCACGGAGCAATTCCGCGCGGACGGCTTCGAGTCGCTCCATCCGCCGCGCGGTCAGGACCAGGTCGTATCCCCGCCCGGCAAGTTCCCTCGCAAAGTCCACACCAACCCCGCTACTCGCGCCCGTCACGACCGCGGTTGGCCGGGCGTTCGACATGCTGGCGCGCGGTGCCGCGGCCATCCCACTTGTCAACTTGCCGTTCGAACCAGACGTGCTCATTCGTATTCCGCTCGCAATGCTTCCAGTTCTTGCCAGGGCGTACGGCCGCGAGCGAGCATCCAGCGCAGCACCAGGACATGCGGAACAGCCCAGTAGCGGGCCCAGGCCAGCAGCCAACCGCCCAGTCGCACGCGGTACGGCAGCGCGACGTTAGATTGCTGACTTGATTGCCCCTGTTTTTGCAAGACGAGCGGGTTCCAGAACACGTTGCCGTCGACCGGTCGCAGGCCGAACGGTTGATACAGTCTTTTCACATCGCCGCTGTACTTGCGATTTTCCCTGAGATGTGTCGCCACGGCTCGACTCAGGTACCAAAATGGGGCGTGCACGATGAGATAGCCTCCCGGTCGAATTGCCCGGGCAAGCGATTCAACGACACCTGCCGGTTCCGGAATGTGCTCGAGCACGTCCAGGCAGACACAGACGTCGTAGGCATCGGCGACGACTTCATCTGCCCCGGACAAGATTCGGACCGAGTTGTGGAAATCGGCAAAAAGGGTACGCGCAAACGCGCCGGCATCGTCGGATACGTCGTAATAGTCCACCTCATGCCCGGCCGTGGCGAGGTACTGGCTGTCAAACCCGAGCCCATCGCCGAAAGTCAGTACGCGCGCGCCGTGGGCAAAGCGACGGGCCAGAAAGGTTGCGATCCAACGTCGCATCTCATTCTTCTGGGAGGTCCGATTCCAAACGATCGTCTCGTACAGGAAGGCATCGGTTGTCCGATAAAACTCCAGCAGACGATCAGACCAGACATAGGGCTGCAAATCCCACTGCTTGACAGCCATGGCGACATTGGTCCCCAGGGACGCCTGTTCCATGGCAAGTCGGCGCACGACATCTTCGGCCGCACAATCGCTCACCTCAGCAATCCGCCTCACCAAATAGCCGGCGTCGCGTAGCACGGCCGTCATTGGATCGGGCACAGCTACTGGATTGGTCGATTCTACCGTCATTTCACGAATCCCTAACCATTTTTCGACCCCCTGACCATTTCACGAATCATTGACTCGATGCATTCGGGGAGGCGGTTCGCGCGCAGCCGGCCTGGCTGCGTGCCATGGTACCGCCGGCTGCCTGGCCGCAGCTACCATATTTGGCAACGGCTTGAATGTCAATGAATTCCAACGCGGGAGCGTCGATCGGGCAAGCATCCTGGTCGGTCAGGGGCAGTTTGACACCGCCATTATCGCTAGCTACGATGAAGATTCGCCGTCACGCTGCTCCGCTACCATTTGCCGTTGAAGCCTGCCTCGCATGACAACTTTCGCCATCGTCGTTTTCGGGTCCTTAATGGCGTTTGTCGTTGTTCAAGCGGGATTGGTGGCGGGATTTGTTGGGTCCCTAGCGAGGTTCTCTCGTCCTCGGCTTGCCGACGTGGATTGCCCGCGCGCGGCCGTCGTATTGTGCTTGCGCGGTGGGGATCCCTTCTTGCCGGCGTGCATCGACGCGCTATTGAACCAGGACTATCCGCGGTACGACGTGCACATCATCGTCGACAGTTCGGCCGATCCGGCGGCAGGCATTGTGGACGCAGCACTGCGGCAGCATTCCACAGACAACGTGCATGTCCATGTCTTGCGTGAACCCAAGACCACTTGCAGCCTGAAGTGCAGCAGTCTGGTCCAGGTGGTCCGCGATCTGGCGGGGTCCTGCGATGTGATGGCGCAACTGGACGCCGACGTGGTTCCCCACGCCACCTGGCTGCGCGAACTCGTTGCTCCGTTAAAAAAACCGCATGTCGGTGCGGCCACGGGAAACCGCTGGTACATGCCCGGCAAGCCGACGTGGGGCTCGATGATCCGGTATTTCTGGAATTCAGCGGCCGTGGTCCAGATGTACTGGTACCGGATCGCCTGGGGAGGAACGCTGGCGGTCAAGACGCAAGTTTTTCACGAATCGAAACTGCTGGAACGCTGGTCGCAAGCGTTCTGCGAAGACACGATGCTATTCCGCGAATTGAAAACGATGGGACTCGAAATCGAATTCGTACCGTCGCTGATGATGATCAACCGCGAAACCTGTGATACCAGCGGCTTTTTTCGCTGGGTCCGTCGACAGTTGCTCACAGCGCGGCTTTATCATCCACGCTGGTTCCTGGTCGCCGGCCACGGCATCCTCACTTCCCTACTTCCCGCGATCGCCGTCGGACTCGCGGTCGCCGGATGGATGCGTCAGCAAGACGACGTGGTGCTGTGGTGTGTGTCCGGCCTGGCGGCCTATCAGTTGGCGCTGCTGCCCGCGCCATTACTGATGGAACGGTTTGTGCGGCGGATCGCTCGCGCCAGGCACGAAAGCGACCGTTGGCTCACCGCAGCGGCCATCTGGAAGTGGTGCTGGGCGCTGCCGATGACACAAGTTGTCTACGCGGGAGCCCTGTTGTCGTCGCTCACACTGCGCCGCGTGGCGTGGCGCGGCGTCACCTACCGGATTCAATCCGCCTGGCGCGTGCGGCTGGAAGAGTATCGACCCTACTCGAATGACGACGTCGACCAAACCGCCTCGCTGTAACGCGGCGGCGTTGAGGTCGTCGCGCGGGGCGGGGCGACTCGTCCCTGCTAGATCTCAGACGGGTTACCCAGGGGACTGTCCAGGGGCATGTTGCCGAGCATGCCGAGCAGGACGGACGCATCGTCGTCGTTGGCCACCGTAACTCCGTCCCGGTCATTCGCGTCGAGCGTACCGGTGAGTTGTTCCCACCAACCAGGGAACTCGGCGACGTCCATGTAAACGACGGCCGTGCAGTTTTCCGGCACACCGGGACGCACCGAGGCCAGCTGCTTTCCCGAGAAATGGAAGTGCCATTGACCGCCTCCCGGTCCCCGCACATCCAACCCGATAACGTGATTACGACCGTTCCCGTTCCCAAACGGCTCAGGAATCACGATTTGACTCAGGTAGTCCTCCACCCAAAACGGCACCTGCGGCTGCGGTTCTCGCCGCTTTCCCCAGCGATCGTCTTCACCATAACGCCAGTAGCGGTGCAGCATGGGCACGTTGATTTTCGGGCATGGCAGATGCGGCGCAAACCGACAAAGATTGGTGGTGTCAAAGTGAGGGTCCGACGTTTCATACGACTCGTACATCGACATATTGTCGTGGGCATTCGCATCCATTTCGCTGATGCAGTCATTGTCCGCGCTGTCGCAACCCACAAACTCAACACCTGTCGAGTTAAAGTACTGATATCCCGCGGCAATGATTTCTCGCGGGGTGATCGGCTCGTCAGGAGCGATGTGAAACGTTCGCCCGTGGGCCTCCGGCGAGTCGAAAACGTGACAAATGACGGCCGAAACCCAATCCACCGGCACAATATTACGCGGCTCGTCACCCGTCATGTTCAGTCGGACTGGCGTGTGCCTGACGCCATTGGCGTCCGGTTCCGTGTTCCAGACCAGGATGCTCATCAACTTCAGGTACATGTACAAACCGTGATATGTGTTCGTATATCCGGTCTTCGAGTCGCCCGCAATCACGGCGGGGCGATACACGGTAAGTTTGTTCCAATCCGCGGCGCGCACGAATCGTTCGGCTTCGAACTTACTGTTCTCATAATCGTTGCGAAAGGACTGGCCCGCTTCGAGTTCCTCTTCGCGGATCGTACCGTTGCGTTCACCACAGACATAGGCCGTCGACACGTAATGAAAGTCGCAAACATCCAGCCGCTGGCACGTTTCGATGACATGCCGCGTGCCATGGACGTTCGTGCGCCACGGTTCGCCATCGCGATCGGTGCCGTGAAATGTCAATGCGGCGGCGTTATGGATGATGCCGGAGCAGTTGTTTCCAATCCAGCGCTGCGCGTTCGTATCTAGCCCCATGTGCGGCTGCGTCAGATCGCCCTCAAACAGGACCGGACGCGGCAGGAGTCTGCCCAGTTCACGTTCGCTCCGCTGCAGAATGGTCTCGATCCGCTCCGCGATCGACTGCCGCCGTCCAGGACGCAGAACCAGACACAACCGGTGGTCTTCAAGCAATAAGTCACGGAGAAGATAGCGGCCGAGAAGACCGGTGGCGCCGGTGACAAGCGTATAGCCAGACATTCCAAATCCTCAAGTTGCAAGTCAATGTTGGTGCTGCAGTACGGAGCGGCGTGCGCCTCGTGTGACGGCATTACTTGGGCGACAGCTGCAAATCACGCGCCACCACAAGCAGCTCGCAATCAAATCGCCCGCAGAAGTTGAACGATCCCGGATCCCCCAGATTAACAGTACATCATGAAAAACCATTGGCAATTCCAAAGTTGCCCACGTTCCCCTGATGCGCCCCTCGCATTCAGCTTCGCTCGCTCAGGAAACCTTCATCGAGTTCCGCACCCGGCGCCGACAACGAAAAAGGCCCTGAGCGCTCCGTTGGCTGCCGGTAGAGGGGAATCATGAACTCCTACGAATCACAGACGTTCCAGGATAAACCACAGTCAAACTTGGCACAATATAGCGTTTAGGCAATATCGTGATTCTTCTCAAGGGCAACTGCGGAGGATGACGTTGAGTCCGAATCGCACGTCCCTGCCGCGTCTCTGACGCTGTAAATCCTGGTGTCATGTGTCCAGGAGTCAATTGTGCGAAGCACCCGAAGGGCCGTTCCGGCAATTGACTCCTGCCCCCTTTA
>CALBSZ010000585.1 GCA_937967665.1 uncultured Planctomycetaceae bacterium
TAGCTTCTTCAAGTACGATTCGCAACTGATTGCGACGACGTTGGTGGGAATTACTGGTCCGCTGGAAACAGTGGCCAAGAATCGCTGGTCACTGCCGGATGATCCTGCTTCGCGCCATTCCGTAGAGGCGTGGTTGAACGAGGGTTGGCTGACATTCGAAACCGAGTGGTGCGTTCGTAAGGAACCGGCACTTCGTCCGGAATCCGAATACCTGCGGTCGCTGTTGGAAATGAACGCCCACCTTGCACCCTCCTGCAAGATTGGATTGGGGAGGAGCGGCAATCCGGTGTTCACGGCCGAGACTCGACCCAATGACGCGGAGGATGTCGAAATGCTTTTCTACGTTTTCAAGGATGAAATCAAGAGAAACCGAGAGGTTGTCCTGAAAAGAACGGAGTGCGCCAGCGATTCAACTTCCCAGCGATTGATCGACCCCGAAGATATGTCCGCTGTACTAACGCCACTCGTCCAACGCTGCGACGAAAGTGGCTGGCCTTACGAGCGCCGGGAGCGAAGCGTGGTGTTGGAGCTTGAGGCTCGGAAAGACTTCTTCCAAGCGGAACTCGTTACCGAGGTCGAAGGAGCGACGCGCATTGAGTTTACTCTGCCCTTTGAGCCGAGCGGATCCGGCGTCTGCGATCTTGCCACTGCGGCACTGCTCTTGCGGACGTGTCATATCGTACGGGGCGTGCGGGCTACATGGAAACCGGGCGAAACGAGCAGCTTGTATTGTTTCGAAGCAACGTGGGACGAACTGCCGGCACCGTCGGAGCTCAAGCGTGCTCTGGTCGGACTTTCCCTGGCTGCTCGGCTTTGTTGCGACGAGCTCCGCGCGCTGCAACAGGATTCTATCGCCAATCGTTTTCTTAAGCTCCAGGGGTGGTCCCTGAAGCAACACTCTGAAATCGTTTCTACAACATGAGGAGAAACATCTGATGGCTACTACAGTGAATCCAGACACCTTTTCGCTGCAAGCCAGCGACGTGTCTGGACAAAAGGTCGTCAAGGTCGCAGGCGTCGCACCAGACTCGACAGTTCGAGAGCTGGTAAAGGGTCTGGTCCCAAAGATGGGATTGCGGGTCAAGGACTCAAATGACCGTCCGTTGACTTACCACGTCCGACTGGACCGGGAAGGTCGGCATTTACACGATTCCGAGATCGTCGGCGATGTGCTCAAGCCGGGCGATCAAATCGTCTTGCATCCCAACGTGATGGCGGGGTGACCAATTCCAGTCGTGTCGCCGAACCATGGCGAAGCGTACTTCTGCGGAAGTCGGGGCCCAGGGCGAGGCGACACGCATCTTTTTCTTGCACTAGGAAAATTCAATGACCTCGGTTCGTTCTGGATATTGTTTTGCTGTCGAGTTTTTCCGGTCCGACGCGCGCGGAACGCTGGAAAAGATCGGTAGCTGTCCCGCCGACATGGACTGGCAGCCTGCGCTGGAGTGCGCGCGGTTTGAGTGGATTCGAAAACATCGAAATGAGCCACCGGTGATCGATACCTCGGGCGGTTCGATCGTGCCATCATGGGATCCGGCGATGGGCCGGCCGTACATCGACGGTGTTTACATCCGCTTTGATGATGAACCGGAACTGGGGAACGTAGTTCAGGACGGTCCGGGTCTCGGAATGTTGATCCCAACGGAAATCTTCAGGCCCAAAGCCGTCCAGTATTCGAGCCAGCTGGTGGACCAGGGGAAGCTCGCTAAAGGCGAGACATTTCGTTATCGAGTGTGCGCGTACGCTCTGACAGGCGCGCCGCAGAGGACCGCCTCGTCCAAGCCCGATCTTTCGGTGGAGCCGATATTCGAACCAATAAGACTCGTCAATCGTGACCTCGCGGATTCGATGAGATGTGCGTCCCACTATGGACCGGAAATGGGAGACGAATTACCGGTTATCATACCGCGCCGTGTCCTTCAGGAAGCGACGCGACTAACGGAGGGTGCTGGAGCTGCTGAGACAGGCGGTGTTCTGCTTGGACATATTCACGAGGATCCGAATACGACGGAGTTGTTCTTGCGCGTGACCGCTCAAGTTCCCGCTCGGCGTGCCGAGCAGGCGCTTACAAAACTGACCTTCACACCACAGGTTTGGAGCGATGTCGACGCCGCCCTTCGCTTGCGAAATGAAGATGAAATTTACTTGGGCTGGTGGCATTCTCATCCGGCGCGTCAATGGTGCAAAGACTGCCCTGTTGAGAATCGCAAACGCTGCAAATTGTCGGGCGAGTTTTTCTCGAGCGACGATGCGGCGCTTCACCAGTGTGTGTTTCCCCATGCATACAGTATCGCGCTCGTCATCAGCGACAGCTATGCACACGGACTGACCTGGCCACTGTTCGGTTGGAGTCGAGGCATTGTTGCTCAGCGTGGCTACCTGATCGACGAAGGCGCGTCAGCAGCTCGTTCCACTGCCACGACCGTTGTTACTCACTAACCGAGGTTTTCCCATGACGAATCGTTTCGACCCACAAACCTGTAAAGACATTATCGCCGGTGACCGTCGAGAACGGGCACGCCGGTACAAACAGTTGCGGAAGCTGCGAGAGTCTTGGCCCGACGAAGTTGACATCCAACTGCTTGAAACCATCGATAGACAGCGCGAAAGTCTCCAGATCGCTCGGGAGCAGATCGAGACGCTCACGGAACTCCACCACAAGATCACCGCTCCGCCGTTTCACCCTGCTGTCTTCATGAGGAAGCTACCTGATCAAGACAAGGCAGAAGTATTCTGCGGAAATGACCCGCGGATTGTCACTCTGTGCGATGACGTTGACGCAACCGAACTTCGGATTGGAGACGAAATCTTCCTCAACAACGAGCGAAACCTGTTGCTTTGCAAGGCGCCCTGGGAGTCGTTCGAGGTTGGTGAAACAGCGGTCGTCGAACGAGTCGACGAGAACGGACAGCTCGTTGTGAAGTCCCGCGACGAGGTTCTCCTCGTCACGGCAGGTGCATTGCTGGACCTGAATGAAGTCAAGGTCGGTGATCGTGTACTATGGGATCGGCCAACTTACATTGCCCATAAACGGATCGAAGAAAAGGAAGCGGAAGACTTTTTCCACAGCGAGATTCCCGATGCGACGCAGGAAATGGTAGGCGGACAGCATGCGAACCTCAACGTGCTGCTGGCCACGCTCACGGCGTTTCTTACCGATCCCGACAAGGCGCAGCGCTATGGTATCCACGGGCGCCGCTCCGTCTTGATGGTTGGTCCGCCCGGTTGCGGAAAGACGATGATGGCTCGTTTCGCGGCCGCTGAAGTATCGCGCAAGTCTGGCCGGAAGTGCCGCTTCTTTGTCATTCCTCCATCGGCCTGGGAATCTCCTTTCGTCGGAGAAACTCAACAGCGCATTCGCAACTGCTTCAAGACGCTGCGGTCTGCCGCTAGCGATGATGGCTTTGTCGTCCTCTTTCTTGATGAAGTAGAGAGTGTCGCGCGCATTCGCGGCTCTTTGGGAGGTCATCATAGCGATAAGTTCTTGTCGAGTTTTCTGGCCGAGCTGGATGGTTTTACCACTCGTGGCAACGTCGCGATTGTTTCGGCCACCAATCGAAAGGACCTGTTGGCACCCGAGGCTTATGATCGACTTGCAGAAGTCGAAATACGGGTGGGCCGACCGAAGTTGTCGCAGGCCCGCGATATCTTCAGTATTCACCTCGCTGCTACTGTCCCGTTCAGCCCGAATGGCGACGCCGCGTCCGCCACTCGACGCGAGATTGTTGATCGCGCAGTCTCGCAGATTTACGATCCGAATGGGGATAACAAGATCTGCAAGATCATGTTTCGCGACGGTACAGAACGCGTCGTCGCCGTGAGTGAAGTAATGAGCGGTCGATTGATTGAGCAGGCCTGTCGCGCCGCCCGTCAACGGGCAATGCTTCGCGACGTTTCCGGTGGTGAACCGGGAGTTTGTATGAGCGACATGGAAGAGGCGATCTGCGATGTGATCGAGCGGCTGTCGACTACGATCACGGTTCATAACGTGAAGTCGTTCCTGACCGACCTCCCTCAAGATCTCGACGTCGTCAGTGTCAAGCCGATCGTCCGCAAAGTCAGTCGGATCCACCGTTATTTGAGTCCTTGATGAACGGAGTACGGAAATGTCATCCAACCATGCAGCTCCACTTGTTACATCAAAAACCCGCGCGGGACACCTCGTCCCGCCGTTGCTTGGTGCAGACACGGAATTCGGCAACTTTGTCCTGGGAATAACCGAACCGCAAGGAACGGGCCATCTTGCTTCACGTTTGATGCTGGACGCACTCGATGGCGTCAAGGCGTTTCAATTTCGTCCCCAGGCCGATGTTTCGCCAGCAACATCGGATGACGGACGGACCGGTAGTCAAGCAAAATCGTCTTGCACATCATCACCATCAGCAATCGGATACGACGTCCAAGACTGGGGTCGTAAGTTCCTGCGTTCGACCGGAGGTTCCGCGTACGTCGATCTCGACCACATCGAAATGCCGCTTCCCGAGGTCCGCAGCGCCCGCGAGTTTGTTGCGGCATGGCACGGGTCGATTCGTATCGCGGTTGATGCCATGCGAAAGGTGAATCAACGGCTTCGTGACGGTTTGCGGTTGCAAGTTCTCGCCAACAACAGCGACGGTCAGGGCCATTCTTACGGATCTCATATCAACGTCCTGATCTCTCGAAAGACGTTCAATAACATTTTTCATTATCGGATTCATTACTTGTCCTACTTGGCTTCGTACCAGGCGTCGAGCATTATCTTCACGGGACAAGGCAAGGTCGGTTCCGAGAACAATACACCGGATGTAGACTACCAGATCGCGCAGCGGCCCGATTTCCACGAGACAGTTTGCGGTATTCAGACAACTCATTGTCGACCCTTGGTAAACAGCCGTGACGAGCCCCTATGTGGTGTGTGGAGGTTTGGCGATACCAATAATCCTGCCGCCATGCTGGCTCGCCTTCACGTCATTTGTTACGACGCGAATCTTTGTCAGGCGGCCTGTTTCCTGAAAGTCGGTGTACTGCAACTCATTCTTGTAATGATCGCTGCAGACCGGATCAACCAGAAGTTGCTTCTGGAAAACCCGGTTATCGATGTCGTCCGCTGGAGTCACGATCCGTCACTCGCCACCCGAGCGTTGACGATGTCAGGACGTAGTCTGACTGCTCTCGAGCTACAAATGGAGTTCCTTGAAGAGGCGGAATCGTTTCACGACCAGGCAGGTTTTGAAGGCCTTGTTCCGGAAGCAGACGAAGTCCTTCGCCTTTGGCGGCGAACGCTCGAGAGCCTGAAAAGGCGAGAGTTCGACGCACTGCTGGGATCGATTGACTGGATCACGAAACGAGACCTTCTGCAGCGGGCGATGGCGGTACGGCCGGCGTTGACGTGGAAATCACCGGAGATGAAACACCTGGACCACTGCTACGCGAATATCGATCCCGTCGAGGGACTCTATTGGACCTGCCTGAGCAGCCCAAACGTTCCGCGAATCGTCTCTGACGCCATGATCGAGCGTTTCGCCGCCCAGCCACCGGAAGACACACGCGCCTGGACACGTGCCATGTTGCTGCGGCTGGCAGACCCGGATCAGATCGAGTCGGTCGATTGGGATCGCATTACATTCGTCACCGGCTCCGATGGGAGAGGCGAGACACGGCAGACTGTCGATCTATCGAACCCTTTGACCATGGGGCGTGATGAAACGGGTCACCTGTTTCAATGCGGTGCAGGTCTAGAAGACATTCTCGCCCAGCTTCCTCTATGCACGGGACCGCAGTACCGAAACAGTGTCGCACGTCATGCGACAAGCGGAGAGGACTCGTCAACTTGGTGTTATCGGATTTAGTCCACTGACTTGAAGGAGAATCGAATGATGAGGTTTCGTGAACATGATCACCGACGCAATCGCTTGCCAGGAGAACCGTCTGCCGAAGAATCGTCGGACGACAATCTGGAATCATCACGCGCGATGGGTGAGGACGCCATTCGCTCGGCCGAGGCGGCGATTGAGCGCGCATTGAGCGGCGATTCCACACAGTACAACCGTGAAAGTCAGCAGACCGGAGGACAGTGAGTATGGCAGACCGGCGCCACTTCGGAGTCGAAACTGAGTACCCTCTGTATTTTTTTGACCGTCACGGTACTCGCCTCGGCGAGCAAACGGCACTCGAGCGTGTTTTCGACGCCGCGCGCCAAAGCATTCCACATATTGCCGACGTGGCGTCGGGCGGACTGTTTTTACAAAACGGCAGTAGATTCTATCCCGATAGCGGAAAAGCAGAATTTGCGACGCCGGAAACCACAAGCTATTGGGATACTTGTCGCTATGTCAAAGCAGGCGAACTAATCCTCGAGCAAATCCGATCAACTCTCGAACAGCAATCGAGTATCGGCCACGGTCAAATTACACGGTCTAATGTCTGCTATGGCCCCAACCCGACAACTTGGGCGCGGCACCTTTCGGTAGGCCATCAAGTTTCGCCCGACAAGCTTCCCGACCAACTGATACCCCATCTTGTTTCGCAGGTAATCTACACCGGGGCCGGCGGTTTCAATAATCGTTCGGCCGGGATCGAATTCATGATCTCGCCGCGTGTTGCACATCTCGAAGCTGCGATTTCACCGGAGTCCACTTCCGGCCGGGGAATATTCCATACCAAAAACGAATCGCATTGTCGTGGTTGGCATCGATTGCACGTATTGACCGGCGAAAGCCTGTGCTCGGAAACGAGCACAGGCCTCTCGATTGCGATGACGGTGCTCTGCGTAGCATTGATCGAATCAGGCAGCGAGCCAGGAAATGCTGTAAGACTCAAGGACCCACTCGCTGCCATGAAGCGGTTTGCGACCGACGTCTCGCTCACGGAAACCGCCCTTGACGTGGATAACAAAAACTGGACCGCGCTCGACATACAGAGACACTATCTCACGGAGATTGAATCGCGTCTCGATCACGCGGCCATGCCATCCTGGGGGGCGACTGCGTGTGCCATGTGCCGCGAAGTCCTCGATCGCCTCGAACAGGGCCCACATGCGGTTAGCCGAGAACTAGACTGGGCCATCAAGTTTCCGATCTACACTCGGTGGATTGAGAAATGGGGATTCACCTCTGAATCCATTGGGCAGTGGAACCAGGTTGTCAACCGACTGGTGCGCGTCGTCAACGACAACAACTCCTCTCGGAAGCGTGTTCGCCTGACGCCTGACGATCTACCGTTGTCAAAAGCAACGCTGGCCCAGGCAGCATTTCTGTCCACGGGTCGTGGCCTGCCCGCGTTCGACTGCGCAGATCTCGAATGGTTCCTTCAGCTTCAGCAAGAGCTTTTCGAAATGGATGCGCGATTTGGTGAATTGAGCGACTGCGGAATCTTCAATCAACTCGATCACGATGGGGTGCTGGATCATCACGTTGAGCAAGTTGAAAACATCTCCAGTGCAACGACGGAACCTCCTGCCGCGGGCCGGGCCCACCTGCGCGGCGAGCTGATCCGTCGTGTGCAGGCAGACCGCCATGAATATGCGGGAAATTGGTCTTACGTCGTTCATTTGGCAAAAGATCGTAAACTGGAGCTCTCTGACGTAAATGCCACCACCGAGATATGGCACGACATTCCGAAATCTGAGTTCGACGAATACAGTGCACACCGACTGCGAAGGGAAATGCGTTCGGACCGCTCGGAAGTAACCGCCTACGAAAGAGCGGAGCGGTGTTATGATTGTGGTGACTTGGAACAAGGTTACCAGATCATTCGGCCTCTCGTGGCAGATGACAACGAAGACATCGGCGACCTGGGCCGCCGACTGTATGCGTGGATTCAGGCCCGGCGCGGATTCCTGGACGGTGTGGAGAAACTGGATGCGATTTCTCGTCGCCAGCGGCAGCCGTCACAATCACTCATTACGGATTACCTATTGGTCTACCGGTTTGGCGGAGGTCTGCAGCCGTGTGATGAAATGGAAGAATGGATTCAACTTGAGGAGCAGTTGACACCTTCTCCGCAGCATCGATCCCCCGCCCGGCGCGAACATCGCGCGGCGTGGCTTCTTTATCGGAACCGTCTGGAAGAATCGCGGGAGCTACTGAAAAGCATCTTGGAAACACCCGAGCAGGTCGATTCCGGGCATCGCTTTACCGGACGTGGCCTCGCGGCTCTTTCGGAAACCTACCGTCGCCTTGGAGAAACGAGCAGTGCAATGCAAAAAGCTGACGAGGCGTATCGCGCATTATCGGATTCTGGCCGACTCGGAGACCTCGCCGACTTTGCCTTGATTCAACGGGCGAAGCTGGCGACCGAACCGTCGATCGCCATGGATTGCCTCGACGAAGCATTGTCGATTCAAACGAATTTTGGGAATATGATCGGCGAAACCCGCACGCTTCTGCTACAAGCACGGATTTCAGAAAGCCGTG
>CALBSZ010000586.1 GCA_937967665.1 uncultured Planctomycetaceae bacterium
TCGCAACGAGTTTTCATAGAAGCCACCCTTCTCCGGTTTTAAAACAGAACCTAGTGCTACAGCGCAGGGTTGACGGTAGCGAAAAGGGGACTGGCTCCATCGTTGTGTTTGGTTCGTCCCGGAAAACCCGGTGGAGCGATGGTGCCTGTCCCCCTTTCGCGGACCAGTATCACCCGTGACTTGTGTGCGGGAAAAGGGGACAGGCACGGCGGACGCGCACGGATTTGCAAGCTGGTACCCGTTTGTATCACCGAGCCAGTCCCCTTTTCTCGCGACCCTGCGCTGAATGGGGCCTGCGCTGTAGGACTAGGCAGTTGGCGCGGCGAGCAGTTCTTCGAAGTTTTCCAAGTGCCCCTTCAGCGCGCCCAACGTTTCCTCCGCCAGCGATCTGGCATAGGGAGCATGCGTCAGCGACTCGGCACAGGCCTGCACGGTGCGAATGTCGCGCTGGTAGTATTCGATCGTGCGGCGGATCAGGTAGTCGGGAGACAGGTCGTGCAGTGCCGTGTATTCCAGCGGAAACTCGCCGGGCGCCACCACGCCGCCATTCTCCATGATCTGAGCAGCGATACGTTCCGCGAGCCCCTGCAAGTCGGCCACGGCCTGCTGCATGGTTTCGACGTAGCGGACGTCGCTGGAACGCAACAGCCCCTGCGCGGCGTCGCCTAAATACATCGGCAGGGAATTACGAACGACCGAAAGGACTCGATTCAAAACGGCAACGGTATCCAACGTCACTAGCCCCTCAATAACTGGGTTGCGGCCTGCCGGCACAGTTCGTTGATGCCGTTCCAATTCAGCATCAGCAGGATGGTCGGCAAGGTCAGCAACCACACGTACGCCCCTTGCAGCGACACATCCGGGAACTCGAACGGCGTCCGCTCTTCCGGTTCCGGATCCATGGCCATGACTTTGACGACCCGCAAGTAGTAAAACAGACTGATTGCCGTGTTCAATCCACCGACTACCAGCAGCGCCATCAAGTAGCCTTGACCGGTTGTCTGCCAGCCTTCGAGCAATGATGCGAAGATCGCGAACTTGCCGAGGAACCCAGCCAGCGGCGGCAGTCCCACCAGGCTGAACAGGATCAGCGACAAGCAGATGACGATTCCGGGCGAGCGTCGAATCAAGCCGGCGTAGTCGGCAATTTGTTCACTACGAATGGCATTCCGCAGAAACGCCACGATGACGAACGCCCCCAGGTTCATGAACACGTAAACGAAGATGTACAGGGCGAGTCCGGCAACGGCGTGTTCGGCGCCGCTCGGATTCGATTCGGCCATGGCCAGGACAGCCGGCACGGCCATCATCATGTAACCGGCGTGGGCGATCGTCGAATAGGCCAGCAGCCTTTTGATATTCGTTTGCCCATACGCGGCGAGATTGCCGAACGTGCAAGTGATGACGGCAATGAACGCAATCAACTTTCCGGCAAACGAGCGCACGGGCCCCAGGTCCGAGGCGGCCGGTGCAAGCTCCGGCGTTAGTTCGTCATGTCCCGGATGATGCATCACGGACACGAACCGATGCAATTCGTCCGCTTCCCAGGCGGTGTCCACCTGCGCCGGTGCCGCGGGCAGCGCGACGCCGGGCGACAACCGATCCGGAGCCAGGGTACCGAATCCCAGCACAACTCGCAGCAACAGCGCCAGGGCCGCCGCTTTCGAAGCGACACTCAGGAACGCATTCACTTCCGCTGTGGCGCCTTCGAACACGTCCGGACACCAGAAGTGGAACGGCACGGCCGACAGCTTGAACGCCAGGCCGACGCCAATCATCAGGCCACCTAGCGCCAGCACCATTTGCTCTTCGCCCGGCAGCCCGGCCGCAATGCGCGAACCGAGCACAGTCGCCATCGTCGGCAAATGGACTGTATTGAGCACGCCCGCAACCAGGCTGATCCCGTAGAGCATGACGCCGGCGGCTCCGGCGCCGTAGACGGAGTACTTCAAGGCCGCTTCGCTGCCCACGCGCCGGCCCTTCATCAAGCCCGCCAGGACGTATGACGGCACGCTGGCCATTTCCAGGGCCATGAAAACCATTAACAGGTGGTTGGCAGACGCCATCAGGCACATGCCCAATGTCGCGCCGAGCACCAAAGAATAAATGTCCGCGCCGTCCTCTTTGTCGGGAATGCCCGACAGGCGGGTGAAGACAATGAACATGACGGCGAACAGCAGCAGGATCCCGCGCATGTAGATGGTCAGCGAATCGTAGACCAGCATGCCGGTGAACAGTTCGTATCCCTGAGAAAACTCGCCGCGCAACGCCGTCCACGGGGACGCGAAGTACAGCGACGCCAGGGCTCCGAGAAACGCGACCATGCTGGGAGGAACCAGTTGCCCCGCGCGAAATAGCCGTAGCAGCAGCAACAGGACAATGGCGACGCAGAGAATCAACTCGGGCGCAAACAGCGCCAGGCTGGAATTCGCGGCCCAGTCCCATAAGGCACCCGCGTCACCCTTCGTGTCGCGGATAAGGTGATCAACGATTTGATGTAGGTCTTTTTCCACGTTCGAACTCTATTCTGTCGATCCTGTCCGCACGAGCAGGTTCGCGGTCGGAGCATTGACACTCGTTGACGTCTCCAGCGGCGCGACGATACTGGTCGGCTCGGTGGCCTCTTCACGCTGCTTCTTGGCCTCGGCCTCCGCCGCCAAAATATCCTGATGTTGTGTCCAGCTGGCCAGTTCGTCGACCTGGCGATCAATCGTGGCGTCCATGTACTTGAGGACCGTTTGATGGGGCACGACACCGAAGAGGATTGCAAACACCAGCAGCACGCCCGCGATTAAACGTTCGCGGAACGTCGACGGCACCAGGGCTTCTTCGTGCGGACCTTTGTATTCGGCGCCGAGGTACACTCGCTGCACGGCCCACAAAATATAGCCGGCAGTGAGGATCACGACGCCCGCCGAAATCACCGCCAGCAGCGGACTGAACCGCCAGACGGACAGCACCACAAAGACTTCTCCGATGAAACCGCAGAGCCCGGGGAGTCCCAAGCCGGCGAAGAAGACTCCAATCGATAAAGCGGTATACACCAGCATCTTGCCAAACAATCCGCCGAATTTGTCCAGGTCACGATGATGTACGCGGTCGTAGACAACGCCGACCATAAAGAACATACCCGCCGAGCTGACGCCGTGGCCAATCATCTGGAACATCGCGCCTTTGACGCCCATGTTCCAGTAGTCGGGATTGTAGAGCGTGCCGGCCGTTGCGGACCAGACGCCCAGCCCCAAGACGACGTACCCCATGTGACTCACCGAACTGTAAGCCACCATGCGTTTGAAGTCCTTTTGAGCCAAGGCGGCGAACGCACCGTAGACCATGCTCACCACGCCAATCGCACAGACGAACCACATCAGTTCGTAGCCGCCGTGCGGGCAAATGGGATAACAGATACGAATAATGCCATAGCCGCCCATCTTCAGCAGGATGCCGGCCAGGATCATCGATATCGGCGTCGGCGCCTCGACGTGCGCGTCGGGCAACCAGGTATGCACCGGAACCGACGGCACCTTGACGGCAAAGCCGATGAACAGCAACAAGAACGCCCACCACTGCAAATTCGACGACAAATAGCACGCGTATTTCTCCGGATCCGACTCGGGCCCGACCGGCTGCGCGTCATGGACTGCTTCGGCGTGCTGGCCGAGCGCCGCCAGGGCCAGCAGGTTGAAGCTGTGGATCGGCTGCGGCTCATAGCCTGATTCTTTTCGCGATTCCAATTCCGCCGTGATACTGTTGGTGACCGTTTCGCTGACGTTCAACGTCTGCCACTTCACCGCATTGCCGCCGCCGGCGTCGGAAATCTGATACAGGCCGACCAGGTCGCTGTTGAAATAGATCATCAGAATGGCGATCAACATCAACACGCTGCCGAGCAATGTATACAGAAAGAACTTAATCGCCGCGTACTCGCGCCGCGGCCCGCCCCAGACGCCGATCAGGAAGTACATCGGCAGCAGCATCACTTCCCAGAACACATAGAACAGAAAGAAGTCGAGCGCCAGGAAGACGCCTAGCATCCCGGTCAATAACAGCAGGAACAGGATGCAGTAGCCCTTCACGTGTTTGGTGATCGACCAACTGGCTCCCATGGCCAGCACGGAAACGAAGGCCGTCAGCATGATCAAGGGGAAGCTGATGCCGTCCATGCCCATTAAGTATTCGATGTTGAACGACGGGATCCAGCCTTCGTTAAACGCATACTGCATGTACTTCGCTTCTTCTCCCTGGTACTGGAATCCGCCACCGGCGATGAATGCCCCTACCGTGATCGCCAGCACGACCAGCGTGACGATGAGTGTAAAGAACCGTATCACCTCGACCTTGTCCTTGGGAATGAACGCCAACAACAAAGTGCTGAGAGCCGGGAGGAAAACGATAATACTTAACAACGTTATGTTGGACATGCCGTTACCTTCACGCCGCCGTTAGCCGGCCAGCGTGGGATTCCAAAAGAAACTAATCAAAACAAAAATCGCAATCGACGCGATTACGATGAACATCACATACTGACGGATACTACCCGTTTGAACTCGACGCAACGAAAGGCCCGTGGCAAACATGCAGCGGGCCAGCAGGTTGACCAGGCCATCCACGATCGTGCGGTCCGCCAGCCAGTCCCATGCATCGGCGAAACGCCGCGTCAAACGCGCGACGTTGTCAATCAGCCAGTCGATGCAACCGCGGTACACAGCCGACAACCAGCCGGACACAACGTGGGTCGGTTTAATGAAGACGATTTCATAAAGTTCGTCGAACCACCACTTGTTCACCAGGAAACTGTAAATGGGACGAAACTGCTTGCGCGCTTCGTCGGGATTCAACTTACCCCAGCAATACATCACCGTTGCCAGAGCAATCCCTAGCAGGGCCGTGGCAGTGGCCAGCAACGTCACGGGTACCACGATCTTGAACAACTGTGCCGGCAGGTGCGCCCAGTGTTCATCCGGCCAGGTCATTTGCCGGCCGGCGATGGTCGTACGCACGTGGGCGGCGATGCCGTCCGGACGCGATTGCTCCAACAAGCCCTTGAGCGTGTAACGAAAACCGGTTCCCTGACTCCAGTCCGCCAGGAACAACGACACCACCAGCACCAGCGCGGTGAGCCCGATCGGAACGTAAGGCAGCCGGCTGGGACGATCGTGGTCGTGGCCGTGATCGTGGTGATCGTCGTGCCCGTGATCGGCCTCAGCAGTTTTGGGCCGGAACAGTACGTAGGCGGAGATGAGTCCCGCGACGCAAACACCCACCAGTGCTTCGGGCCAGAGCTTGGTCCACGCTACCGTTGTCGCAAACACGGACAGCAGGATCAACGGCAGGTACATCACCTTGGGCGACTCGTGCGCGTGATCGTAACGCTCCTGGTTCTTCGGCTTGCCCGCGAACGTCATGTACCACATCCGGAACATGTAGAACGCGGTAATGGCAGCGCCGCCCGCGGCCGCGCAGAAGAACAAGGCTCCCCAGAACGACGTGTTCATGCCCATGTAGGCATAGGCCTGTTCCAGGATGGCGTCTTTGGAGCTGTAGCCGCTGAACCCGACCACAAACGGAATGCTGATGCCGGCAATCGCCAGGCAACCGATCAACATCGTGTACGCCGTGACCGGCATCTTCTTGCGCAGGCCGCCCATTTCGGTCATCTCATTCGAATGGACCGCGTGGATGACCGATCCCGAGCACATGAACAACAAGCTCTTGAAGAACGCGTGTGTAATCAAGTGCAGCAAACCTGCCAGCCAGCCGCCGACGCCCAGCGCCAGCATCATGTATCCCAGCTGACTGATCGTGGAGTAGGCGAGCACGCGTTTGATATCGGTGGCGGTAATGGCGATCGTGGCTCCGATGAACAGCGTGATGCAACCGACGATGGCGATCACCAGCAGTACCTCCGGAGCAAACACCGGGAAGAAGCGCGCGACCAGGTAAACGCCGGCCGAGCCCATGGTCGCCGAGTGAACCAGGGAGGAAAGGGGGGTCGGTCCTTGCATGGCGTCGGGAAGACAGACATGGAGAGGAAATTGAGCGCTCTTGCCGACGCAGCCACAGAAAATACCGAGGCCGCCGATCAGCAGGAGACCGTAGCCGAATCCTTTGCCGTCGTTGTTTTCGCCAGCGCGCCAGCCCGCCAGTTCGCTCTGCACGGCGTTGTCCAGCGCGGTGGTTGTGAGTCCCGGATTTTCGCGAACGATTTCCGCGACCTTTTCGCGGGCCGCCAGCTTCACCATGCCGTCCGGGGCGATGAGTTCGCCGGCGTGCGCCTGGCCAAGCGGATGATGGTGTTCGTCGGGGCGCACCTGGCTGAAGATTCCCGGCTGGCCGTCGATATCGCCGAACGCGAATGTTCCGCAGCCAGCCCACAGGGCCATGAGTCCAATGATCATGCCAAAGTCGCCCACGCGGTTGGCGATGAACGCCTTGTTGGCCGCGTTCGATGCGCTCTTACGTTCCACGTAGAACCCGATCAAGAAGTACGAGCAGACGCCGACAAGCTCCCAGAAAACGAAGACCATCGCGATATTACCCGCCAGTACCAGTCCCAGCATGCTGAAACAGAACAGCGAGAGGTACTGAAAGAAACGCGGAAAGCGGCCGGGACGGGTCAGGTGGGAACCGTCGGACAGGGTCACTTCGTGATCCGTTATGTCATGCAACTCGTCATGCATGTAGCCGATGGCGTAAAAGTGAATGCACGATGCGATCAGCGTGACCATGCAGAACATGCAGATGGTCAGTGAATCGATGTAATAGCTGATCGTGACCCGCAAGTCGCCGAACTTGCCGAGCACGTAATAGTCGCCCGTGTAGGCGATCTTGGCTGCGTGACCGTGGTCGTGGCCATGATCTTCACCATGATCTTCGGCGAACGAGGCCAGGCTGGCGGGCACGCCCCCGGCAGGCGCGCTGTGGTGGGCGTGGCCCGGTTCCGCGTGCGGTTCGGCAGGATGCGAGTCATGATGTTCGGTTTCATCGTGTCCGCCGTGGCCCGTGGATGGCGGGTGCGAGGGCAGCCACAGAAAGATCAGGCAAACGAACGACAGGACGCCCGCCCCCACGATCGCGCTCGTGGCAACATACGCGCCGCCAATACCGGCTTTGCCCATCCAGTTGCCGAAGCAGAGGATGAGAAAAAACGATATCAACGGCAGCAAGACCGCCGTGCCTAACAGGACAGGTAGTAGTTCCATCAGCCTTTCAATTCGTCCGCTTGATCAATGTCAATCGAGGCGTGGTTGTTGTAGTAATTCAAGGCGATCGCCAGCGCGACGGCCGCTTCCGCGGCTGCCAGCACAATCACAAACAGCGCCATTAACTGCCCGTCCAATCCCAGTGATTCCGGACGCAGGTACTTGCTTCCAAAGGCAATGAAATTGATGTTGGCCCCGTTCAAGACCAACTCCACGCCCATCAACACGCCCAAAACGTTGCGTTTGGTAGCCATGCACACGGCGCCGGTGACAAACAGGATGGCACCCACGGCCATGTAGTGCGAAACGGTAATGATTCCCAATAAGCTAAACATCTTGAATCCGTCAGGCGACGTTCGTCTCCGTCTTGCGTCGTTTGGTGCGAGCCATGTACGCGGCCCCGATCAGGACGACCAGCAGGTGAACCGAAACAATCACGAAGGGTAACAAGTAACCGGACATGCCGTCCCGCAGGGTGTCACTCTCTTCCGTCAAGCGATCGACGCGAACGCCGGTGAACGCCACTCCGATTAGCGTGATCTGTTGAGAATCCTGAATGGGCATTTCGATAGCTTTCTCGACAAC
>CALBSZ010000587.1 GCA_937967665.1 uncultured Planctomycetaceae bacterium
TATTGGCTTGCCTAACGTGGGTAAAAGCACAACGTTTAACGCCCTGACCAAAGCTCAAAATGCGGCAGTTGCCAACTTTCCCTTCTGCCCCATTGAACCGAATAAGGCGGTTGTGCCCGTACCAGATGCGCGTTTAGTTACCCCGGCGCGGCTGCTCGCCGTGCCAGTGGGTTTGGGGGTGCCGCGCGGTCGCGCGCCGTGAGTCGCAGATTGGCAGCCCGCGCGTTCGTGAGCGGTCGAAAGTTCAACTGCCCGGTGATCGAATCGTGCGGCGAGCCGTTGGGAGGTGTTGAAATGGCCACGGGCTGCCACGGCTGGCCTGGGCCCGACTGGAATTCCACCTTCACGGCCGCGACATCCAGCGCCGGATCCTTCGCCTCGTAGCTGCCGGTCAACACGCCGCTGGCGTCCAGCGCGGCGTTCAATTCCAGCGCCGGCTTCGTCGTGTCGACGACCAGCTTCAGCTGCGGTTGGATCGGACCCGGCGGATGGACCTGGTTGTTCGCATCCACGGTCAAGGGACTGAACCAGAATTCACCATCCTGGCCCACCTGAACTTGAAAATAGGGTTGCGTCGTGGCCTGCTGCGTGTACAGCTGCCAGCGTCTGCCGAGGTCGGTGGAAACATACAGGCGCACGGCGACCGCCTGGCTATCGGCCGAATCCAACTGGTACGGGATCTGGAAGCGGTTTTGCTGGACATAGACTTTGTCGGACCCGCTATCGGACCCGCTATTCGTATCTTGCTGCGAGTAGGCGGTCGCGGCCGCCCAGCAGCACAGCAACAGGGCCAAAATCTGAACTCGCATCCTGTTCGTCCTTTCAGCTATCCCCTTGTTCTAGGGGAGAGCGACATCGGCTTCGACCTGTGCCGCTTATTTTGGGGCCGTTGGGGGCTCCGTTTGCGATGATGTCTCGATGGACGGCTCAAACTGGCATGCCTAATCCGACAGCGCCCGGGTCCGTCCTCTAAGCTCGAAGCGCTAACGAGTGGGTCATTTACGTCCGGATACACTTGCTTGCGCTGCGTGCTTGTATTCTTGCGGGCCCCCGCAAGGGCGACGCTGTCCAGTTAGAACCGCTCTGCCAACTGTGTCTCTGTTTCCTTGGTTTTGGAGCATTTGAGGACTATGGTTCTACCAGGCGGTTGCGATTGGTTTTTCGCTCCCCTGTTCCGTGTAAACCCGTCCCGCTCGGCGCACGCCAAGACAAAGGCACGTATAACGAGCCCTTTTCTGTATCGGCTCGAATCCCAAGAAGTCTTCACTTTCATCGAAGTACCCGTGTTTCATTGAAATACCCATTTGCAAGGAGACCGTGCACACCTTACAAATGGTGGTTTCACCGGAACTCGCGGGGCCACCCCAAAACCAATCCGTCTTCATAGAAGGCTCACGAACATGCTCTTTCGCCGAACCACACCGCTCCTGCTGACACTGCTCATCGCCACCGGCAGCCACGCGGCCGACAACCGTCCCGCGTCGCTGCAGATGGTCCCTGAAGATGCCTCGTTCTACGTCTCGCTGCTGCGAAACCACGAGCAGTACGAGATCTTCGTTAACAGCAAGGCCTTCAAAAAGATCGCCGAACTGCCCATGGCCATCATGGGAGTCGCCCAGTTGAAGACCGAGTTCCAGAATGACAGCGATCTGGCTCCGCTTCGAGACTTCCTGGCGGACGAGCAGAACAAGCCGCTCATCAAGCTGGCTCAGGACGCGTACCGCTCCGAAATCTTTTTCTACGGCGACGACGGCTGGGCCACGTCGATGAGCTTGTTGAATGAGATCAACGTGGAAATGCAGAAGGTGCAGCGAGAACAATTGGAAGCGCTGCAGCAAGGCAACTTCGATGCGCAGCAAGGATCCAGCAAGGCGATAGCCGACCTGTTTCTCAAGCATCAGGAAAAACTTCAGGTTCCCGACTTCGTTGTGGGATTTGAACTTTCACAACCGAAACGCAGTGGTCCGGCGTTGGATCGTCTGGAAACGTTATTGAGGGAGGCGTTGGCCGGCGAACCTGCGATCGCCGAGCGTTTGAAGCGCGCGAAGATCGCCGGGGGCGAATTCCTGTCGTTGGATCTGGACGGCACGCTGATTCCCTGGGACGAAGTGCTCGCAGACACCGACGAAGCGGAACGGGAGGACCTGAAACGGATGTCGGAAGTCATCAAGAAGCAGACGATGTCTATCAATATCGGCCGCCTGGGCTCCTACTTTGTGATTTCCGTGGGCAACGACCACAGGCACCTGGAAGCCCTCGGCAAAGGCAAACCGCTCGCCGGTCGCAAGGAACTGGCCGCTTTGGAAAAACACGCCGATAAGCGGCTGACCTCCATTAGCTACGTCAGCGAAGCGTTGGCCCAAAGTACCGCCTCGCTGGATAACGCGATCGAACAGTACCAGCAAATGGCAGAAATGTTCCTGGCGTTTGCCGAGCTGGAACCCTCGTTGAGAAAGAAAGTCAGCAAGGACCTCGAAGAACTGGGCGAGGATCTGAAGAAGTACACGCCGAAGCCGGCGGCGATCGCTTCGTTCGCGTTCCTGACCGATACGGGCTACGAAGGCTATCGATACAACTGGGGCAGCGGCTTCCGCCTCGATGGGACTCAGCCCTTGGGGATTCTCCAGCACATCGGCGGAAAACCTGTCGCCTTCGTGGCCGCTCGAGGCAAATCGGATCCGGCCGATTATGAAACCTCTCGCAAGTGGATCGGTAAGGGCTTCGAATACTGGGAGCGGATTGGAGTACCGATGCTGAGCGCCGACGAGCAGGCCATCTACAGCGAACTCAAGGAAAGACTGACGCCGCTGGTCAAGCGACTCGACGTGACGAATCAGAAACTCCTGCTGCCGGCCCTGGCGGACGGGCAGGGGGCGGTGGTGATCAACACCAAATTGAAGGAGAAGCAGTGGCATCCCGCCCTGCCTGCTTCCGAGCGGGATTTGCCGCTTCCCGAAATGGCTATGGTTTACGGCGTCAGCGACGCCGCGAAGTTAAAGAAAGGGGTCGCGACGTATTTCGAGACGATTCAGGAGATCCTGGATGTCCTGCACGCGGTCATGCCGACGGAAATTCCGCAGGTAAAATTACCCGCGCCGCAAAGCAAGGAACTCGACAGCGGCACGGTCTACTTTTACACGCTGCCAAAGGAAGCGGGTATCGACAAACGAATCGCGCCGAACGCCGGACTTTCCGACGACACGGCGGTGCTGTCCCTGCTGCCGCGATTCACGAAGAACCTGCTTACCGCCACCACGCCCAAGTTGGACGGACCGCTGGCCGATAGCGATCGACCCTTGGCCGCCGCCGCGCATGTGAACTTCGCCGGCCTGGTGGATATCGCCGATCCGTGGATCGACTACGCCCTGGACCTGTACTGGATGGGCAACGTCTCGGACGAAGACGGCGCTGTCGTCTTGAAAGGGATTAAACACCAGGTCCACTTTGTGCTTGATCTGCTGCGCTGCATCGATACGATCGACACCGCCACGTACATGGAAGGCAAGGCCACGGTGAGCCACTACTCGTGGACCATCAAGGACCTGCCGTGATCACGTTGTCCTGCCAACGCCCAACAGGTGTTTCGGATTCCAGCAACCGTACGACTGCAATCAGGCCCGGCGCTGTCCAGCTAATTCAGTTGAGTTCTCAGTAGGGGAAGGAAGGACATAAACGCCTATCTAAGTGAGGGTGGTCAACGGCGAAACGTTTCTACCAATGGCGCTGCGGCGACCGAGTTCGTGCTCGCGGCGGCCGGCCGAACGGCTCCGAAACCCGTGGAAACTACCGCATCATCCAGAAGTCGACATTGGCAACGAAGGCTTCGAGAGCCTGGCAAATCTCAAGCACTTGAAGCATTTGAAGATTGACGTTCAAAGGAGCGTCACGAGAGACGCCCTGATGGCACTCAGCGCTATGCAACAACTCGATGCGCTCCTGTAAGACTTACATGTAGGAAAACAGAACGCCTTTCGCTGACCTGTCAGTGCTTTTCCTTGCCTAAGTCGTCGAGAATCAACTTGTCGACCGAGTTGAATGCTGACATACTAAGGGAGCGTCAGGCATGGATGCGATGTCAATTCTGTGATTGACGCACGCGACGAGTATGAACGATTGGCGTCGCTTCAAGGAAGGCGTTAGCCGGATAGCTGTGGGATCTTCCCAGGTGACGCTGTGGCTCGAAGCACACGGATGCTCACCGTGCCTGTCGTTCATGAATAGTGGACAGGCATCGTTCGGTCGGGCAAACTGAAAAACAAAGGAGAAAGCTCGTGCGCCACTCCATCTCCCGCTGGACCTGGACTCTCGTTCTCTGCCTGCTCGCCTTTGCCTCAACTGCGGCGGCCGAAAGACCGCCGTTGCGCTGGAGGTTGGAGTCTGGGGATGTCTTTCATGTCGAGTTGCGGCAGCAAATCAAGAAGGCTAGCGAGTTGAGGACTCGGGTCCTTCAGTCGTTGGGGCAGAATGTCTGGAACGACACGCACGAACTATTGTTCGTGTTTAAGTGGGAAGTCACCGATACACAGGAGATCCGTAGGGAGGATGGCTTCTACGATACCAGGAGTGAATTGACGCAGACGCTGACACGCGTCGTTTTCAAGATGAACGTTGGCAACAACATCATCTGGCAGCAATACGACTCGGAAAAGCCCCCTGCCGATAAACGCGACAATTTTTTTGCCAACTTTGGTAATGGCCTTTTTGACATTCATAAGAAGTGTAAAGAGCACCTTGATCGGCCGCTCAAGTTTTGGCTCTCGCAAAGAGGTCATCTGGAGTACGACAAAACGGCTGTGGACTGGATTGCAGCGGAGTCCGGAGACTGGTTCGTCAAACCGGAAGCCGTTTCTCATACGGCGGGCGACTTGATGCAAACCCTGCTTCCCGAGATCCCATACGACGCCGAAACATCCCAGCGCCAGTCGCCGTGGGAACACCACGTCAAACTAACGAACCTCGGCCAAAGGCTGGAGCAAGGCAAGGCCATTTATACTTACACGCCTCTGGCTTCGCGCGGGCACAACGTGAAGATTCGCCTCAAAGGGGAGCTTGACAACGATGCCGCGCAGGGCAAAGGAAATCCCCTGTCGCCAGTAGTGACCATCGAGGGCTTCCAGTCCACGGGTGAGATTAACTTCGACACCAAACGCGGCAATGTCACCGCGGCAAAGCTAAACCAGTTGGTTATCCAGAACTCGGCTGGAATTCGCGAAGCATATCAGAAATTGGTACAGGTCACCATTCGACGCGAGCCTGCCTCTGCGCGAAACGATCACCGCGGTGACAGTTCGCGCGAATGACGTTCCCGCCTGGTTTCGAACAATTGGGAAAACCCGTTGCCCGTCCCTGCGGCCGCAGCCATGGTCGCTTGCCTGGAGGTAGTCCCTGGCCAGCGGTACGTGACTGTCATTGCCAGGTCTGTCAGGATTGCAGCGTCTCAGCAAATCCGACTCGATGGACCAGGTTTCATAGAGCGTCCCGCGAATAGGTGTACTTGGCTGTTCCGTATGGACAGCGAGTATTGAACGTGTTCGGCCGCGGGTCCATAATACGACAGCTCCGACACATTCGATCCCTCACGCCAACGCCGTAATGGCGTGTTGCGTGGGTTGTCGTCGTTTCTTCCTGTCCCTAAGACCTATCGTGAAAGTGAGACTTGTCATGTTACGTGCATTGAGTTGCCTGTTGGTGGGTATTGTCTGCATGGCCGCGCCCGTCGTCGCCCAGGAACCGGAATTCCCGCAGCCGCAAAAAGAACATCAATGGCTGGAGAAGTTCGCGGGGGAATGGGTCACCGAATCAGAAGCGATCATGGGTCCGGACCAGCCGCCGGTGACTTGCAAAGGGACAATGTCGTCACGGATGCTCGGCGGCTTCTGGGTCATCAACGAACTCCGCGGCGACTACCAGGGAACCATCGTCACGGGGATCCAGACGATCGGCTACGATCCCGCCAGGAAGAAATATGTCGGCACCTGGGTGGATTCGATGATGAACCACATGTGGAAATACGAAGGTGACGTCGACAAGTCGGGCAAAAAACTTGTTCTGGAAGCCGAAGGTCCCAATCTCATGGCGGAAGGGAAGTTGACGAAATTCCGGGACGCTTATGAAATCAAGTCCGCGGATCACATCATTGTCACGTCGTCGATGCTTGGTGAAGATGGCAAGTGGATCACATTCATGACCGGGAACATGCGCCGCAAGAAGTAATGTCAACATGAGTTGGACAGCGCCAACTTTGCGGTAATCCGCAAGCATACAAGCACGCAGCGCAAGCAAGTGTATGCGGATGTAAGTGACCCACTCGGTTGCGCTGCGAGCTTATATGATGACGGAACCTGGTGCCGTCGGATCAGGCATGGCGGAAAAAACGACAGGTTCTTTGGCCTCAGCCGAGTGCCTTGTCGGAAATATCCTTGCGGCACCAGGCGCCGTCCCAGCGAATGCACTTGACGGCGGTGTAGGCTTGGAGCTTGGCGTTCGCGATCGAATTCCCCATCGCGGTGACCCCGAGAACGCGGCCGCCGTTCGTGACCACCTGTCCGTCAGCCAGCGCGGTGCCCGCGTGAAAGACTTTCACATCGGGCAGCTGCGCCGCTTCACTCAATCCACGAATCGGCTTACCGCGCTCGTAACTGCCTGGATAACCTTCGCTGGCCATGACCACGCATACGGATGGGCGTTTGTCCCAGTCCAGTGCCTTCAGTTCCGACAAGCGGCCATCGACGGCCAGATTCAGAATCTCGAACAGATCTGTTTTCAGCCGCATCAGCAGCGGCTGGCATTCGGGGTCGCCGAACCGCGCGTTGAACTCCAGCACTTTGGGACCCTGGTTCGTGATCATCAGCCCGGCATACAGCACGCCTTTGAACGGGCACCGCGCACGTTTCATGGCGTGCACCACGGGAACCAGGATTTGCGATTCGACCTGCGACAGTAACTTGTCGCTCAACACCGGCGCCGGGCAATAGGCGCCCATGCCACCCGTGTTCGGACCTTTGTCGCCGTCGTGCGCTGGCTTGTGATCCTGGCAGGGGGGCAGCGTGACAATCGTCCGGCCGTCGGTGATGGCCAGGACGCTTGCCTCTTGCCCGTCGAGTCGTTCTTCGATAATGAACTCTTTTCCCGCGGCACCAAACTCCTGGTCCACGGCTACTCGACGGATGGCGTCGAGCGCTTCCTGCCGTCGCCGGCAGACGATGACTCCCTTGCCCGCGGCGAGGCCGTCGGCTTTGATGACCACGGGGACATCCTGGTCGTCGCTGGAATAGCGTTCGGTAATGTAATGGATCGCCGCCTCGGCGCTCCGAAACGTGCGATAGTCCGCGGTGGGAACGTCGGCGTTGTGGAGCAGGTTCTTGCAGAAGACCTTGCTTCCTTCCAGTTGGGCCGCGGCCTTGCTGGGACCGAAAACGCGGAGGCGGGCTGCTTCGAAGGCATCCACGATCCCGGCGGCCAACGGGGCCTCGGGACCGACCACGGTTAATTGTACCTGGTTATCACGGGCGAACTGAATGAGTTTGGGGAAATCGGCAGCGGAAATATCGACGTTTTCGGCATCCTGAGCCGTGCCGGCGTTGCCGGGAGCCACAAAGACGCGGGAAACGCTTGTACTTTGCCCAAGCTTCCAAGCCAGAGCATGCTCGCGTCCGCCGTTGCCAATGACCAGAATGTTCATCGTTGATTTTCCTCGAGTTTTCTTGACGGGTAGTGCACCGTACACTAGTAGTCTGTCGCAGCTCAAGTTTCGGGTAGCTGCCGTCGCCAGACGGCGG
>CALBSZ010000588.1 GCA_937967665.1 uncultured Planctomycetaceae bacterium
TTCGGGTTCCGCGTCGCGTTAGGACTTCTGCAGCGGCTTCTCGACGTCGGGGTCGAGCGTATCGATGCGGAATTGCCGGACGTTCGTCACGGCGATATCCACATGGTCGGTGGTATAAAACCAGCCTCGCCAGAACCAGTCCAGGTCCACTGCCGAAGCGTCCTCCATCGTGCGGAAGAAATGCGGCGGAAGGAAGGAGTTGAAATGCCAGCGGTTGGCATATTGTTTGAATGCATAATCAAAGAGCTCCCGGCCCATAATCGTTTCCCGCAGGATGTTCAACGCGGTGGCGGGCTTGCCATAGGCGTTGTTGCCGAATTGCAGGATCGATTCCGAATTGGTCATGATCGGCACCTGATTCGTGCTGCTCATGTACGGCACGATCTTGCTGGGCTCGCCCCGCCATGACGGGTAGTCTTCTTCCCATTCCTGCTCGGACAAATACTGCAGGAACGAGTTCAGGCCTTCGTCCATCCAGGTCCACTGCCGTTCGTCGGTATTCACGATCATCGGGAAGTAGTTGTGACCCACTTCGTGGATGATGACCGAAATCAAGGCGTACTTGGTTCGCTCCGAGTATGTCCCGTCTTTCTCCGGCCGCGGGCCGTTGAAGCAAATCATGGGATACTCCATCCCGTAGACGGGCCCGTTGATGGAATAGGCGACAGGATACGGATAAGGAAAGGTGTAACGCGAATAGACGTCCAGCGTGTGGATAATGGCATGCGTGGAATACTTGCTCCACAGCGGTTCGCCTTCGTTGGGATATAGCGACATGGCCATCACGCGATTGCCTTCGACGTTGTGCAATTGCGCGTCCCAAATGAACTTTCGCGAAGAGGCAAACGCGACGTCCCGCACGTTGTCTGCCTTGAAGATCCATGTCTTCTTCGCTTTGGATTTCGAGCTTTCGTTCTTCTCCGCTTCCTGCGGAGTAATCACAAACACGGGTGTTTTGGCGGTCTCGGCCGCCTTCAGCCGCGATCTCTGCTGGTCTGTCAGCACTTCGTCCGGATTCAACAGGACTCCCGAAGCGGCCACCACGTGATCGGCGGGCACCGTAATCCGCAGCAGATAATTGCCAAGTTCCAACGTGAACTCGCCGCGGCCAATGAACTGCTTGTGCTGCCAGCCCGTCACGTCGGTGTACGAAACCATGCGCGGAAACCACTGCGCGATCTCGTAGATGTAGTTGCCGTCTTCCTCGAAGTACTCGTAGCCAGTGCGGCCCCACACTTCCTTGCTGTCGTTGATCAGGTAGTTCCAGGCGACCGAGAAAACGAACGACTCGCCGCTCTTCAATGCTTGCGGCAAATCGAGTCGCATCATCGTCCCGACGACCACGTGACGTATCGGCTGGTTGAAGGAGTCGACAACCGAGGTAATTTTGACACTGCCGTCAAACGTTTCGCGGGCGATCAGCGAACGCAACCGGTCATAAGGCAGTTTGTCCAATTTCGGCGCGGTGGCCGACAGCGCGGCGGCCGAATCGGGCGCGAACAGATTCGGATCCAGTTGCAGCCACAAGTATTCCAACACATCCGGTGAATGGTTGACGTACGTGATTTTCTCCGAACCGATGATGCGCTGCTGCTGGTCGTCAAGTTCCACGTCGATTTCGTAGTTGGCACGCTGTTGCCAGTAGTGCAACCCAGGCGCGCCGGACGCCGTGCGGAAGCCATTCGGCGTTGGCAAAATCTCTTCCAGCTGCCGGAACTTGTCTTTCCCCAAGATCGTATCTTGAGCCATGGCAAGCGGGCTGGCAGACAAGTTCAACAAGACCACGGACGTGGCGATGAGGCGAGTGAAGGGCATGGTGCGGTTCCGTTTCGTCCTTTCCAATTTTCGGTTGTATCTCTATTTAAGTTGGTGCACGGTGGCGCTGCAAGCGAGTTGGGGCCGTATAACAATCGTAGCTTAAGGTTCGGATCAGGTATCACAACCGCGATTATCCGGCAAAACGCGCGCCGGCGGGAGACGCGCCGCCTTTCGACTCAGTCATACATCGCTGCGATGACGTCTGCCAGATTCTTCTCAATGACGGCGCGCCGCAGGGTCATCTTGGGGGTGAGTTCGCCACTGTCGATGGTGAAGCCGCGGTCCAGGATTCTGAAGCGACGAACCTGCTCGTGAGGCGCTACGTCCGCCAAACGCGCGGCGATTCGCTGCTCGTACATCTGGACAACTTTTGGGTGAGCCAGCGCGCCCGCTCGCGAAAAGACGAGCAGTTTTTGACGCTTGATTTCGGCTCGCAGCGCATCTGGATCGGGTACGATCAGCGCGGCCAGATGCTTGCGGTTGTCGCCGACGACGAGCGCCTGGATGATTAATGGGTCCTGCGTCAAGAGCGACTCCAGATAGACCGGCGCCACGTTCTTGCCGGACGACAGCACCAGGATTTCCTTCTTGCGTCCCGTGATCCGCAAAAAGCCCTCGTCGTCCAACTCGCCCAAGTCTCCCGTATGCAGCCAGCCGTCGCGGATCATGGCATCGGTCGCCGCCTGATCCTTCCAATAGCCCTGCATCACGTGCGGTCCCCGCGTCAGCACTTCGCCATCGTCCGCAATGCGAACCTCGACGTCGGGAAGCGGGTTGCCTGAACAGCCACGTTTGAAATGGTCGGCACTCGATAGCGTTACGACCGGTGATGTTTCGCTGA
>CALBSZ010000589.1 GCA_937967665.1 uncultured Planctomycetaceae bacterium
AGCAGTGCGGCCCCATCCCTGTCGTGCCCGTGCTCAGCGCAGCTGTGCTCGTACTCGTTCTCGGATACCGTGTGCCTCGAGTGTTCCCGCCGTTACGTGCCCGCTCCGGCCGCGCCCTTTCACGCCCCCCCAGCGTGCGTCCCATCGAGCGCGAGTAGGAGTAGGAGTAGGAGTACGAGTACGAGTACGAGTAGGAGTAGGAGTACGGATGCGTGGCCGCCAGGTTGCGGCATCCATGCCAGAAACGCTTTGCTCTTCATTCAACACGGGCTCTCGTTTGAGAATCGTCTGATGGCCCAATCCCAAAAATATATGACGTGTCACGAAACTGTGGAACGAAATTGCTTCCGCGTCTCAGTCCGCGAAGAGTTCCGTGGTATCGCTGATCGCCCGCAATCATCCGCATGCACCCAACGAGAAACCACACCACGAAGGGCCTACGCCTTGCGCATAATGAGGGCGAGACGGCCGCCAGCGTCTCGTTCGTCCCACAGGTGTCCCTGGACCCACAGCTGGTTCTTGTGACCTGGCCTGTCGAGCAACTGGCTCCGCGTTTCGATGAATCGGGTTGCCATCGAAAATTAACGCTTTGGCTGGCTTCGAACTCCGCCGGTTTGATGATACACTGATTTTCCTTCCAGTGACTTCGAATAGCCGGGGATACACCGATGCCTATCAATCTTCTTGTCGCGGATGACCACGAAGTGGTCCGTCGTGGTCTCGATCATCTCTTGCGAGGTTCCGCGATCAAGATCGTCGCGGAAGCCAGTGATTCCGCGCAAACGCTGCGAGCGGCGAAGAAGGTAAAGCCCGACGTTGTGCTGCTGGATGTGCGCATGAAAGATGTCGACGGCATTGCGACCTTGAAGAAGCTTCGAAAAGCACTACCGAAACTTCCGGTCGTCATGTTTTCCGTCTATGACAATCACACATACATTGCACGCAGCGCAACCGGTGGCGCCACGGATTATGTTTTGAAATCAGCTCCCAAGAGCTCACTGTTCACGGCGCTCCAAGACGCCCCCAAAAGAAATCCACCGGCTACACACAGCTTGTCGCGGCAAATGCATGTCACCATGGCCGACCGCGAAATGGATCCAAAGACACCACTCACCAAACGCGAACTTCAAGTAGTGCGGCATATCGCTTTAGGCCTTAGCAACAAAGAGATAGCTCAATCGCTTGACATCAGCGTGGAGACGGTCAAGGAGCATGTGCAGAATCTTTTGCGGAAACTCCAATTCAAAGACCGCACACAGGCTGCTGTCTGGACTGTCAAATCGGGGCTCATTTGACGCGGTCGTGGATTTCCGTTCGCCGATGAGAACAAATATGTACAAGGAGAGCCGCCCACATAGCTAAAGCGATCTCGGCCGCTGCCGTGTCTCCGATCAATTGCCCGTGATCGTCGCGTTACGTTTGGCCTGAGTTCGGCGCGTTGAGGAAGCTCGGCAAGGCATATGAACAAGGGGGCAGCGAATTCGCTCAGGCTGTGCCTGAAGATGACTCCACCACACAAGTCTTCCACCCAACCTCTAGATGTCTGATGAAATACTTTGCCTACGGTTCGAATTGCAACCCAGCGGTCATGGAACGAAAGAACGTCCCGTTCGCGTCGAGTCAACACGCTGTGTTGACCGGGTTTCGACTGCTGTTTAACAAGGTCGCCCTGCGGGCGAATCTTCCGTCGGGAATCGGATTTGCCAATATCAACGAGGACCCCGAAGGAACAGTGGAAGGGATCTTGTACGACATTGCCGACGAGCATCTCGGCGCACTGGATCAGTCGGAGAGGTATCCGGATCACTACACCCGAATCGAAGTCACGGTTCAAACCGCTGAGGGCGATGTGCCTTGTATGGCGTATCAGGCGCAACCCGACAAAATCGCGTCCGGCCTGAAACCGTCGCGCAATTATTTGAATCACATTTTAGCGGCGAAAGATTTTCTTTCCTGGCAATACTTCGATGCGCTCGACAAATCTCAAACATTTCATGATGACTGTGCCATCTGCCGAAGGACAAGCGAAGTCGTATTCATCAAGGAAGACAGCCAGCTGCATATGCTTTGCCAATCGTGCCGCGAGGCGCGACTCATCTGGGGAGATGCCCGCGGACGGACGCTGACCGTCGTCGAGACGGGGACGATCATGACCCAACTCGTGCAGAACGGGCCAGGTTTTTCGTCCGTGAAGCAACTCATCGAACAAGCTATCGCCGCGAAGCTCATTGACCCCTAATAAGCAGCGATACGACGTTGGGCGATTTCCACGAGTCGGCGCCATGAGGCTTCACGGAGTCCAAAGCCAGGATCAACCCCAGAATCCGTCCACCACTTGGACCCCATCTCAGCTGCCTTCTTTCTCTTTTCAAGGCGGCCTCGCGTTGTATAATCGTTTGGCTGGTCAACGTTTTTTCGCTTCGGTCGGGGGGGGCGTCGTCCCCACTACCCGTTGAGCGGACTGATACAAATGAATGATACTAATCAACCAGACGCCAAGCCTGGCGCTGGACTCGTCGGATTTGCGTGTATGGCATTGTGCGTTGTGGGCATCGGTTCGGCATTAGGTGCAGTCGGGGCGGTCACGGACAAGGGTGATTTCATCGGTGCAGGGGCTTGTGCGATTGCATCCGCTCTGAGCTTCGGCTTGCTGCTAAACGCGTTTCTCCGTGCATGATCACATTCGGCTTCGTGGCGCCCAACAGCATGCCCGCTGGTACTTCTCTGCCTGCCCGTCGGCGACGAATTCGTTCCATTCCTCAATCGTCCGCAAGCGGCCCGCGATATCGATCGTCACGCGGCGAATTAACGTGGCGTCGTCGCACGTTTCCGAAACGGGTATGCCTAATCGCTGCAGATGTGCGAAGTCGAGATCGTCGATGAAGCTGAACGGTTGCGGCGCTGGATCGATCGTTGGGTTGGAGCGGCAAGGTGGTGTTCCCCGTGGGACAAGTCCCCGCCAGTCTCGACTGAGACACGTACTGCGGCCCGGAGCCGTTGCGTACGAGAGTGGTTTCCGGGTCGCGGCAGGCAGATCGTCGCGAACTGCGGGCTCCGTCCCTTGTCAAGCTTCCGTAACGCAGTCACAATTGGAGGCTCACTTAACGAGGAGATGTTTGATGGCAAGTTGTGTTTTGGCGTATTCCGGCGGGCTCGATACGTCCGTGATCCTGGGCTGGCTGCAAGACGAAGGCTACGATGTGCACGCGGTTTACGTCGATCTGGGACAGCCGTGCGAAGACCGTGAAGCAATCTTGAAAAAGGCCCGGGACGCGGGTGCGGCGAGCGCGCGGATCGTCGACGTGCAGGAGGAGATGTGCCGGGACTTTGCCTTTCCCGTTTTGCAATGGCGCGCGAAGTACGAAAGCATCTACTTGCTGGGGACGTCGATTGCCCGTCCCATTATTTCGAAGGTCTGCCTGCAGGTCGCGCGGGAAGTGGGGGCCGAGGCGTATGCCCACGGCGCCACGGGGAAGGGGAACGATCAATGCCGCTTCCAGCTCGCCGCCGAAGCGCTCGATCCCTCGGTCACTGTCATCGCTCCGTGGCGGATGAAGAAGTTTCGCGATCGGTTTCCCGGCCGCACTCAATTGATCGCCTACTGCAACGAAAAGAACATCCCCGTAAAGGCCTCGACAGCCAAGCCGTACAGCAGTGACGAGAATTGCCTGCATATCAGCTACGAGGGCGGTCAGCTTGGCCTGCTTACCGTCAACGGCGGGGGTCTCGTTGATTTCTGTATGGGTATCGCCGTGCAGCCCGCCGCTGTCGCCGTGGAAAAGGTTACCATCGGCTTTCAGGCAGGCGTTCCCATCTCGGTGAACGGCAAGCAACTCACCGCCAAAGGCGTCGTGGACACGCTGAATGAAATCGGCGGACGCAACGGGATCGGCCGCATCGACATGGTCGAGAATCGATTTGTGGGGATGAAGAGCCGCGGCGTGTATGAAGCTCCGGGCATGACCATCCTGTACGATGCGTTGATGGGAATCGAACAGCTGACCATGGATCGCGACCTCATGCATTTGCGCGACCGCCTGGCCCCGGAAGTCGCGGAAATGGTCTATTACGGATTCTGGTACACCGCAAAAATGGATGCCCTGCTGGCCTTCATCAAGGACGCGCAGAAACACACCACGGGTGAAATTACCCTGGGGCTGTACAAGGGAAATATCATGGTCGACAGCAGGCACAGCCCGAACAGCCTGTACGACGAAGGAATCGCCACGATGGAAGGCGGCGGGTCGTACAACCAGGACGACGCGGAAGGATTTCTCCGCATTCAGGGCTTGCCCGTTCGAGTGCAAGGGCGAGTAACGCCGCGGCAGTATTGAGCCAGGCAGGGTTGCTTCGGTGCGCTATTTTCGCTGCGGGAGAGTCGCGTGGAACCAGCGGAGGGGAGTCCGGTGGGCGTCCTACCGGCGCTTCCGAGGCATTGCGTTCACCAGTTCCTGCCGCTCCCCGGCCGCTACGGCATCGATTCGGCGCCTTTGGCTTCACTGCGAGCGAACAGACGTCGCAGCACGCGCACCAGGAAAAAGACCGCCAGCAGGAAGAGGACGCCCGCTCCGACATGCACCGGCTCGGTCAGGTAATGTGTGATCGTCTCTGACTCGCCCGGCGTACCGTGGCCGGGATGAGCCCATGCGGTGGCGGCGCAGAGAAACGTCGAAGTTGCGGTCATGAGTCGTGTCATCGTGGCGTCCTCAAGCGGGTACGGAAACCGTGAGTCTACCAGACCCGGGCTGCTTCGACCAAGGGAGATGAACCATGAATTCGTCGCAGCGAACGGAATCCGGGCGCACAGACGGGCCTGCCACAAATCGGGCAGATGCCGTCTTGCCCGCTCAAAGCAGCGGCGAACAATGGTTAGAATGGGACTTGGCAGCGGACGAGCAATTGCCCGCTCCGAGCAACTCCGTAGCGTGGACATCTTGTCCACGTCCGGTACGCTGGCAGCGGACGAACGACTGACAGCTCGGAGCAACAGGGCAGGGCATTGGTGACGAGACAAAATGTACCTACTTGAAAACCCTGTGTTGCAACGCGAACTGCTGGTTAATCTGCGGATGCCGCGCGCTTTCGTGCTGCTGTTCCTCTACCAGGCGTTGCTGGGAGCGGTGGTCTACTTTGCCTGGCCGCAGGATCAGCGTTTGGACCTGACGACCGCCAATCCGGCAGCCAAGAATCTGGTCTCGCTATTCTTCCTGGGACAGTACATCCTCGCCTCGCTGATGGCGCCCAGCTTTGCGGCCGGTTCCATCGCGGGAGAAAAGGAGCGGCTGACCTACGAAATGCTGCTCGCCAGTCCATTGAAGCCGTTTGCCATCGTCCTGGGCAAGATGGTTGCCTCGCTGACGCACCTGGCGGTGCTGATCTTTTCTTCGTTGCCGGTGGTGATGCTTTGCTTGCCGCTGGGAGGCGTGTCGCTGTACGAAGTGCTGGGAATGTACTTCGGTTTGCTGGTGTCGGTCATCACGTTCGGTTCGATCAGCGTGGCTTGCAGCAGCTACTTTCACCGCACCGCGTCGGCCCTGGTGGTTTCGTATTTGCTGATCCTGCCGCTGGCGCTGCTGGGAGTACTGAGCTGGTACGTGTTGGAAAACGAGGCGGCGTTTCGGTTACTGCTCACCATCACGGTGCTCCCCGGAGTCGCCGCGGCGATATGCATCGCACTGCTGGCCAATACAAGCGTACGCCTGCTGCATCCACCGGACGTCGGCAGTGAAGGCAAGGAAGTTGTCGACCTGGAAATCGAAGCGCAGGAAGCGGTCGGCCTGGTGATCCAGCCCGACCAGTTTCCCGACAAGTTGTTCGCGCCTCCGAAACGCGAAGACCTGCTGCCTGACAATTCCAATCCCGTTTACGATAAAGAGATACGCAGCGAGATCTTCAGCCAGGGCACGTTGATGCTGCGCCTGGTGATCCAGGTGAGCATGTTACTGGCCATCCCCATCATGGCCGTCTGCCTGTACATCCTGCCGGAACGCGCGCCGTGGTTTGTTTCGTATGTGATTCTGTTCAACATGCTCGTCGGCCCCGTGTTTTCCGCGGGCGCTGTGACGAGCGAGCGGGAGCGGCAAACGCTGGACCTGCTGCTGACAACTACGATCACTCCCTGGCAGATTCTCTGGGGCAAGCTTGTCGCGGGACTGCGCGTGTCCAGTGTCTTGACGTTGTTCCTGGTATGGCCCATCTTGCTGGCCTGCGTGATGGTCTCGTCGTACTGGTGGAACCTGCCCGAGGTGGCGTCGTACCTGGGAATCATCTTGCTGACCTGCCTGACAACCGCCATGCTGGCACTGTTTTGTTCCGTGGTATTTCGCAGGACTTCCATCAGCTTGATGACCACGTACCTGATCATCATTGTCCTCTTCTGTGCGCCGCCGGCCATTGTGACGTTTTCCAATCAGTTCCTGGACGGCGCGGAAGGCGTGGAATGGACCGGAATCACGAGTCCCTTTTCGGCGACGTTCGAAGTGCCGCTCGTCATTGAGGACGACGCTTCCCCGAAAAAAGGAACGGCCGGCGAATGGCATCTCGTAGGTGCTTACGCCGGCTTTACCATCCTCATGGACATCAGCTTGCTGACCTGCATGATCTGGCTCTTTCATTCCCGCTGGCGCGTATCGTGAGCCGTTGCCAACCGCAATTCTGGTAGGGCAAAGTGCCTGGTCTTGCATGACTCGTAGCGCACATCTTTACGCAAAGCCAACCAGACCCTAAACAAGCGAAGTTTGAATCCGGGCGTCGCAAAAATCCGAAATCCGAAACACATTTGAAATCCGAAATTCAAAACAGTTTCACCTGAATTCAACGGAAACGCGAAATACAAACGCCGTTGAGACTGCGGATTTTCGTGTTGTGACCTTTGAGTTTGTTTCGTTTTTCGATATTCGTGCTTCGAATTTCAAATCCAGAAGTCACAGACTTCGCTTGTCTTAGGACTAGAGCCCCATTAGGCGCGACAGCGGCCCGACGGTCGAACCAATCATGTCGTCCAGAATGGTACTTGCGTCCTCGATCACAACCAGATGATCACCTTCCCGCAGCGCGTAGTTGTGCGTTTCGGCGACCCCATTCGCATAGGGCACTTCCATTTTCGCGCGTTTGCCTTCCGGAGTGGAACGCAGGAGGTTGATCTGGAGTCGTCGGAAACGCCTGGTCACGCCTGTTTCTTCCAGCGCGTCCTTGACCAGCTTCCCGTCAGTGATATCGATGGTTCGAATATCCGGACGCGCGTTCTTCTCGCGAATCTCGACGGTGCACACCACACGTTCAGGCTGCGTGCTGTTCGCGTCCAGTACCTGTTCATTCCAGTTAACAACGCGTGAATCGGCTGTGGCACAGCCCAGAATCAATGACGCCACGCCGACTGCTAGCACGGGGAAATGAAATTGAGATGTGATCACGGCGATTCCTTTCGATCCGCAAAACTCCCCCTCATCCGCTTCGTTTCACTAATCGGCAAAGTCTGCCAGGAACTTGAATTGATTCTCAGGACGCGGCGATCGTTCGATCGCGCCCCGCGGATTTGGCCAGGCGAAGCGCCTCGTCAGCAGCGGCGAAGACCGCCTCGGGATCCATGTCCTGCGAGTTTGACGGGAACGCAAATCCCGCGCTGGCCGTGATACCGGTTCCGCGGCAGCTTTCCCAACGAACACGCTCGACGACCGCCTGCAGCTGTTCCCCTGTCGGGCCCGCCAGCAGCAGACCGAATTCGTCGCCTCCCAGGCGTGCGGCGTAGTCGTCGCTGCGAATATTCTGCTGTATTTGCCTGGCGAATTGCCTGAGAACGCGATCGCCCGCCACGTGGCCCTGTTCGTCGTTCACGCGTTTGAAGTAGTCCAGGTCGAAGATGGCCACCGCAAACCCCGGTTCGTCTGGAGCACCGCAGGCGCCGGCCCGCACCTGCAATTCGGCGTCCCAGGCCCTGCGGTTCGGCAATCCTGTCAGCGGATCACTTTGAGCGAGAAGGGCGAGCACTTTTCGTTCGCGACGGTCTTTTTTGCGTTCTTGCCGCAAGCGGACGATCTCCGCCAGCAGCCGGCAAGCCAGACGCAATTCGCGTGGCGTCGCGTCGCCAGGTAGGGAAACATCCGCGGGCCCGTCGGCGCCCACCAGAATCCGGCCGGCGTCCGCGAAGCCTGCCGTTTCCCGATCCACGGGCCTGTCGGTGATCGCAATATCCACACTGCCGACAACGTCTGCCGTGCTGCACCAGACACTGCCGACTTGCGACACGGCCGCGGACCAGCGTGACTGCCGTTCGTCGTCGTTGGTCAGAATCAAGATTCCAATTGGTTTCGTCATCAAAGCCCCTAAACCGTCCCTGAAATGCGGTGTTTCCTTTTGCGGGAGGGCATGTGCCTCTTTGATAATGAGCGGCGCTGGTGATACAATCGACGGTGCTTCCTGCTATTACTGTAACCTCACCTCGCTTCCAATGCATCGCGAATATCATGGCTCGCAGCGTTGTCACCATTGACGATCTTCTCGATGAGGAAATTGAAGCGGTCTTTCAATTGGCGGATCGATTCCTCGGCGACATGGCCGACCCGCAACGGGAATACCGGGTAACGGGCAAGAACACGCTAGGCGGCAACCACATCCTGGCCACGGTTTTTTACGAGCCGAGTACACGCACGCGACTCTCGTTTGAATCGGCGATGCTGCGCATGGGAGGCAGCTGTTTGTCTTCGGCGGACGGCAAGACGACGTCGGCGGCCAAAGGCGAAACGATCGCCGACACGGTACGGGTTGTCGAGAACTACGCCGACCTCATCGTGATTCGCCATCCGCTGGAAGGCGCGGCGCGGGTCGCCGCGGAATTCACCAACGTGCCGGTCATCAACGCCGGCGATGGCGGGCACGAACATCCGACGCAGACGCTGTGCGATCTGTATACGCTGCGAGCTG
Organism: uncultured Planctomycetaceae bacterium; assembly: GCA_937967665.1. GTDB lineage: Bacteria > Planctomycetota > Planctomycetia > Pirellulales > Pirellulaceae > CALBSZ01. Next base: position 8,920 of record CALBSZ010000589.1, read on the forward strand.
CCCAGAAACAAAAGCATGGCAAGGGCGGGATCGAATCGCTGCGAGACTTGAACGTGGTCGTGTGGGGAGACTTGTATCACGGCCGCACCGTCCATTCGCTGGCCTACGCGCTGGCGCGCTTCAATGCCCGCATCATTCCGCTGGCCGCGCCCGGCTGCGAATTTCCCGATCATGTCAAGCGGCGCCTGGCCCGCGACTACAACTGCCATCCGCTCAGCAAAAGCGAAATCGATGAATTTCCCGACGATGCGCTGCCGGCCGACATGCTGTACGTCACACCCGACAAACCGCATCAGCTGGCATTGGTTCCCGATGTGTGGTTTCGCTTAAGCGACGCACAACAGAAGGCCATCCGCGGCATCCGCACCGTCGACGCGTTCTATTCAACGCGCCTGCAACTGGAGCGTTTCGGGGGAGACGAGGCGATTGCGAACTATCCGATCATCGACGCCAAGTTCCTGAACGCCAAGAAGTACAAGAACACCCAAATCCTGCATCCGCTGCCGCGAGTGGATGAACTGAGCTACGAAATCGACCGCGATCCGCGAGGTGCCTATTTCAAGCAAGCCTCGTTCGGCGTGCCCGTGCGAATGGCCCTCATCGCGGCTCTCCTGGAATTGCAACCAGGGATCCTGCAGAGCAGCGATTTTGATGCCTTGGGGAAACATCAGATCTACACCTATCCCGCCGGCATCAACTGCCACAACCCGCAGTGCATCACCAACGACAAGGCCGAACAACGGCACCTGACCTGCAAGTTCTGGATCGTGGAAAAGGAACCGCTCACCATTCGCTGCGAATACTGCGATTGGGAACAGCGTCCCGCGGTCGTCAGCCGGCAGACGACGCAAATGTATACGACGAACACCGCCGACTATTCCCGCGTTGAACCAAACGACCTGGTCTTGTTCCGTACAGAACGCGACGCGGTGGAGGCCGGGCACACGAAAGGTTTACAGTCACCCGAAGACGATACGGTTGCGAAACGGTCTGCGGTGCAATGACAGGGACTCAACAACATTACGGGCAGGCTGCGGCCTTCTCCTGATGGGAATACCTGTAGGCGCGGCGAGGCTCAATAAAGGCGAAACGCGTTTTGGCACAGGCACTGCTCATTGACGGCTACAACCTGCTGAACGCCACGGACATCTTCGGCGATGACACGGGACGCACGAATCTGGAAAGCACGCGGAACGCGCTACTCGCATTCCTGGCCGAGGTGCTTGCGGAACAGCAGCGGTCACAGACAACCATCGTCTTCGACGGCCGCGACGCGCCTCCCGGACTGCCGCGCATGCTGACCCACGCCGGCATCACCATTCGCTTCTCGCGACGCGATCAGGAGGCCGACGACGTGCTCGAGGAACTCATCGAATCCGCCACGGCGCCAATGGAATTAACCGTGGTCAGCAGCGATCACCGCGTGCAGCGTGCGGCTCGGCGCCGCAAGGCCACTTACGTGGACAGCGATGTGTGGTTTGCCGAGATCCGCAAGCCGCGCGGCGAAGCAGCCGCCGAACCAGCGGAGAAACCGGCCACGCTTTCCGATGACGACGTCAGCCAGTGGCTCGATGAATTCGGCATCCCGCCCTCGTCTTAGTTGGTGACCCACAACATTCACATATCCACGATGCGACACATCTCTGCGTTGCCTCGCTCCAAGCTCCCGAGGACCAAAAATTGCCGGGCGCCGCGTAGACACGGAAGCGGGTGCGAACTTAAACTCATCTGCGGTGTCCCGATGACGTAGCGGATTAACGATTGGAGAGCGAACCCGGTGATTGCGATTATTGACTACCAGATGGGGAACCTGCGGAGCGTCCAGAAGGCTTTCGAAAAAGTCGGCCACGAAGCGCGGATTACGAACGACCCGCGAGATCTATCACGCGCCGCCAAGATCGTTTTGCCGGGCGTGGGGGCGTTTGAAGATGCCATCGCCGAATTGAAGCGGCGGGATTTCGTCAAACCCATTCGGGAGTCGATCGCACAAGGCACTCCTTTCTTGGGAATCTGCCTCGGCCTGCAACTGCTGTTTGACGTCAGCTACGAAGGAGGCGAACACGAAGGACTCGGCATCGTCCCCGGCAAGGTCCTGCGATTCGATGTTCCCCCGGAGTTCAAAGTGCCGCACATGGGTTGGAACCAGGCCCGGTTCACTCGACCCGCGCCGATATTTGCCGGAATCGACGAGGGCACGCATTTCTACTTCGTCCACTCGTACTACGTCTGCCCCGACGATCCGGGCGTGGTCGCCGTCGCAACGGAATACCATCGCCCCTTTTGCGCGGCGATCTGGCAAGACAATCTGTTCGCCACGCAATTCCACCCGGAAAAGAGCCAGGCCCACGGACTGCAAGTCTTGAAGAACTTTGCCGAATTACCGTGACGCCGAGTCACCGTGACGCCGCGTCACGAGGCGGAGATGCTCAACGCCGGCCGGCACGCATGATCAGGTACAGCAACGTCAAGATGGCCTGCAGCGTGGCCGCCACGTAAGTCAGCGCGGCTGCGTTGAGTACCTTCTTGACCCAAGGCAGCTCCTGGCGATCGATGATTCCCTGCTCGACCAGGCAGACCTTCGCCCGCGCGCTGGCGTCAAATTCGACCGGCAAGTTCACGATTTGGAAAACCACGACTCCACTGAACAGGATGATGCCGAACCAAACCAACGGCTGAAAATTGAAAATCAGTCCGGCGATGGCCATCAACATTCCCGCGTTACTGCCAAAGTTGGCGGCGGGCACGGCAAAATTGCGCACCACAAGCGGCAGATATCGCTTGGCGTCCTGAATCGCATGCCCCGCCTCATGCGCCGCGATCCCCACAGCCGCCATCGTCCGACCGTGGTAAACCTCGCCACTCAAGCGAAGCACTTTGTGCCGGGGATCGTAGTGGTCGCTCATGTAGCCCGGCGTCTGTTCGATCCGCACGTCACTCAAGCCGGCGCTGTCGAGAATCCGACGACTGGCCGCAAAACCACTCATCCGCGCCGCGACCTGCTGCGTACGCGAATAGGCAGACTTGACCATCATCTGAGCAACAAAGCCGAGCAACAATGCGGGGGCAATGACGATGAAATACAACGGGTCGAAAAACATTCAGGTAACCTCATTCTCCTGGCAACGGTTCAGCCAACGTGACAGACATCAGCGTCTCCCTGCAAAACTGGCAGGTCTATTTGGCCTCTCCACCAGTACGCAAGTTACGCGCCGAATGATCGGACCGACGGCTCCCGCGGCCAGCCTCCGAACGATAAACCTTTTGAAGGAAACGCTTTGCGGCGACAAACAACGTGTTCGCGGCGGCTCAAACTGACGGCCCCGCAATCGTCCTAAGCTTGACCGACATGGCCAGCTTGACCGACATGGCCAATACGACACTGCTGGAATGAGTCGTCACACAGGGAGGGGTAGTGCTAGTATTTTTTTTGGGAATGTCGATTTCCACAAGTAAGACCCGCCGCCGTGCCTCGTCCGACAGCGCCAGGTTCCGCCGTCATACAAGCTCGAAGCTCAAGCGAGTGGATCACTTACGTCCGGATACACTTGCTGGCGCTGCGTGCTTGTATTTGGGCGGATTGCCGCAAACCTGGCGCTGTCCAACGAAAGTCGTGACCAATAGAAATCAGCCCATTCTTGGCCGCCCGCATTGCAGCTAGAATGAGCTCGATGAACACATTCCGAACACGAGACTCATTGACGGACCGATTCATGTTTTCCGTTGCGCTGACGATTCCATTTGGACGGCTGCGGCACGCGAAGCGTGCCCTACGCTTGGGTCACGCTCTTGCCTTGGCATGGTTGATTCCGGCCTTGCTGCTAACCGGTTGCGGGACGAGCGTGACGCCGCCGTCCGGAATCGAAATCACCTCGCCTGACGATGACGGGCTGGACGATGACGAGCTGAAGGGGTATCTGGACGAGGTCTTGGATTGGACCTACGCCAATCGGCATCTCAATTTGAAAGAACACGCCGCGTGGCAGATCCTGCACGGCGCGCTTGCCTACGAGCGCGACTTCCTGGTCGACAACGACGGAGAGCTGGTTTCGGCCGTCGATCATATCCTTGGCGGTGGCCGCATGGCGGGTTGGGAACCAGAACCTGGGGTGCACCTGGTGGACACCGGACGGCAGGGCCTGAAAGTGCGCGTCGATCCGGGCAGCAAGCAAGGGCAGGGGCACAACGATCAGTGGCTGGCAATTCTGGCGCAGTGCAACGTTCGCCCCGACGAGGAGATCAAGCTGCATGACCAGACGTTCACGATGCAGGACTACGTGCACCAGGTACAGTGGGACGTGGCCACCAACGTACATCTCGAATACAGCTGGACACTGATCGCGCTGTCGACCTACCTGCCAACCGATACGAAGTGGACCGCGTCGGACGGCCAGACATGGACTATCGAAAGGCTGCTCGAATCAGAAACGGAACAAGACCTTCAAACCAGTGCCTGCGGGGGAACGCACCGTCTGATCGGCATGACGATGGCGTTAAACCAGTATCTGATCCGTGACGGCGGCGAGCTGCAAGGACCGTGGAAGGTCGCCGACCAGCAGATCCAGCAGGCGATCGCCAAAGCACGACAATTCCAGAACGAAGACGGATCGTTTTCAACCAATTACATTCATCGTCCGGGCCGGTCCGCCGACTTGGCACAGAATCTCGGTTCCACCGGTCACGTGCTCGAATTCCTGACCCTGGCCATGACCGACGAACAACTACGCCAGCCTTGGGTGCGCCGCGCGGTCGTACGCATGTGCGACATGTTCCAGAAGTCCAAATCGGTGCCACTGGAATGCGGGGCGCTTTACCACGCGGCACACGGCCTGATCCTCTACCGCTCGCGAATCTACGGGCCGCGCAGCTACGCGGCGCCGTCCGAAACGCCCACGACGCCAAGCGACAAGAACGCTTAAGTCCTCCCAGGTGACTCCATAGCCATGGTCACGCCGCGATCACAGCTTGAGCGGCGGGTCATCTTCAACGGGAGGCGCGGGTTTCGCCCGTTCGACTTCTTTTTCGTATTCGTAGTCGTAGTCGTCGTACTTTGGACGAAGTGGAATCTGCTGCTGATTGAGTTGTTGGAGTCGTTGCTGCCAAGGGACGATCACAGGTCCGGGACTGCCGCCGTGGCCGACGACAGGAATGAAACCGGTAACGAACGGACGGATACGGCCGTCGAAAACCTGGCCGGTTTGCCCGTTCATGACCGTGACGCTGGGCACTTGCGACACCACGCTACGGCTGTGCCCCTGTCCGGCCAGCATATTGAATGTCCAGGAAAGATCGCCAGATCGGCCGCCGAAGCCGAAGTGAGCATCGCTATTGGCATCGTAACCGCCAAACTTGGGCGCCGGGCCGGGGCCGCCATTGTGAAAGCTCCAGCCACGCCCCGAAAGCCCCCACCCGATTCCGGTGCGTTCCCAAAAACTGTCGGTAACCGTGTTGAACGGCGTGGAGACGACAACCTGCTGCTGGGCATGGCTGGTCACGGGAAGGGCCATGCTCATCGGACAGGCCAGCAGAATCGCGAATAAAGTACGTCGCATCGTTTCTCTCCCAAACTTCACGTTACAATGCCCTGTGCTATTGATTCTATCGGCAATTCGTCGCAGGCGTCAATGAAATGCGTTGAAGAAATCGCTGGCAGGACACGACTTTCGTGGAAAACGAGACAAAAAAGAGAATTCAGGCCGAATTCGTGGCCGCCGTCACCGCATTTTGGGATGACCTTCGACGCGGCAGGAAATCGGCAACTTCCGTAGACACGATTCGGCAACTCGGTACCGCACTGCTGGATGCCCAAACCGACGATACGTTTGCCCCGTCAATCCAGCTACTTGTCGAAACGGTTAACGCATTCCACGACCAGCCGACGGAACTCTGCTTCATTACCGGCGAGGCCGGTCTGATTCCGCGCCCTGACGTGGTCAGGCGCGTCGAAGGCGCGCTGCAACGTCTCGATGTCTCATGATTCGCGTTGCCGTCTTTACGCGGGGCGTTGAGACAGGATAATTCAAGCTTTCCTTGATCTGGACCTGCGAGCACACCATTGGAACGAAAACTACGAATGGCGCTGGTCGGCGGCGCGGGCGCGGCGTTTATTGGCAAAGTCCACGTCACGGCAGCCACGCTCGACCGCCAAGCGGAATTGGTGGCCGGCGCTTTTTCCTCGGACCCGGAACGATCTCGAGAAGCGACTGCGGCGTTTCAAGTGGATCCCGCGCGGGGCTATGCCAGCTATTCCGACTTGATCGCCGGCGAGTCACGTCTGCCCGCAGATAAGCGAGTGGACTTCATCAGCATTGCCACGCCGAACCACACTCATTGCGCTATCGCCAAGGCGGCGATCCAAGCTGGCTTTCACGTGGTCTGCGACAAGCCCATGACAACGAATGTCGCGGAAGCGCGGGAACTGGTGAGCCTGGTCGAACAGTCAGGCGTTGTCTTCGCCTTGACTCACAACTATTCCGGCTACCCGATGGTCCGGCAGGCGCGTGAAATCATTGCCGCCGGAGAACTCGGCGAAGTCCAGGCGATTCGCTCCAGCTACCTGCAGGGCTGGATGCGCGGCATGGACCCGCAAGCGAAGCCGGCACGCGGGGCCTGGAAGTCCGATCCCGAAAAGGCGGGCAGCGGTTCGCTGGGCGACATTGGCACGCATGCCTACCACTTGGCGCGTTTCGTGAGCGGCCTCCAACCGGTCGCGGCGTCCGCCCATTTCAAAAGCTTTCGGGAAGACTGGGAAATGGAAGACTATGGCCATGTCCTGGTGCGTCTGGAAAACAACGCCGTGGCCCTGGTGACGTTCAGCCAGGTGACCCATGGCAATCTGAACAACATCACGTTGGAAGTCGACGGCACCAAGGGTTCTCTTTCGTGGCACCAAGAGGAACCGAACACGCTGACGATTCGGCGGTTCGGAAAGCCGGTGGAAACGTACCACTGCCATCCGTTCGCCGACTACATGGCGCCGACGGCGCGCCAGTCCTGCCGCCTGGCCGGCGGTCATCCCGAAGGTTTCTTCGAAGCATTTGCCAACATCTATCAGAATGCGTTCGCGGACATGCACGCTTGCTACCGCGGAGAAACGCCCGATCGACACAACCCCCTGTACCCGAACGTCTATGACGGGTTGGAAGGAGTGCGGTTTGTGGAAACTTGCCAACGCAGCAATGCGGATGGCAATGCGTGGCAGGAATTTTGCATTGGGTAGATGGTGGGGTGTGCAGCAGATGCTGTCATGCGGAGCATGACCTACGGTTGGATGAAGTGTTCTTCGAACAGGGGGGATTCGAGGGCCAGGACGTCGAGCATGCTTTGCATGGCGGTTTCGAGTTCCTGCATGAGCGGATCGATAGCGGCCTGGCGATCGCGATTCGGAGAAACTTCGATCGCGTCCCCGACCTGGATAATGCATTTCAGGTCGCCATGCACCCGCACCCGATCGGTCAGGTCTTCCTCATACCGCTCAATGGTTTCGAGGAAACGAGAAACCGAGGGGCGTTCGGTCAGGTAGTCCGCCGGATAGCTACTGACCTGCTGAGCCAGATAGATATCGGCGAGTTGCTCCCAGCGTCGGAGGCGTTCCTGGGAGTTCAACCGGCCGCGCACCATATCCGGCAGGATCTTCATGCGTAGCGCCTTGACGCGCGGTACGACGGCTTCGTTGTCGGACGCCTTGCCCAGGTATTCTTCTTCGAGCGGCGAGAGCAGGCGGTTGATCAGACCTTTCATCCGTTCGCCGAATCTGCCAGTCCGCACCTCGCCGAAAAACTCCATTTCTTTCAAGCACAGTAAAGCACGCCCGACTTTGGCGATGCGGTCCGTGATGGAAAGATGCCGCTGGGGCCGCCAGGAAAAGCGATGCTCAATTTCGGTCAGCAGCGGGTCCGCTGCCAACGCGAAGTCTCCCAGGAACAGGTACTTGATGGCAACCGGATGAATCACGACCTTGGCCTGGGGATCCAGTTTCTGCCGGCGTTTCGCCGCCGTCCGCGCAATAAAAGCGACGCCATCCAGCAGGGCCTGCAGGCGGTCGTTGGTGCGCGTGACCGCGCCTTCGGGAAAAACGATCAGCGGCCGTTCGGCCGACGTCAGCATTTCGATACTGGTATTGATGGCCTGTTTGTCGATGCCTTCGCGATTAATACTGAAGCCGCCCATCTTCGGAATGGCCCAGGGAATGAACTTGCCCTGGTGGAACAGATGCCAACTGGCCATGGCGTAGACATGCGTGCCGACCGATCGCGCCAGCCAGCCCATCGCCAGGGGATCCGAAGCGCGTGCGTGGTTCGGCGTGAGCATCACTCCGTGACCGGCGTCCAGCGATTCACGGAGTTTATGTTGGTCCCGGCACTCCCAACTGACAACTCCCTGCTTGCGCAGCCAGATGTCGATGAGCTTGAATTTTTGAATAAAACTGGGCCACCAATTGCCCCGATGCGGCGGAACAAAGGTATACGGTTTTTCGATGACAACTTCTTGCATATACCGCGTGATTCCAACGAGCCGGTCGGGTCTGTGGCGTCCGATGTTCCGCGCGGCGAGCGCCCGGCACGCCCGCATAATCGTCGCAATCGGTCAGCCTCCTGTAACCGCCCGCGTCATCCGGAACGAATTCAATGTAGAGATGTTATCGCATCGGTCGAACAGAACCAATACGTGTCCCTCGGTATCGGAAACCTTCATGGCCCCGCTTCGCCCCAAACCAGCAAGGAAGACACCGTCGAGTGCGGCGGGGCGCTATGCGGCGGCGTTTGTCGAGTACCTGCGTACCGAATGCCACCTGGCGGAAAACACGGTTGCCGCCTATCGACGCGATCTGACGCGGTTTGGACGCTGGTTGGACGGCCGCAAGATCCCGCAATTGAAAATCAACGACCTGGCCGACTTCGTCGCGTGGTTGCATCGCGAAAAGCTCGAACCCGCCAGCATCGCTCGGCACATTGTGGCCATGCGAATGTTCTTCCGCTTCCTGCAGCTCGAAGGCGTACTCACCGAAAACCTCGCCGAGCTGCTCGGCAGCCAGAAACTCTGGCAGCGCGTCCCCGATGTCATGTCGCCTCAAATGGTCGACCGCTTCCTCAACGCCCCGCGGAAAAATGACGCCTTCTGGCGGCGTGATCGAGCGGTGTTGGAGTTGCTGTACGCGACCGGCTGCCGCGCGTCGGAAGTGTCGTTCCTGAAGACGCGCGACGTTCATCTCGACGAACGCTTCTGCCTCTGCCAGGGCAAAGGGAGCAAGCAGCGGTTGGTGCCGATTGGGCAGGTCGCCGTCGATTGGGTAAACGAGTATACCGCCTGCGAACGCCCGCAACTGGTCGCCGCGGCGGGGAAGGTTCCCGAGTGGCTGTTTCTGTCACGCAGCGGCAAGCGGTTGCGCCGCGAGGCGATCTGGACGCTGGTCAAGAAGTACGCGGCCCGCATTCACGCTCCGGCATCGATCAGCCCGCACACGCTGCGGCACAGTTTCGCCACGCACCTGCTGGCAGGCGGGACCGATTTGCGGCAGTTGCAGGAAATGCTGGGACACGCCAGCATTGCCACGACGCAGATTTACACGCACGTGGATCAAACGCGGCTGAAGAAAGTGCACTCGAAGTTTCACCCGCGCGCCTGAACGCCATCAAACCAAGGTCAGCTTCGTCGCTCAGGCCGGCTTGCGGGGCGGTGAGAATTTGATCTTTTCGACCAGCTTCACGATATTGTCATCGCGATCGACGTAACCGGAAACGGCCGTGATGACGTTGATGACGTTTTCGTAGTTCAGGTTGTAGTCGCAATCCAATTCCACCTCGGCCGTATCCTGAATCGATCCCGGACCGCGCTCGGTCCCAATCAGCTGCATGATGTAGCCGCGCAATTCCTCCATGGTGCCGAAGCTCTTTTCGTTCAACTTGATCGAAGCCAGGTCACCATTGGCTTGTGCCTGCAAGCGCACCTTCATGGGCGGAATCTGCTCGTCGTCCGGCAGGCCTTCGCGGGGGGCGGCGAGCGGCATGCGGATGTTGAAATCGCCTTCCATCGAAACGATCTTGAAGGTCATGATGAAGAAGATCAGCAGCTGAAAGACGATGTCGATCATCGGCGTCATTTGGATTTCGACGCCCTTATCTTCACTGGCACCGGCGTTTCGTCGAACTTTCATGATTTCAACTCACTTGCTGGAGGCCTGGCCGGCACATCGGCCAACAAAAACGAAATCGCAGACCCGGCGTGCCGAGTCCTAACCACAACGCTAAGCCTACCACAATCGGCGAAAATACAAGCACGCAGCGCGAGCAAGTGTGTTCGGTCCGAAGTGACGCACTCGCTTGCGCTTCGAGCTTGTATGACGACGGAACCTGGCGTTGTTCACCTAATTGCCCTTCACGTACTCTTTCGCGCGCAGCGCGAACTTCTCAAAACTGTTTTCCTGGCAAACCTTGATCAATTCCTGCACTTTCCCGGTCGCGGCGGCCTTATGGGCGCGGATCACGATCGTGGCGTCGGAGATGGATTGCCCTTTCAACTGCAAAACCTGCTTTTCTTTGACCAGGTAGGGCGAAAGTCCCTCTAAACCGGTTTCCTGGCCACCGATGATCACGCGTCCTTCCTGGGTCAAATGCAACGTAATCGGGAACTCCAGCGGCACCTCGGGAGGCTTGGCAAGCTCGCTGTCGGGCAGTTGAACCTTCTCGTTCTGCTCGCTCTGCGTGAAATTAATCAGCACCATGAAGAAGGCGATCAACTGGAACGTCATGTCGATCATCGGCGTCATATCGCCTTCTTGTATACTGGAAGCGGGTTTCTTGATTCTCATCGGTCGCTTTCACCTTCAAATAAGCTCTGTCGGGAAAGGGCGTTGACCCTCTCCGGGAAAAGAGTTCCGCGCGCGCCAGATAAATCGTACCGGCGGCGCGGAAGTATTCCCTGAACTACTTGCCACCCACGTTCTCGAAGCGGCCCATCAGCCCTTCGCTCAAGATGCCGACTTCCAGCACCAGACGGGCCACACGATTCTTCAGGATGTTGTACGCCGCGATGGCCGGAATGGCGATGGCCAGGCCCAACAGGGTCGTGAACAAAGCTGTCGAAATACCGGCCGCCAGGTCCGAGGCCTTTGGGGTGGACCCGCTGGTGGCAATCACCTGGAACGCGCTGATCATACCGTGCACCGTCCCGAAGAGGCCGATCATCGGGCTGAGCGTGCCGATCAAGGCCATGTAGCTCAGACGATGCTCGAGCTTCATGTTTTCTTCTTCGCCGATTTCCTGCATGGCTTCGATGGCCTGCGCGTAGCCGGCCTGAAGTTTGGCCAGTCCCGCCGACAGCACCTGCCCCAGGAAGGATTCGTCGTTCTTGGCCATTTCGTAGGCTTCCTGATAACGCTTTTCGTTCAGGTGCGCTTCAAAGCCTTCGACCAGGTGCACCGGGCAAACGTTGTCACGCCGCGCGGTCAGGATATTCATAACAAACAGGGCGACTAAGGTGAACGACAAGCCCAGGAAGATCAGCATGTAACCCAAACCGAGTGCCTGATAAACCCAAGCCAGATAACTTTGCTGCGGAGCAGCCGGTGGTTCCCCGCCGCCGCCACCATCCGCCGGCGCCTCGTCAAAGGCGTCCTGCGCGATCGCGGTCGCGGGAAACGAAACCGTGGTAAACGAAATTGCCATGACCGCCAGCAGCCCGACCAGGGCGAACGAGGTCCAAAGGGATGAACTTGTACGTTGACGCATTCTCTGTCTCCAACAAATGATCTGAGGGACGTTGTGACTTTGTTTGATTCGAATAGAATTCGTTCCGCCCCCAGCAATGAACAGAGCATTCTACGCTGAAGGGTAAACAGCTTATTTTAATCTGGGTGAATTAGCTTGGTAAAGCACCTACGCTGGGTATTTGGCGAAAATCACCGTTCGGCACCCGTCGCAACCGCGTGACGCCGCGCGGCCGGCTCGTCCAGGACGCATTGCGGCGCCAGCCCGACCGGCGTTCCGCTCAACTCTTGCTTGCCCAAACGCTGCCCGCATAGCGGCCCTTGAGGATATTGCGAGCGTTGACCGCCCGCGCCGACTGGTTGATCTCCGGGCTACTCCATAGTTTGCTCATATAATAAAGCGCTTCCGCATGGGCGTCGGTTTCGCCGTAAAACAGCAGGTCGACGTGCAGGTACGCCAAGAGCGCGTCTTTGGGCTTGTTTTGCTTCATGTAGGCTCCCCCGAGCGCGTTGTAGGCGCGGGCAAATAAGGCCGTATCACTGGGGTCGTTCTCCGCGATAATGGACTCGAGTCCCTTAATTGCAGTGTCCACGTCGCCGGTATTTGTCAGGCAAACCGCCTTGCCCACTTGGGCCAGCAGCTTCTGCCGCGCGGCTTCGGGGCTGGTTACGGGATCGGAAATCACCTTCGTGTAGGTCGCCGATGCTTCCGCGTACTTACCCTGAGCGACCTGCGCCTTGGCAACGAGCACGTTGCTGCGAAGCACATAATCGGCCCAAGGAGCGCGACCGAGCGC
>CALBSZ010000590.1 GCA_937967665.1 uncultured Planctomycetaceae bacterium
CGACGACGCGCATTGGGACAGCCGGACAGGCCAGTTCCTGTTCTTTGGCGTTCGCCAGACGCGGAAGTTCGTCGCCTATTCCGAAGAGACGAACGCGTGGCGAGTCATCGAATTCCATGGAGTCAAAAACGCTCCGGAATTGAAACAGCAGTTTGGTCACCAATATTCAGAAAACTCGCTGGATGTGGAAAGAAGCCGATTCTACACGGGTGGATATCGGTACGATCTGCTCGCCGACAAGTGGAATCAACTGCCGCCCGCGCAGCCGGGCCGCAACACGATGTTGTACGAATACTTTTCCGGCATGGACGGGCTGCTCTCGTTGGCTCGTCAACCGCCAGGAACGCTGCGGTTCTACAGCGAGCAGCGGCAAGAATGGTCCAGTCTCGGCGTCATCGACGTACATGGCTATCACAGCCTCGCGCGGCACAATCCGTTTCGCCAAGAAGTGTTATTTGCCGGTGGTAATGATTCGCAGGCCGTGGTCATTCTATCCAAGGGCAAAACGCGGCGGATGAAAGATTTCCCGGTTCCTGTCACCGTCCGGTTCAGCGTCGTCACTGTAGATCCCGCTTCGGCGCGTTACCTGTTTCTCGTGCCGCCCGTCAAAAAGCTTTTTGAATTCGACAGCACCTCGAACGAGTACCGTGTTGTTGACGACTTCACAAAAACCAACTGGCCGTTTGGCCGCCATGAATCGCCAGTGGTTGCCTTCATCCCCGAATACGGCGTAACTATGTGGGCAGACGACAAAGTGTTGCTGTACAAGCACGACACGTCTCGCGGTGGCCAATAAAGCGCGGAGTATCAGGGAGTAAACAGGAGACGGTTGATGAAACATGCCATGTTGCTGATCCTTTTGGTTTTGCCAGTTCGCGCGTGGGCAGATGATTCGTTGCGGCAGATCGAGAATTCGCTCGGTGTGAAACTGGTCCGCATCGAAGCCGATCAGTTCATCATAGGGACGCCTGCTGAGCCACCGACGACAGACGACGAGTGGAAACGACGCGATTGGGACGAGTCGCCGGCTCACGCGGTCAGAATCAGTCGTTACTTCTTCATGTCATCCTGTGAAGTGACCAATGCCCAGTTTGAGCAATTCGATCCGATGCACAATGAACTGCGCGGCATTGGCACCGCGTCAAAGGGAGACGATGAGCCGGTGACGATGGTCACGTGGCAGCAGGCTGTCGATTTCTGCCAGTGGCTGTCAAAAAAGGAGGGCCGCACTTATCGCCTGCCCACCGAAGCGGAATGGGAGTATGCCTGTCGGGCCGGTTCGGCGACCGCCTTTCACACGGGCGACACGTTGGCGGTCGAGCAGGCCAATATTGCTGGCGATCGGCGAAACCGAACGCGGCCGGTTGGCAGTTACAAGCCGAATGCCTGGGGGCTGTATGACATGCACGGCAACGTGGAGGAATGGTGCCTCGATTGGTACGGCCCGTATGTGCCCGAAGACCAGACGGATCCCATCGGCCGCGCCGATGGATACGTCCGAGTCACACGCGGCGGCAGCTACGACATCCCAAGTTGGCAAAAGAACAACGCCCGCTACGCGCGCAGTGCAAACCGGTCGGGTCGATTGCCGGAAGATGCGAATCGCTGCACGGGCTTTCGCGTCGTGTTGGGTGAAATGTCAAGCAGCCGCCCGCTGCCAGCGGTATCAACAGTAACCGAAAGCGTCTGTGCGCAACAGCGCGTTTAAGAGAGTCATCCAATGAAACCACTAACTCTGGTCCGAGCGATTGTTTGTTTCGCGTTCGTCGTTGCTCCACTTGCGCTACAAGCACAGCAACCGCAACGGCCCTATCGTTTGAGCAGCGTCGATCTGAAACAGCGAGTGATCTGGGGAGCCGAATGCCGACAGCCGGAAGGGAGCGGGTTGGCATTCGGCGGCCAGGATCAGGACTCTGACGACGGGCGTCCGCATACGCGCGTGCTGATTGATGGCGAGTGGAAGGCAATTCATCGCGAATTGCGTGCCTCAAATGCCGTTCAAAAGCTGCACGACCAGGTTTGGCAACTGCGCGATCTGGCAAGGAACGTCCTCGCTCGCACACGCTCGATCTTTTTCAAGGGATTGCCGCCCGAAGAAGAATCCCGACGTATCGAGCGAGAAGTTGAGCTGGAATTGTCGAAACTTGAGAAGGCGATCGACACGCTGGTCCCCAATCTGCCGATCGACCTGGAAGATCAATATGCTCGCGCTCAGGTTTGCATTGCCGGCAAGTATTTGCAGAACGCGCGAAAAAGGTCGCGTTCGCTGGCCAGCGGCGTTAGCCCCACGTTGCTGCAAAGTCTGCATCAAATGCAAATTCAGCTTGAGTTGGCAGCCGAGGCACTCGACGCCGAGCCACCGCCGCGTGCGATGAACTGCGGGACAGCGCGTTTGCCGAATCAGCAGACTGGTATGGCCGGCCATACGCTGGTTTACGACGCGAAGGCGAAACTCTACGTGCTATTCGGCGGCGATCATCTGGATTATCTGACCAACGACACGTGGGTCTTCGATCCGGCAAAGCGTCGCTGGTTTCAACGTCATCCCGCCAATGCACCACCGCCGCGCGCGAACCATCGGCTCGAAGCGACTGGCGACGGCACGATTCGCATGACGGGCGGATATACCTATTCATCCAGCACGGGTTACATCAGTGGGCAGTACCTTGACCTGAACGACGGCGACTGGGTTTACGACATTGACAAGGACCAGTGGACCGGCGGGAAGCTGGTTGCACCGGACTCGCGCGTGTATCGCACAGGTCCGTTTCATCCGGAATTCTACTTTCAAGGCGCGAAGCCCGATGCCGCGAAGTTTGAAGCGTGGTTGAAGCAGATTCCGGTTAACGAATGGGTGCCGACCAATCCGCCACATCTTCCTCGGCTCAATCGCGACTGGGGGACGGCACGGATCGACCCCGATCGCGACATGATGCTGCGGTGGAGCGGCGGGCATTCGGCGCACGGCGGAACGGACGTGCTGCACTTTCACTTCTCGACCAACCGCTGGGAACTGCCGTTTCCCGTCGAGTTTCCGCTCGGCCAGCTTTACAGCAACACCAGTTATCCCAATGGCTTCAATTTCAACGGGCGGCCGTGGATGACGGGACACACCTATCAGAATTACGACTACGACCCGCCGAGCAAGCTGATGGTCAAAGCGGGACGGCCGCGCTATTTCTACGTCTACGATCCGGACATCGGCGACTGGATTGGCCGCGGCAGGAAGCCGGCCGCGATGCAATACAACAGTTGCTTCTATACGCTCACGCTGACGGTGACACCCAGCGGCGTTGTGTGCTGGGACAGAAACGGCCGCGTCCATCGCTACGACCACAAAGCCGCAAAATGGATCGAACTGGAACTCACCGGCGACAAGTTGCCCGGCGCTTACGTCGATAGCTCCACGATCGCGTATGACGCCAAACGGCATCGCGTGTTGATCGTGAACAAACTCGGCTATCGCGGAAAATTCGACGGGACCGTCTGGTTCGTCAATTTGAAAACCAACGAGGCAAAAAGCCTCTCGCCCAGCGGCAGCGAAAGTGCCGACCGCTTCGCCAATCTCGACAAATGCTGCTACGACGCCGCGAATGATTTGCTGCTGTTGGGAACCTTCCTGAAAGACGCCGGAGACCACACGCCGACGCCTGCGTACGATTGCGCCAATAACCGTTGGATCACGCTCGATATCAAGTACACGTTTGAAAAACGCGGACAGATCACTCGGCGCAAATTCCCCCACAGCCGGTCGGACGCGCTGATGTACGATCCCCAGCGAAAACTGATCTGGGGAACCGACACCAACAGCCAGGTGTACGTCCTCCGGCTAGACCTCGAACGGGCCGACGTGAAACCACTCAAGTAACGAAATCGGTCGTGCTTTCCACGAGGTACGCCGTTATGCCGAACTATGATCCTCGGTATCTCGATCTGTGTCGCTTACCTGCTGGTTGTTTCTTCCGCTGTATTTCCGGCTAAAACTGACAAGTTGCTATGAGTATCTGGGGCTGCGATTTCACCGCAGCGTGCGGCTCTTGGCCAGTGGGTTGTACGCCTTCTACACGATCGGTTGGATGGGCAACATGCTCGTCGCGGTCGGCAAGATCTTCTTTCTCGTCGGCAGTACACTGTTCGCCTACTATCAACAAACGGGCGACTCTTCAACACACACAGCGATATTCATATAGACTGGTGACAGCATTCGGAGCATTACCGTAAAGGAGATCGTATGCGTTTGCTTGTCTATTCGGCTGTTGTTATCCGTTGCGCATTCGGCATCGATCTTCGAGCCGGCGAACCGGGAATGCCCAGCACGGTGGCAGATGGTGCGAAGCTTGTCGAACTCTACTCGGCCGATGCCTTTTTTGAAGGCCCTGTATGGCATCCAGGCACTGGCAAGCTTTATTTCACGCTGCACAAAGGCAAGACCAACCAGGTCCTGCGGCTCGACGCGCCCGGGAAGGTCACTGTGTGGATGGACGATTCGGAAGGCGTGGGCGGAATGTTTCAATCGCCCGATGGCCGACTGATTGCCACACAAGCGTACGTGCATCGGCTACTAAACTTCGCCGTAGGCGTCGATGTTTTCCAATTCTCACGATGAGCGAGCCCTTCAAAGTCCCAACACACATGTTGCCGTCGAGCATGAAGCAGACGCCGCCGAACATGTTCTTCTCCGAGAATCCCTTTCGTCGCGAAAGGGCCTTGCGCACTCGCGCAACCAGTGCCTCGTCATTCGCCATTTCTCTGAACCTATTCGCCCTTTTTGATTTTGCCGAACGCAGCCACAAGGTCAGGCAAGTCGTACACCTGGAGGGCGCCGTGAATCGTGCCAGCTAATCGGCCCGTTTGGGATGGGTCGGCGACGATGTCTGTCCATATTGGGCAATCGCCATTGAGTTTTAGTGATGTAAACAGGCTGCTCTCCAATACGGCGGCGTGAGCGGCCGGTGGGATGGCGAGTCCGTCGGCGATGAGGTGAACGGGGACGGCGTTCTTGCGATCAATTTCCGACAGATGACGCGCGGCCACGAGAATGTCCTCGGTGCGCATGCCGACCATCGACTTGCCGAGCAGGTAGCTGTAAAAGATTTCGTTCCAGCTCCCACCCCACATGTTTTCGTTATTGCCACCCGTCTCTCCGGTGCCGCGCAAGTCGATGGCAAGTACGATGTTACCTTGCTGAACAAGCAGTTCGATCGGTCCGTCCGATTGAGCGACAACGAGTTTGCCTTTGCCATGGATGTAAAGAACTCGTCTGCCGTTCGATTTTGCGGGCTTGAACAACAACGCTGGCAACCACAGATCTGGTTCCGGTTGCAAAATGATCTTCTCGATGCTGTAGCCCTCTCGTTGAATCATGCCAGCGTTTCTGACCGCGGGTCGAGGCAAGTCGGCCATTGTGCGAACGCCCGCAATCTGACGGACTCTTTCGAGTGTCTTGTCGTGGATTGCGGGCAACCACGATGCACGTCGCTGCTTTTCGAGTTGCTTGTCGAACTCGACATTCAGGTCGGCAACCGAACGCGAGCCGTCCAACAATAACACCTGACCATTGGGCGTGCAGAGCAACTCCTCGGTCGAATGCGTTTCGATGTCGGGTTCGGTGATCGGTTCGTCAATGTTCAACAACCAACGACGCATCCAGCGGACCATCGCTTCCCGCAGCGGCCTGGTGAAACCGTGTTTCTCATCCGCTTCGACCAAATCGACCCGCTCGGCGAAGCCCATCCGAGTGTAGATGCGTTTGGCTTCGCGAAAGACATGCCATCCACCCTGGATATCAACAAAGTCGCGCGTTGCCGAAAGCAACAACGTTGGCTTCGGCGCGCGCATGATGACGTAATCCGCGTTGTCCATGCCGAAGGCGATCTGGCCGAAGATGTTCTGCTCTGCATCGCCTGGCCCTTTGGTTTCGATGCGACGTCGAAAGCTTGTCACGCAACAGCCGGGCGCTGCGCAGACAATTCGCGAGTCAAGCGCCATCAGGTATTCGGTCAATCGTCCACCACCGGAGTTGCCTGTGCAGCCGATGCGTTTCGCGTCGATTTCGTCGCGCGAACAGAGGTAATCGAGTGCCCGCATTCCATCCCACACGCGGAAAGTCGCTGCGTTCCGACCCAGTGGAATGCAGCTTGCTCCGACCAGCGTGTGCTCAGTCGTCGATCGGTAGCGCGGATTGCCCGCCGAGTCTAGAATCTGATACCGCTCGCCTTGACCGATCGGGTCGTAACAGAATGCCGCAATGCCATTCTTCGCCAGCAGAATACAAGGCTTCTGGTAGCCAATCTTTCCGTTGGCCGTGTGACCGCAAGGAACAAGCAGACCCGGAATCTTCTGCTCTTTTTCTATGCTGGCGGGCAAATAAAGCAACGCAGTCACGTAGTGTTTCGGCTGACTTTCGAAGATGATCTTCTCGATGCGGTATCCATCGCCTTCAATCGTTCCGACGATGTGTGGATTCAGCGGCGTTCGTTCCGGCAATGGGCCAAGTTGACGAAAGAAGAACTCACGCAGCCGAGTCTGGTACGCCTCGATCTGCTCAATCGTTTTCAGCTTTTCGTATTCAGCATCGCGTTGATCAATCGCAGCGAAGGCGCGTTTCTTGAGATAGCGCGAAAGCATCTGCCGCGTTGGACCACCTTCGATCGAAGTCGGCAGGACGTTGAGGTCGTCTTCGGCCTGCGCGGTTGCGATTGCAAGAGTCAAGAACGTGCAAACGGTCAGTATTCTATTCATGATTTGTCGTTTCATTGCATGGGCAGAATCAGCCGGATCGCGTTAGCGGCCGGTTTGGAATTGGGCGGTTACAACGGCGAAAACCGTGTGCTAACGCCCAACGGCTGATTAATGTCGCAGAAAAAATCATTGCGAAGTGGCGTCCGTTTCGTCCAAGGCGAAGAAGACACGAGTCTTACGGGTGGGGAGGTCAACTTTCCAGACCTGTCCGTCGCGCCAGAAGCCAGTCGTTTCCGCAGCCTTTCTGTCGTCAACAGCAAAGAGGCCGCTGACGTATAGCGACTTGCCGTCCGGCGCCAGCGCCGAGAAAAAGTTACCGGAGAGTCCGTTCCGCGGCAGGGACTCGCCACCAAGCATCGTCGCCGGCTCATACTGTCGAAGAGTGCCATCACTATCAATTCTCACCTGCTCATTTCCGGATGCACGAGCCGAAACAGTTGTCATGCACAACGTGTCGCTGCCCGTCGAAGGCACGAGAGAAGCGCAAAGGGCCTTGCCACTCCGGCTCATCAGAGTCCTACCCGGCGTGGCGCGTGCCCAGCTACTTCCGCTCTGCAGCGTGTACGTCCCGTCGGTCCCCACATTGATGCCCCAGCCCTTCACGTCCTCAATCGGTTTCCCCGCCGGAGGAGGAAAAACCGTGCGGCGGTAGTTGCCCCGAGCGTCGTACTGGCGGAGTGCTGGTCCTCCATAGAACGTGCTGTTTCCCAACACATACACGCTGCCATCAGGCTTCACCTCCAGTCCGGTTACCATCCATTGGGCGTGATCTCCCTGACCGCTGAACTCCGACCAGTACGCGTACGGATCGCCGCCGACAATCCTCTCCAGCGAAACGTTCATGCCGGCTCGAACACGCGCGACCATATTCGAGGCATTGTTGACGGGTTGCCCGTAATCGTCTTTGCCGTCCCACTCGACGTTTTGAGAACGGGAATTGGACATCAGAGGCGGCGGCGCTTTTGGTCCTAAGACGCCGGCGGCCAGGTGGCGGACGATTGTGTCTGTTTCAGGATCGACGATCGCGACTTCAACATCAGTCAGCGAATCAAGCTCAAACGTCACACTCCACTTCTTTTCTTTCCCGTTGAAGGACAGCGCTGGTTCCTCCACCCACTTCAGCGTTTCAGCGGCAGCCGAATTGCTGGAAACCGAAACGGCAATCACAGTAACACGGAGCGCCAGCGAGGTAGCGCGGAGTCGGCTACGCAATCGCGTCGATCCTCGCTCGCGCGGCTGGCTATTGTTCGTATTTCCTTTCGAGACCTTCAAGTGCTTCTCCTTCGAAGATCAGCCGCTGGGCTAACGCCCAGCGGCTGATGAAATCATTTCCCGCCAGTTTTCCTCATCGAAATGGGATCGTAGCGGAACAGAAACGTCTGCATCGGACCGCTGAATGAGCGCGGGATCAGGGCCACGCACACATCGTGTTTCGGGTCGTACACCATCGCGCATTCGTGTGTGTACGAGCCTTTCGGCAACTCAACATCCAACTCGGACATCGTGTTGCTGCTGAGGTCCAGCGCGTAGAGCTTGCTGCCCAGCCACAAAATCGTGTCGTGCTGCGGGATGTAAACGGCCTCGCGCCCGATGGCGGCGTTGCCGTTCGTCGCGAGTTGCTGCCACTTCGCCTTCTCGTCAAACGAACGTGCGAAGACATCAACTCGCGAAGCGTCGCCCTTCAACTGAATCAACCGGTCTCGCCGTGTGTCATGAATGAGCGGCTGGAACTCATAGTGGTATTTAATTTCCTTTGCCGGCTTTGGGTACGCCGCGTCGATCAGCGTCCACTCGACGCCGCCCGAAGTTCGATCGACCTTCGCGTGATAGAGCTTTTCGTTGACGACCGCGTAGACACCGCGCGGAGTCCCGACCAGAGTCAGACGCCACTGGTTTTTGAACGGTCGGCCGAAGCTCGGCTTGTGCATCGTCTTCTTGGCGGGATCGTAAACCCAACTTGCACAACCTTGCTTCTTCGCTTCCCACTTAAAGACATCATCGGGGTCGTCACCCAGTTGCACTTCAATTCCGTCGAACAGCGAGGACCGCGCGAGATAAACGACGGTCTTGCTGACCGGATCGTAGCAGTACCACAGATACGTGTGCTGGCTGAACGGCATCATCCCGTAGCTCCAGCCGAAGATGCCAGCGTTGGTGCCTTCCAGGAACGGCGGAAAACGCGGCGGGAAATCGAGACTCCAGCGGTTGCTGGCAATGCTGTAGCGGGCGATGTCGTTTCCAGAATAGCCGGAATGTCCGCCGCCGACGTACAGCACTTCGCTGCGATCCGTGTCGATCACGGCCGTGGACCACGTCTTGCTGATGAGAAAGCCCGGTGGCTCGGCGTTCACGAATCTGTTGACCGGAAGAGACGACAGCAACTTCCCATGAGCTTCTGGCAACGGCGGCGGAGCCTGCTCCAGCGACTCCTTCTGTTCGGGATACTTCCACGCGATTGTGTTTGACGGCGCGCCTTGCAGTTCGATCGCTGGAGCAGATGGATCGAATCGCAACGCGTAAGTCCGGCGTTCGGGACCGAAGGCTACCATCAAAGCAACATCGTGCTTTTCTGAATAAGCCGCCGTCAGCCACGAGTAGCCTTGGAGTTTCAAATCGCCGTGGATCGGAGTCCACTTATTCTGCTTAATGTCGAAAACCCACGTCTGTTTGATGGCTGACGTCGCATACAAGTGATCGCGTCGGACGATCCTCGCATCGTTCCCACAGATTAACACTCGGCCGTTGGGCAACACGGTCACCGCGGGAGCTTCCATTGGCGGCGGTGCTGATTGCGACTTTCGCTGTTCCCAACGATTGGCCTCGCAGTCATAGACCCACGTGTCGTTGAGTGCCGCCGCCTGATCGTAACCGCCGAACAGGACCATCTTGCGGGTCGCTGGATCGTAGACAATGGGTCCGTTGCAGCGCGGCGGCGGCTCGATATCCAGCTTCGGCCGTTTCCAGACGTTCGCCGCGCAGTCGTAGAACCACGTGGGAGCTGCACCGCTGGGATTTGTTGCCAATCCACCGCCAAACAACATCACGCGGTCATTGCCCCTGTCGTAACACATGCTCGCCCATGCAACCGTGCGGCAGGTCGTCGGATGGTTTGCGGGCTTCAGGTCTGTCCACGAATTCGTCTTCGGGTCGAGGGCCAACGTGAAACCGTCGCTGAAGTAGATGATGCGACTGCGCTTCGAGTCCCAGCACGCCATGTTGAATGTGCTGACGGGGCTGGGTCGTACGATGCCATCGAAATCCCACCAGCGGACTCGATTGGTCGAGTGGTAGCCACCCACAACCTGCAGCCGCGGGCCTTCGTCGTAATTCAAACCATCCGGCCCCGACTGGCCATAGATGCGAAACGGCGGAAACGACTTCGCCGACCACTTGCCATCAGCCGTCGTGGGAAATGCCGGCTGCCACTTTGGTTGTCGCGGATCGAACGACTCCAGTTCGTAGCGTTCGTAAACATTTCGCGCCGGTTTCCTGCCGCCCGTTCCCCACAGATAGAGCTGGCCGACGTTCTCTGCCCAGATCGCCCGCGAAAACCTCTTACCGCCCGACGCATCCTCGCTGTAAATGAGTGCCCATTCATTGGCTGACAACGCGTCAATGGAAACTGGAGTCTTTGGCTCATCGGCAAATGCCGCACCGGCACTGAGCAGAACAATTGCGAGTGTTATCGACGAGCGATTCATCGCTGCGACTCCTGTTCTCGGAGCGACCGGTACGCGTCCTGAAGATCGGGCAGGTCGTAGATCGTCAGGGCTCCGTGGACGGTTCCGCTCATCCGTCCTTTGAGCGGATCATGTACGACGTCTGACCACGATGGTGTGTCACCACTGACCTTTAATGAAGCAAACAGCTTGCTTTCAAGGGCCGCCGCATGAATCGCCGGCGTTTCGGCCACTCCGGTTGCAACCAAATGGACTTCGGATGGCTCGCCGCCGCTTTCCCACTCCGACAGTACGCGAGCGGCGATCAGCACGTCTTCGGCGCGCATGCCGACCAGCGAGCGGCCGAGCAGGTAAGCGATCATCACATCGCGGTCCGTTGTTCTCGTTTCGCCGATACCACGCAGATCCACTGACAGAACGAGGTTGCCCTGCCGCACGAGTTTTTCAATCGCTCCGTCCTGTGGTGCGTCTACGTGCTTCCCTTCACCGTGCAGGTAAAGAAAACGCTCACCTCTCGGCTTTCTCGGCACGAAGAGCAAGCTCGGAAGCGAGATGTGGGCTTCAGTTTCAATCGCGAGTTTCTCGATCTGATAATCGTCTCGTTGGACTGTCCCATGACGGGTGACTTTTCCGGACGGCAAATCCTTGAGTTGCCGGATTCCGGCGAGCTTGCGGACTTCGCTGAGCGTTCGCGATCGATTTTCCGCCTTCCATTGCTCGCGGCGTTTCGTTGCGAGTGTGTTATTGAATTCGACATTCAAGTCGATGACTGACCGCGCGCCCTTCATCAGCATGACCTGTCCGTCCGGCGTGCATTGCAGATCGCTGGTTGAATGCGTCGTGAACTCCGGCTCGGTAATCGGTTCGTCGATCCCCAGCAGAAAGCGCCGCATCCAGCGGACCATGGCTTCGCGCTGCAGTTTCGGATAACCGTGCTTCGCGTCGGTCTCGACGAGACTGACGCGTTCGGCGAACCCCAGTCGCGTATAGAAGCGCTTGGCCTGACGGAATGAGTCCCACGTTCCGTCGATGTCGAAGAAGTCGTGCGTTGAAGCCAGGATCAGCGTTGGTTTGGGAGCACGCATCATCACGTAGTCGGCGTGGTCCATGCCGAACGCAAGTTGCCCGTGGATGTTCTGCTCGGCGTCCTGCGGACCAATTGTGTCGATCAATCGTTGGAAGCTCGCGATGTAACAACTTGGCGCGGCACAGGCAACACGGTCGTCCAATGCCATCAAGTAGCTGGTAAGCGTACCGCCGCCACTGCAACCGGTCACGCCGATCTTGTTCGCGTCGATCTCCTTGCGGCCGGCGAGGTAGTCGATCGACCGCATTCCGTCCCAGATGCGAAACGTTGCCGTGTTCCGCCCGAGTGGTACTGATCCCCGGCCGACCAGGTTGTGCTCAGACGTAGCTTTGAACCGTTGTTTGCCATCGGCATCCAGCAGTTGGCTTCGTTCGCCTTGACCGATCGGATCGTATGACAACGCTGCGATCCCGTTCTTAGCCAGGAGAATACACATTCGCTGTTGAGCCGCTTTGCCGCTGCGACTGTGCCCGCATGGTACGACCACGCCTGGAAACGGCGGTTTTGATTCAGGCAAAAACAAAACAGCCGTGACGTAATGGCGCGGTTGACTCTCGTAGATGACCTTCTCGATGCGGTAGCCGTCACCATCGATCGTCCCGACCGTATTCGCGTTCAGCGGCGTGTGTTTTGGAAAGCCGCCCAAGTGTTCGATAAAGGTGGTCCGCAAACGCCTTTGATATTCCACTGCTTCTTCAGGCGTCTTGATCTTTTCGTATGCGACTCGGCGACTTTCAAACGCTTCGTCAAGCTCCTTCGTAAGATGCCGTGACAACATGTCCCTCGTCGGCCCGAGTTCGCTTTCGGCCGGCAGAACGCTCAAGTCTTCCTGGCCGAATGCTGGAAGCATCGAAGTACTAAAAACGACGACGCAGAAAATCCGCATGAGTTTTTGCGTGGATAGGAACACCGATCTTTCTCCGAATTTTCGTTTTCGTCACTTGCACCGAGTTTTTAGCACTGGCCGCGGCGAGTCTAGTTGTGTCGTGTTATGGCGGCCTCCAACTAATTTACCAAGCCGCAGTCAATCCGTATTGCAGCAACAGAAACACAGGACGATTGTTTTTCTGTCTTTCACTTCGCAAATGTTCCATCGACGCTAGAATCGAGGCTGTCGTCTGATTGACGATCTAGGACGTTTCAAGAACAGGAAGTATCTACCCCCAAAGCCCTTTCGCTTTGCTCACGCTGCTCAGTTTCTTCAAGGGCTTAGATTCAAAGACACAAACACAACCGAGTTGTCATCGAGTGATTACCGCGTGGCAGCGGACTGCAGTTCTTGCGGCGGTGCCGTTGCTGGCGTAGGCTGTAGCCCCGCAAACTGCATAGCGTCGCAGCGCGTGTCTCGTCCAACTTGTCGCAGGTAGGCGATGTTCATCGTTGACGGTCATCTGGACCTGAGTCTAAACGCCGTATTGTGGGAGCGGGATTTGACGCTTCCAGCGAGCGAGATTCGCAAGCGGGAACGGGGGGCAGCGGATTACCCGTACCGTGGACAAGGGACCGTCTCATTAGCCGAAATGCGGAAAGGCAGCGTTGGTTTGTGTGTGGCGACGTTGTTTGCTCGCTGCGCGGACGGCGGTGCCCGGAACGGGGAGCTGGCAACATTTGCCGGTCCGGAAGAAGCCTGGAACGCGACACAGCAGCAATTGGATTGGTATCGGCAGATGGAATCGACCGGCCAGATGGTGCAGATTTCGGATCGTGTTGGACTCGATCGTCATGTCGCCCACTGGCACAACGGCCCCGCGTCCGATGCACCGATTGGCTACATCCTTAGCCTCGAAGGCGCGGACTCGATTCTCTCGCCGGAACACCTGCAGCGATCTTACGATCAGGGGCTGCGGGCAATTGGTCCAGGACACTATGGTCCCGGCCGCTACGCCGGGGGAACAAACCATGGTGGTGGACTGACCGAAATCGGGCGAGAACTGCTGACTGAGATGGAGCAGCTTGGAATCACTCTTGATGTGACGCATCTCAGCGAGCAGAGTTTTTGGGAAGCACTCGAAATCTTTAGCGGGCCGGTCTGGGCCAGCCACAACAACTGTCGCGAACTGGTGCCGGGCGATCGGCAGTTTAGTGATGAGCAACTGCGGGCGTTAATCAAACGGGGTGCTGTGATCGGCGCCGTCTTCGACGCGTGGATGCTCACCAAGGACTGGCATAAAGGAGTTTCACGTCCCCTCGAGGTTGGCGTCACGCTGGAAACCGTTGTCGATCACATCGACCACATTTGCCAGGTCGCTGGCAACGCCAATCACGCGGCGCTCGGCACCGATCTCGACGGCGGCTTTGGCCGCGAGCAATGTCCTGCGGACGTCGATACGATCGCTGACTTGCAGAGGTTGCCGGAGATACTTGCCAATCGAGGGTACGGCGAACAAGATGTCCGCGCCATCATGCACGGCAACTGGGTGCGATTCTTGCGTGACGCCTGGTCATAGAGCCTTGCGCCTGGGAACGAAGTCTAAAGCCAGAGACGTCGACCAACGCAACAAACAACCCTCGATGGTCCCCATTAGCAAGGGGGGCAAGTCGTTCGTCCCAACTGCAACTCGTACGGCACAACTTCATGTTTCGGTTTGTGACCGTCACCCGCATCAATCCCGTCGAGCAGCAGCTTCATTGCCCGCTTGCCCAGGTCATGCCAGTCGAGTTGCACGCAGGTGAGCCCGATCACGTCGCCGCCACCGCCCCCGACGACGCTCAAGTCTTCGGGCACACGCAGCCCGCGCTCGATCGCTGCTTCAACCACGAAGTTCGCGAGCGGATTGCTAAAGCAAATCACGGCGGTCGGCTGTGGCGATGTTTCCAAGATCGTATCGACGACTTCGGCGGCTCCTTCTTGGTTGATACGTACGAACATCTCCCACGCGCGGCGGCAGCGTAAACCGGCTTCGCGCATACCCTCACGATAACCGCGCAAGTGCCACGGGTTCAAGTCTTGCTGGTGCCACTGAGCCAGTGCAATCCAACGATGCCCCAATTCAGCCAGATGCTGGACCGCCATTTTCGCGCGGCCGAACGCATCGGGCCGCACCGAACTGACCTTAGGCAGATGCAGATCGTGATCTAACAATACCGTCGGGATGTTCAAGCCGGTGAGTCGCCTTAAGAGCTTTTCTTCGGCAATAGACGCAAAGATGACTCCGCGGAGACGAGACTGAGCGCAAAGTTCTTCAAACGCCTTTCGTAGGTGAACGATCCGTGCGCTGCGCACGACCAATTGATAACCCGCCTCGCCGGCCTCGACGAGCGCCCCGTCAAACATGCAACTGCTCGTCGCCCCAGTGATGACCTCGCAGTCGCCTTGTTCGTCGCTGTAGTCGGCTTGCAGATATCCTAGCGTCGTAGATGTCGGTAGTAATTTTGTGGGCACTTCCGGCGCGTTGACGAACGTTCCTCGGCGACGGTGCTTGACCAGCAGACCTTCTTGCTGAAGCGATTCCATCGCCAA
This sequence comes from uncultured Planctomycetaceae bacterium, assembly GCA_937967665.1. Taxonomy (GTDB): domain Bacteria; phylum Planctomycetota; class Planctomycetia; order Pirellulales; family Pirellulaceae; genus CALBSZ01. Next base: position 14,969 of record CALBSZ010000590.1, read on the forward strand.
CCGCACCGTTTCGCGGCTCACACCCAGTTGCTCAGCGAGTTCGACAGTCGTCGGCAATCGATCACCTGGAAACACGCCGTCGTTGACCGCCCGCCGCAACGTCTGCTCAGCCTGCGCAATCAACGTCAGCGGTCGGTCGATGCGATCCAAACTGTCCGCCGCCTGCTTCGCTGCTGAATCGCCGGCAGCCATTCGTCGTTTCCGTGTTGATTTCTTTTGTTTCTTCGCCATTTGCAAAAACAGGCCCTATGAATGACACAAAAACAACCCTCTTGGCATAGTGTAATGTCGTACGCACGCATTTTGAAGCGTGTTATCATGACGTTGGATGTTTTCGCGGCCAGCGAGGAGTGTCCTGATGTCCCCACCGCAAACCAAGCCGAACGGCTTCCCGCCCAGCAAAGTACCAAAGCTGAGAACCGCTCCATGAAGCGATGCCATCCAATTCTGATGTCAGTTTTGCTCGTTGCCTGCGTTGCGCCAGACGTTGCATCTGGCCAGGAACGGTTGCGCGACGTGATTGACCGACACGTTGCCGCGGCTTGGGAATCCAACAAGGTGACTCCCGCCGATCCGGCAAGTGAAGCGGAGTTTTTGCGGCGCGTCTATCTCGATTTGCTCGGCATCATCCCGACATACGATGAGACGACGGCATTTCTCAACGATACTGCGCCGGACAAGCGAGAGAAGTTGATTGCCCGATTGTTTGACCACCCGCGTTATGGACTTCATCAGTCGGACGTTTGGGACATGGTCTACTTTGGTCGCAATCCGCCCGGTTATGGCACGCGAGATCGCGATGGATTCAAGAATTGGTTGAAGGAACAGTTCGCCAAGAACGTTCCATACAATGTCTGGGCCAGAGATATCTTGCGGGCCGAAGGTAACACGGTGGAGCAAGGCGCGCCAATGTTCTTCGTGCAGTACAAGAATGCGCCCGAAGACGCGACCCAGGCGATCACGCAGAAGTTTCTAGGTGTCCAGCTTCAATGTGCGCGTTGTCACGACCATCCGTTCGACAAGTGGTCGCAACTGGACTTCTACGGGACGGCAGCTTTCCTCGCGCGCTTGCGAGTCGTCGATGTTGGAAATAAGGGGAATCTCACGGCGTATCCGATCGGTGTAAAGAATCTGGGCGATGTGATGTTCACTGGCCCGGTGCAGCAGGACGAGGTGGGCAAGAAAGGCGAGCCGGTCAAGCCTAAGTTCCTGAGCGGCGATTCACTTGCCGAACCGGAACTACCTGAAGACTTCAAAGAGGATCGGAACTTCAAGAGTGGCCAGATGCCGCCCAAGCCAAAGTTCTCGCGCAAGGACGCGTTGGCCGATTGGATCACCAGCGAAAACAATCCATATTTTGCCCGCGCGGCCGCCAATCGCATTTGGGCGCAGTTCATGGGCAAGGGCATCGTTCATCCCGTCGATAACCTGAGTCCCGAAAACCCGCCCAGCCATCCCGAGCTGCTCGATGCACTCACCCAGTCGCTCATTGACCACAAGTTCGATTTGAAGTGGTTCGTTGGCGAGATTCTCAATAGCAAGGCGTATCAACTGTCGGCTAGCGGAACGGGCCACGCGGCGAAACCGCGTTGGTACGAGCGAGCTCGCTATCGGCCGCTTTCGGCGGAAGAGTTGCTCGAGTCATGGGTGCGCGCCAGCGGTTACGACCAGGTGCTCGAAGCCAGCAATCAGAAACCTGAGGAAAGACTCAAGATTCGTGGTATCACGTGGGACTATCTCCGCCGGTCTTTTGGTCAGCCAAGCGACGGTGTTGGCAACTTCCATGGCGGTCTGCACGAACACCTGTATCTCAACAACGGCCAGGTTCGGCAGTTGATTTCTGATCGACCTGGCAGTTTGCACGAGGCGCTTGCAAAATCGGAAGCCCCGTGGGAAGAACGCGTCGAGCGACTTTACTTGCAAGTCCTCTCGCGGAAACCCATGCCGGATGAAGTAGAAAGATTTGTCGCGTTTTTGTCCAGCGAAGACGACCCACGCGGGCGACTGCACGACGCGATTTGGACTTTGATGACTTGCAGCGAATTCCGATTTAACCACTGAACGTAGCACAGGCAGCTTGCCTGTAACCACGAATAGAACAGGCTGGCAGCCTGTGTTACGAGGAGAGACGAAATGCGTGATTTCTGTCCACGGCACGAACACCTGAGCCGCCGCTCGCTCATAAAGGGATCGTTGGCGACGGCAGCCGGAGGCACGCTGATGAATTGGGGCGGCCTGTTCAACTCGGACGTAATGGCCGAAGAGGTGAAGAAACGCAACAAACGTTGCATTCTGATCTGGCTCAACGGCGGGTGCAGCCAGTTCGAATCGTTCGACATGAAAGTCGGTCGTCCGACCGGCGGCATCTTTCGCGAGACATCGACCAATGTGCCTGGCACGCGCATCTGTGAATTGATGCCAAAAATCGCGCAGCGAATGGACAAGCTCACTGTCATTCGCTCCATGCGCACCTCACAAATCGACCATCCTGGTGGTATCTACTTAATGCACACGGGTTGGTCGCGGGCAGCCAACACACAATTCCCAGAAATTGGTGCGATCATTGCCAAGTACTGCGGCGATGCGCATTCCGATCTTCCGAATTTCGTGAAGATCTCGTCCAATGGCGACGCGGGTTCCGGATTTCTAGGACCGCAGTTTCAGCCGTTCAAACTCGGGCGCGACGGCGAGTTGCCGAACTTCTCCACGTCACCGCTTTCGGAAACACTCGAAGCCCGCCGACACAGCCTGCGCGATTTTGTGGAAAGCAAATACGCAGAGAATCACCACGCTGATCCGGTGCGCATGCATCGCGAAGCATACGAGCGTGCCCGCCGCCTGAACAACGTGCGCGATACATTCAAGCTCGACGCCGAGTGGGAGAATTACCGCGAAAAATACGGCAACTCGAAGATCGGTCGCCGGATGATGATCGCCGCGCGTCTGGTCGAAGCCGGGGTGGCGTTCGTCGAGGTTGGCCAAAGCGGCTACGACACGCACGCTGACAATTTTGAAGGTCACAAGTCGCTGATCCCGCCAATGGAACATGCCTGGGCGGCGTTGATTGACGACTTGGAAGAACGCGGCTTGTTCGACGATACGCTCATTGTCTGGATGGGCGAAATCGGCCGCACGCCAAACATCAACAATCGCAGCGGTCGCGATCATTACGTGCGTAGCTGGACGACCGCCCTGGCTGGCGGAGGAGTGAAAGGCGGCCTTGTTTACGGCGAATCGGATGAAGACGGCCGTGATGTCAAAGACAATAAGGTCACCGAGGGCGACTTTTTCGCCACGGTCTACACGGCACTCGGCATTGACCCAGCAACCGAAAACTATTCTGGAGTTCGGCCCATCCCGCTGGCCCAATTCGATCACCGCGTGATTAAAGACATTTTGGTTTAGGGCTCCTCAGTTGCTGACTTCGAATGAGAGGGCCTGGAGAAAACACCATGCAAATCAACAAGCCGTCCCACCAATGGCAATTGACTTTTGAAGGCGACTGGCCAACCTCAGTCGCATTTCTTGGAAATGGCCGCCGGATTGCGGCCGGCAATCGCACCGGCCAGATCTATGTCTGGGAACTGCCGGAAAATCCGCCGGAATCAGAAGCCGGCAAAGACGAAAAAAAAGATGGCGAGGGCCCGCCTGACTTCCCGCCGAGTCGCCGGCTTGATGGCCATACGAACGGTATCACGCATTTGCGCACGACACCGGACGGCAAGACGCTCGTTTCCGCCAGCCTGGATCACACAGTTCGCCTGTGGGACATCAACGCTGCCCCAAGCGGAAAAGCGGACGCGATTCTCGACATCAAACAACGACAGAAAAAAGCGTATCGCAAATCGGAGGAAGAGCAGGAACAGATTCTCGGCGCTGTGGGCATCGAGGTTGGCACGATGGCTGCGATGCACGTTCTCGAAAGCCACGGCGGTTGGGTATACGGACTCGGAGTCAGTGCCGACGGCAAACGACTCATCAGTGGCGACGACCAATGCCTGAGCATCGTCTGGGACCTGAATTCCCGCAAGCAAGTCTCCAGTTGGCGCGGCTACGATCGCGTTTGGATTCGTTCGTCGGCGATTTCACCAGACGGCAAGACGGCTTTCACGTGCGAGTTTGCTGGCCGTCGCAGCAACTTTGACGCACCCGCAGCTCAAGCCAGATTGTGGAATGCCGACGACGGTTCACTCAAGACTGATTTGCTGAAGATCTGGACTCCCGACGTGAAGGACGAGGACCGCCAGGACACGTACGGCTATTGGCGGAAGTGGGGCAAGCTGTTGAAACGTGGCCTCGTTTGCGCCGAGTTCTCTCCAGACGGCAAACTCCTCGCTCTAGGACAGGGCGGTGAAACCGACACGGGCAAGATTCACTTGGTCGACGTCGAAAGTGGCAAGATCCTTCGCACGGTGTCCGGTCATCGCTACGGCGCGTGCGACGTGAAGTTCTCGGCCGACGGCAAGTACGTGCTTTCCAGCGGGCGTGACACGACAGTGCGAATTTGTCAGGTTTCCGATGGCAAAGAAGTTGCCACGCTCGGTAAAGAACGCGGTGGACAGTTCAAAGACTGGATGCATGCCATCGCGATCTCCCCCGATCAAAAGACCGTGGCAGCAGCAGACATTGCAGGAATGGTTCATGTTTGGCAACTGCAATCGTAAGATACAATCATGAAAAGCGTTCACCTAACCCGAGCCGTTTCGATTATCGCTATCCTCGTTTCGTTGGCGGTCGTGGTGAACGCCGACGAGAAACCTGTTCCTGTGAAGCAGGTCACAGCCAAAATCGACGGTTTTCTCGAAAGCCATTGGAGCGCGAACAAGGTCCAGCCGGCAAATCGTTGCGACGATGCCACGTTTCTGCGCCGCGCCACGTTGGATTTGATCGGCCGGATTCCAACAACCGACGAACTCGACAAGTTCCTTGCCGACAAATCCGATGACAAGCGAAGCAAGACGATCGACCGCCTGATCAACGGTCCCGAATTCCCGTTACACATGGGAAACGTGCTGGACCAGATGATCCAGAGTCGCTACGCGGGCAATGATGCCTTCGTCGATTACCTGCGGCGCAGCATCCGCGATTCCAAATCATGGGACGCGATCTTTCGCGAGATGATGCTCGGTCCCTGGGACACGGACGAACGGAAGCCGGCAAACCGCTTTCTCGACAAGCGAGCGAAAACTTCAGACGTGCTGGCGGTGGATACGGCGCGTGTGTTTTTCGGCGTCGACATTTCGTGTGCTAAATGCCACGACCATCCGCTGGTGGACGACTGGAAACAAGAACATTTCTACGGGATGGTGGCGTTCTTCAATCGAACCACCGGCGGCAAGGGCAAGATCGGTGAAAAGAAAGACGGCGAAGTAATGTTTCTCGGTTCGGACGGACAAGAGAAGGTAGCGAAAGCCATGTTTCTTTCCGGCCAGATGATCGAAGAGCCCAATGTGGCAACCGCAAAAACTGACGAAGAGAAACCGCAAACGATCAGCCGTCGCGAGCAACTGGTCAAAGTTGCGATAGAGCAAGAAAAGTTTTTCAGCCGCGCCATCGTCAATCGCATGTGGGATTATTTCTTTGGACGAGGGCTGGTTGATCCGGTTGACCAAATGCATTCGGGCAACGACTCCGCAATACCTGGACTGCTTGAATGGCTGTCCGAGGATTTCGCAAACAGCGGGTACGACATGCGGCGGTTGGTGACGGCCATTGTGAGTACGCGCGCATACCAATTAAGCAGCCGCTGGGAACAAGATTCGGCGCCGCCCAAACCATCGTCGTTCGCTGCCGCCGCACTGCGCCCATTGTCTCGGCAACAGCTTGCATTTTCGCTGTTGCTGGCGACCGGCAACGGAAACATCAGCCCGCCGAGTGACATCCAGTCGCGGGTCGAGCGCTACGCTGGTGTTGCTGGTCTTCAAAGAATCGAACAGTACCTCACGATCGAGAAACAAGCGGCCGGCTTGGCCACGTCGCTGGACGCCCGCCGCGCAGACTTTCACAGCAGCGTGGGCGAAGCCCTGTTCATGTCGAACAACGCGGCAGCTCAACAGTTGATTAACGCAAGCGACAACAACCTTGCTGCGCAGCTCAGCGCTTTCGAGGACAACGATCAACTTGTAACCAAGGCGGTTCGCGCCGTTCTAAGCCGCAAACCGCATGAAGATGAACTGACGCGCCTAACTGATTGGCTCACTCGCCAAGGTGACGACCGCCGCCAAGCCAGCGAGCAATTGGTTTGGGTCTTGGTCACTTCCGCTGAGTTTAGATTCAACCACTAGATGACAATCATTCGCAGGATTCGCGGAATCAGCCGCTGGGCGTTAGCCCACGGTTTCCGACAAGAACCGGACGCTAACGCGTGCCGGCTGATTTCGTTACTGAGGTCAAATCA
>CALBSZ010000591.1 GCA_937967665.1 uncultured Planctomycetaceae bacterium
GTTGCGGGAGCCGCTCCACGGTCTGTTCGTCGTGTGCCAGGTGATACGTATCGAAGGCAAGCTGCACGTACCGGCTGTTGAGCTCGTCGATGAGTTGCAGGGTGGCGTCCAGGTCTGTCAGAAAAGTCCATTCTGCCGCACAACCAAAGTGCATCGGTTCGACGGCCAGCTTGATGCCGTGTTCTTCCGCCAGCGGCAGGACGTCCTGGAGCGCATTCTTGAGCAGCCGATACGCGTGATTCTGCGTGTGACCCGCGCGCGGGCCGCTATAGACGATCAGGCAGCCGGCTCGCAATTCCGCTGCCAGGCGGATGGCGTCCCGAGCGTCTTGAACGCTGTCCTTGTAGCTGCGGCCGTCACTGCCGGTGAAGCCTCCCGCCCACTGCAAGCTGGACACGGTGAGTCCCATGTCCTTGATGAGTTCGATTCCCTTTTCTTCTCCGAAATCGGACAGCTTCTGCCGCCAGACGCCAATCGACTTGATTCCCGCCGCTGCGTAGTGATGAACGTCTTCCTCGAAAGTCCACCGGTAGGTCGTCAATTCACTTACGGAGAGCTCTCCCATTCGCACTCTTCCTGTGAGTACCCGATGTGGCCGGAAATCCCGCCAACGCACTACGTCCGCAGTTCATCCAACATGAACGTATCTCGCTCTTCATTCCGCTCGGCCGAGTCGCGCGGAACGGGCTAGGCTTTGTTTCACAACTCGCGTTGGTGTGGTGGGTGGCCGGGGTCGAGTGAAGCGAGCCCCCGGGAATCCAAAGTTCTGTGAGGTCGCTTCGCTCCTCCATAGCCACCCTTCTCCGGTTCTAAACCAGAACCTAGTATCAGACATCGCTTCCCGGATGTAAAGCCGCTCCCGACTGCGCCCCCACACGCTCGACGCGCTTTGGCCAGCGCAAGCCGTTGGAATGGGGAACGCGGCGCGCGGTGTCGATGGCGACCGACTACAGAAGCCGAAGGAGGTGACCATGATTCTTGGATGTTTATTGCTGACGATCAGTTTTGTGGGAGTTTGGTGGACCTTATTTTCGACCATGCTGCCCGCGCGCGGCAATTAAATCGCCAGTCTCATGTTGTCGCCACGACGCGTAGTGGCACGGTGGGCAGCTACACGCAGAACTTTCGGGCAAACTCTTCAAACAGGTCGGCGCCGCGCTGCAATTGCGTCACCTCGACCCACTCATCGCTGGTATGCGCTTGCGCGATCGCTCCGGGACCGAGCACGATCTTGTGTTCCAATTCGTGGAATTCACCGCCATCGGTGCCGTAGGAGACGGTCTTTGGTTCCGCGCAGTCGGCAAGCTGCAGCGCTTGTTGAAGGAAGTCGCCGTCGGGCGAGGAATACATGGGCTGACCATGCCGATGGATCGACAACTCCAGACCATTCTCGTCGGCCGATTGTCTGACGCGGTCGAGCAGTGGTTGGACATCCTGACCGGGCATGGGACGGAAGTAGACGGTGCAAACACTCTGTGGCGGCGTGATGTTGACTGCGGCGGTGTGATCGTTGATCCCGATATTCCAGGTCAGGGTGGGTGGATCGAATTCCGTGTTGTGCCAGGTCTCGTCGGATTCGACCAGGTCGTGTATGGCTTTCATCTCGACAAGAAAAGGAATCATGGCCAGGTTCGCATTCACTCCGTCTCGAGTACTGGAGTGCGCCGCGCGGCCGTGTGCGATGGCCGTGAATCCACAGACGCCTTTGTGGGCATACACGACCTGCAGTTTCGTCGGTTCGCCAATGATGACACGGGGCTGATTCGCGACCATTTCGCGATAGAGCCGGCTTTCCTTAACGACGGCTTTTGCGCCGTGGTAACCCACTTCCTCGTCGGCGGTAACCGTGATATACAGCGGCGCCGCCAGCTGCGTGTGCCGCATACGTGCGGCAGCTTCCAGCATGCACGCCACCGATCCCTTCATGTCACAAGTGCCGCGTCCAAAAAGCTTTCCGTCGCTCTCGAAGGCAGTCCAGGGACCGTGCGCTTCGATCGACCAGCCCGCGGCGGGAACCACGTCCGAATGCCCGAAGTAAGCAAGTCCCCCCGTGCCCGTTCCCAAGCGGGCGATCACGTTCGACTTTTCAACACCGTTTTGATCCTGATACGAAACGCGTTCTACCTCCGCGCCCAGGCCTTGCAACAGGTCGTCCAGGTAGTCGCTAATCGCCACGTTGGAAAGGTTGCTGGTCGACTCGAAGGCGACGAGTGCTTTAGTATGGGCGACGGCGTCCATGATTGGTGTGGGAGATCCTGTTTCCAACGGGGTTCCCGAACAAGGCAACGCCCTCCAGGCGGCTCCGCGACGGGACGGCGCCGGCCGCGGTCTTGTCCGGCTACGGGCCTGTAACGACGCCAGAGCCGCGGCCAAGCTGCTGCACCCGCTGAATCCTAATGTTCTGTTTTAAGACCGGAGAAGGGTGGCTGTGGTGGAGCGAAGCGACCCCACAGAACCTTGGATTCCGGGAGCTCGCTTCACTCGACCCCGGCCACCCATGACAACAACGCGAGATTTAAAACGAATCTTAATGTTCAACCTTGAGTCCTGGAATCGCCTGCTGCAGGTCTTGCACGCCGTCCTCGGTGACTTGCGTGAACGTGCAGATCAAATGCTTCAGGTTCTTGAGGTTCTTCAGGTGTGCGAGTCCGGCATCGGTGACGTCGAAATTGGAACCGATGTGGAGCCACTCCAGCGTCTCGATCTGCGCTGCGTGTTCAAGGCCCTCATCGGTGAGCCCGATATCATCCAGGTTCAACGATTTCAGCGCGGGCAATTTCTGTAGTTTGGCCACGCCGTCATCACTCACCAAGGATTTCCACAAGTTCAGGTCTTCCAATTCCGTCATGCCGGCCAGCGAGTCGAGTCCATCGTCGCCGACGAATGTTTCACTAAGATCCAGAATGCGCAGTTTCTTCCAACCGGCAAGATGTTTCATCCCGGCATTGTTCATTCCGGAATCACGCAGGCGGGCTTGATAGATTTCGGTCAGCCCGGACAGTGATTCGTAGTCCTCACCATTAAGTACCGTAAGTCGCACCAGGAATACTTCGCGCAGGCCCGTATTGTTCTTCAGGTGCGCCAGTCCGGCTCCTGTAATGATCGAATCGTAAATGCCGAACGCTTTCAGGTTCTCCAATTGTCCTACGTATTCCATGGTGACATCCGTGACACCGTTGCTGAAGAGCTTAATACTCTTCAAGTTCGGCAAATCAACCAGGTGTTCCAGGCCGTCATCGGAAAGCAGGGGGCATTCGCGAAAGTCGAGCAACTCCAGGGTCTTGGCGTCTTTCAAATTCGCCACGGCCTGTCCGGTGACATTCGTCTTGGTGCAATTGATGCGCTTGATGTTCGGCAACTGGGCCAGCGGCTTGAGCCCGTCATCTGAAACGTTTGTCAGGGTAAAGTTCAGGTCTTCCAGTTTGCGGAGCGTTGCCAGCTTCGCAATGCCCTCGCCCTTTATCCCGGTTTGATTGAAGGATAGTTTCTTGAGCTCCTTCATATGCAGCACCTGATCGATGGCCGCGTCGGTGATATCGGGGCCGTCGAATTCGATCGCCTCGACATGTTTCAGATCGGCCAGCACCGCGAGGTCGGCATCGGTTGCTGCGGGAGGTCCGGACAAATCCAAGCCGACAATGAAACCGCCGTCATTGGTCGTGACCTTCCAGCCTCGGTCCCGTAGTTGTTGGGCGATGGCCTTTTCTTCGTCACTTGCCGCTGCCACCGGCGCCGGTGGCGCGGGCTGACCACCTCGGTCCGAAGCGGTGGGACAACCGGCCGCCGCAAGCGCAGCCAGGATCGTGGAAAGCGCCGCAAAGCGCGTTGTCCAGTTATTCATCGACGATATCTCCCAAAAAAATACGTTCAATTTCGGTGCGTGCGATCCCTGCCCGCGCGACCACGCGGTTCCCGTCTTTCGTATCGAATCGGCGTCCACGCGGGATCACGACGCGCACGAGAATCCTGTTGCACCCGTTGTTTGTGTATCCAGCGGAGTCGTCAGCAGCGTGAGCGAGCGACGGTGAGCACCCATGTTCAGCCGCACGCCTGCAGCGATCTCGACAGCTGTCAGCCTACTAGACACGCATCGGTTTCGCAATGTAGGGTGACGCTTGCCCCGACGTACTCCTACCCCTGATTTGGCATGCCTGCGTACCTGGAACAGCTCACCGTTCGCCTGACCAGCGGCATTGCAAAGCTGCCAGAAACGCGGCGGCTCAGGCATGCTCGGTACTTCCTGGAATCGCAGCGTGACGATGGCGGATTTGGGGGACGCGAAGGGGACAGCGACCTGTACTACACCGGCTTCGGACTCCGCGGTCTGGCGATTGTCGGCGAGTTGTACGGAGAGGTGGCGAAACGCGCCGCCGTCTTTTTGTCCGCGCGATTGGCCGGCCGCGAGACGATCGTGGACTTCTTGTCGCTCATCTACGGAGCGGCTTTGCTCGAAGCTGCCGCGGGCGAAGACTTCTTCTCGGACGCCGCCGCGGCGTGGCGCGACAGCGTGGCCGCTGCGTTGGAGAGTTTGCGGCGCGACGATGGGGGCTATGCGAAAGGCCCTGACGGGATGGCCAGCAGTACGTATCACACGTTCCTGGTGCTGCTCTGCCTGGAACTCATTGAACGACCCGTCAAGGAACCGCGGCGAATCGTCGATTTTCTGCTGTCGCAGGAAGCCGACGAGGCTGGTTTTCGGGAAATCCGGGCCCAGAAGCGGGCCAGCGTGAATCCCACCGCGGCCGCCATCGCGTCACTCAGGATTCTCAATCAGCTGACCGACGACATCCGGGAAGACACTATCGAGTTCCTGCTGGACATGTTGACGGAGGAAGGCGGCTTCCGCGCAAATACGCGAATTCCCATCGCCGATCTACTCAGTACATTCACGGGTTTGCTGACGATGACTGATCTCGGCGGTGCCGGCCGATTGGACAAACGCCGGTTGAGTCACTTTGTGCACTCCTTGGAACGTCCGGAAGGGGGCTTTCATGGCGCTGCGTGGGACGCCGCGCATGATGTAGAATATTCGTTTTATGGACTTGGCTGCCTGGCGATACTGGCGGAAGAGGCGGAAGGCACGAGTGATCAATCGTGACGTTAGGTTCTGTTTTGAAGCCGGAGAAGGGTGGCTGTAGTGGAGCGAAGCGACCCCACAGAACCTTGGATTCCGGGGGCTCGCTTCACTCGACCCCGGCCACCCATGACAACAACGCGAGATTTAAAACAAAGCCTAATTCTCCTGTCCCAAAACGGAAGAATCGCATGAAGAAAGAATCGCATGAAGGAAGACCAGGGCGATGGCTGATTTGACAGTGGCGGGAGTAGGCAAACAGTTTCCAACGCGGACCAAGCCGCTGGTCGTCTTGCGCGACGCGTCCCTGGCAATGTCTGCCGGGCAGAACGCCGCCATCATCGGTCCCAGCGGTTCGGGAAAGAGCACCCTGCTGCACATCATCGGGACACTCGATAATCCCACGTCGGGAAGTGTGACCCTGGACGGCGTTGATCCCTTCGGTCTGCTCGAACCGGAACTCGCGTCCTTCCGGAATCACAACATCGGGTTCGTTTTTCAGGATCATCATTTGCTGCCGCAGCTTTCGGTTCTGGAAAACGTCCTGGTGCCGGCCATCGCGGACGGAACGCCGGCCACAGAGACGGTCGACCGCGCACGGAACTTGCTGGAACGCGTGGGCCTGGCGAACCGCCTGGAACATCGCCCGGCCGAACTGTCGGGAGGCGAACGCGAACGCGTGGCGGTAGCGCGCGCGTTGATTCAAGCCCCAAAGCTTGTCTTGGCCGACGAACCGACCGGCAACCTGGATCGCACGAATGCCCGCGCCGTGGCCGAGTTGCTACTGGACTTGCAGAAGCAGGAACAGACGATGCTGCTTGTCGTGACCCACAGCCTGGAGTTGGCCGGTCTGATGGAACGGCGATTTGAACTGTACGATGGCGTACTGCAAGAGAAGACCTGAAGCCGAGGAACCGATGTCTCGCTGGCACCTGGTAATCTGTAGCCTGCTGCATCACTGGCGGATCAATCTGGCCGTTGCGCTGGGCGTAGCGGCTGCAACCGCCGTACTGACCGGCGCGCTGGTGGTGGGCGATTCGGTACGCGGCAGCCTGCGGCAGTTGACGTTGGATCGTTTGGGCCGGATCGACGATGTCCTGGTAGTGGATCGTTTCGTGCGCGTCGAACTGGCCGAGGAAGTTGCGGCGGCGTCGGCGTTCTCCCAATATTATTCGGCCGCCGTTCCCGCCGTTTTGTTTCCGCAGGGCGTGGTCGAGAATCCGACTGGCAGCGAGGTTGCCCGCGCGGCCGGCGTTTTCGTTGTCGGCTGCGACGAATCTTTCTGGCAACAGGGCGGTCAGCATGCGCCGCCCAAGCAGCTGCCCAGCGGTGACGAAATCATCCTCAATACGGAACTTGCCGACGAAATCGGTGCCCAGGTAGGCGACCTGGTAACGTTGCGTCTGACGCGTCCGCATCAAGTGCCCGGCGACAGTACCTTCGGGCGGCGCGACAATCTGGTGCGCGGCGTTCCGCAGTTGCGCGTGGTGGATATCATTCCGACGGCAGGACTGGGACGCTTCAGCTTACAGTCGAGCCAGAATCTGCCACGCAATGCGTACGTGGCAACAGAACTGTTGCAACAAGCATTGGGGCAGGAACAGAAGATCAACGCCATTCTTGCGGCGAGTAGCGAGCTTGCGCCGCGCGGCCGCGCGGAAGCGGAACAGGCGAACGAGGAACTGAATGCCGCGTTGCAGCCAAAATTGGTCGACTATGGTTTCCAGCTGATCCACGTCACGAGCACCTACATCGATCCGCAAACCGACGAAGCGAAGACGGCGTTCGAGTACTTTAATCTTACCACGGACCGCATGGTGTTTACCGCCGACGCGGCCCGTACGATTCAGAACGCGTTGGCAGCACGCCACGTGCAGCCGGCCATGACTTACCTGGCCAACGCGATTAGCGTGAGTGGCGCGGCCGACGACGCCGTCATTCCCTACTCGACGATCACCGCCCTCGAGAACTCGCCGAAGTTGGGCCCCTTGATCGATGCTGCGGGCAACGCAGTCGAATTGAGCGACGGCGAGATTGCCTTGAACAGCTGGGCTGCCGAGGACCTGAACGCCAAACTCGGCGACCAGATCGTGGTTCGCTACTATGAACCGGAAACCACGGACTCCGACCCCAAGGAATTGTCCGCCACCTTTACGCTGGCCGCGATCATTCCCATTCGCCAGCCCGCCGAACCGTATCGCCGTCGTCGACCCGCGGAGTTTCACGTCCGCCCGACCCTGGCCAACGATCCCCATTTGACGCCGGAAGTCGAAGGCGTGACCGACCAGGATACCATTAACGACTGGGATCCCCCGTTTCCAACGGATAAGTATCCGATCCGATCGCAGGACGACGACTATTGGAGCTATTATCGAACGACGCCCAAGGCCTTTATCACGATGTCGGATGGATCCCGACTTTGGTCAAGCCGCTTTGGCGCATTGACTTCGTTTCGCATTCCCATTGTCGACGGTGTTACGGAAACCGATATCGAAACCGCCGTGCTCGCTCAACTGCGACGCGATCAGGTGAATCTTGGCCTCGAGTTTCAACCTGTTAAGCTGCAGGGTCTGCAGGCGTCCAGCGGGACGACACCTTTCGATGTGCTTTTTCTGTCGCTGAGTTTCTTCATTATTTTCGCCGCGCTGCTACTGGTAGCGCTGCTGTTCCGGCTCGGTTTCGAACAGCGGGCCACGGAAGTCGGCACGCTGCTGGCAGTCGGCGTGAACCGCAAACTTACTCGACGGCTGCTCACCTACGAGGGTGTTTGCGTCTGTCTGGACGGCGCGCTGCTGGGCACGATACTGGGGATCGGTTACGCCTGGCTGATGCTGGTCGGATTACGGACCTGGTGGCTGGGCGCCATTTCCACGCCGTTCCTGCAACTGCACTTCACCTGGATCAGCCTGGTAGTCGGATTCCTGAGCGGGGTTGTCGTTTCCATTTTGTCCATTGCGTGGAGTTTGCGTCAGACCAGGCAAATTTCGATTCGCCGGTTGATGAACGGGCAAACAACGGAGGAGTTCTCCAAATCCGGGCGTGGCACCAGGCTCGCGCGGTTGGCAGCCGGCGGCTGTTTCCTGGTTGCCATCCTGCTGGCGATCGCCGCCACCCAGGTCGGCGGCGAAGCTCAGGCCGGTGCGTTCGTCGGAGCCGGCGCTCTGTTTCTGGCTTCCAGCTCGCTCTGGATCGGCGATCGACTGCAACTTGCCAGTCATGCCGCCAGCTCCTCCCGGCTCTCGCTGTCGCGACTGGCCTGGCGTAACGCCGCCCGCAATCCACGACGCAGTACGCTGACTATTGTGTTAATGTCAACCGCGTGCTTCTTGATTATCGCCATGAGTTCCTTTCGGCTCGCGCCGACCACGGCGGGCGCGGGAGGCTTCAATATGATGGCGGAATCCTCGACGCCGTTATTTCACGATTTTGCCACCGAGGACGGTCTCCGAAAACTCTTTGCCGACGAACCGGCGTTGTCAAAAACGACCCTGTTGCCCCTACGATTGAAAGCCGGCGACGACGCCAGTTGCAACAACCTGTACAAATCCTCGCAGCCCCAAGTGATCGGTATCACTCCCGAATTCATTGACTTTTATGATGCGCCGCGGCCGGGTTTCTCCTTCGCCGGCAGCTCGGCTCAAAGCGAGCAGGCTATCGAGAATCCCTGGCACGTGCTGACGCAAGCACCTGTCGACGATCGCGTGCCCGTTGTCATTGACAAGAACACGGCCATGTACAGCCTGAAGCTGTACAAGGGTATCGGCGAAGAATTCGAACGGACGTATGATTCAGGGAAGACGGTTCGCTTCCGCGTCGCCGGGTTGCTGTCGAACAGTATCTTTCAAGGCAGCCTGATGGTCAGTGAAGCCAATCTGCAAAAGCACTTCCCGGAAGTCAGCGGCTATCGCCTGTTCCTCGTCAACGCGCCCGGGGATACATACGATGCCATATCCAGGTTCCTGGAAGACCGGTTCGGCGATCAAGGCTTTGATGCCTACTCCACGGAGAAACGGTTGGAGGACTTGCTGGCGGTCCAAAACACGTACCTCAGTACGTTTCAAAGTCTCGGCGCACTCGGGCTGCTGTTCGGTGTCTTCGGACTCGCCACCGTTCAGCTGCGCAGCGTGTTGGAACGCCGCGGCGAACTGGCGCTGTTGCAGGCGGTCGGTCTCCACCGTACGCGGTTGGCCGGCATGGTACTGCTCGAAAACGTATACTTGCTGCTGGCCGGCCTGGTTACCGGGATCGCCGCCGCGCTGCTGGCCGTGGTTCCTCACATGATCTTCGGCGGAGCACATGTTCCGTTACGCGACCTGATGTTCACGTTGGGTGTTGTTTTTGTCGTGGGGCTACTCGCTTCGTTTGCATCCGTCCGCGCTACCTTGACCGCCGCCCTTGTGCCGGCGCTACGTGATCGCTAATACGCAGATGACGTATGTGCTGTGCGACGGCATGGAATCTACTTGGATAGCGTTAACCTTGCGGCAATCCTCAAGCATACAGGCACGCGGCGCAAGCAAGTGTATCCGTATGTACATGACCCAGTTGCTCGCGCGTCGAGCTTATATGATGACAAAACCTGGCGCTGTCGGACGAAGCGAGGCCCTTGTCAAAAACACGACGACGGTTTGTGATTGCGGCCGTGAGAGCGCGAGCGCATCAAAAAAGGCCCGCACAGCCGAAGGACCATGAGGGCCGACGCATTCGTTTATTGTGGAGAAAAAAAGAAATGCCGATAAGCCTGTTGCGGGCGACGAGTGAATACCGGCCGCCCTACGATACAATGTCCGGTGGATCTAACATGGCTGCCCTCCCTACTTGAGAATTCAAGAGCGTGAGTTACCACCAACGTCGGTAAAAATATTGATATCAGGTTGCCGGTCGGTATGTCAACGGTTTTTGGGCTGAATCGGATGGACAATAAGAAAACTTGTTGCTTTGGCGTTCTGTTATGACGATTCGTGAACTCCAAACGAAAATTCATCTTTGCTCCAAACTACTGGAGCAAAACGATTTATCGCCACAATCTAACACCCGTCTGGCAATTTGACCTTACGCTGGAGCTTCGGACGAATAAAAATACTTGATTGTCTTGAGCGCGGCGCACGGTATTGTCCTCCCAGCGGCGACCGTTGTTCCGTCCGCTACGATCTTCCATCCGAAATAGCTCAGCAGGTGTCATACTATTCACACTGAACGCAACGGAATTCCGGGGACAGGATTCGTTGTCGATTTTTACGTAGTCATCTCGAAGAGTCAGGGCGAGGCGCGGTCAATAGTTACCGGTTCCTGCCGCCTGTTATACCGTCATCACCAGAAGTAAAGGGACTCAATGTCCGACACCAAAGTTGTTGATCAGCATCAAGCACATGATGGGTTGGCCGAACCGTTTGTGTCACAGTTGCAAGACATCGACCCCGCGGAAACGGCTGAGTGGCTGGAGTCGCTCGAATACATTATCAACAGTAAGGGGCCGGAGCGTGCCAAGTACTTGCTTACGCTTCTGGAAGAAAAGGCGCGTCGCGAGGGAGTCACGCAGCCGATCGCTTCCAATACGCCTTACATCAACACGATCCCGGCCGACCATCAGACGGCATATCCGGGTAATCGCGAAATTGAGCGCCGCATCAAGAGTATCATTCGCTGGAACGCGATGGCAATGGTCGTGCGTGCCAACCGCGAGGAGGCGGGAATCGGCGGGCACATTTCTTCGTTTGCGTCCTCGGCAACCTTATACGAAGTGGCCTTCAATCATTTTTTCCGGGGTCGCGGGGAATCGGGTTACGACGGTGATCAAATCTACATTCAGGGGCATGCGTCGCCGGGGATTTACGCGCGGGCTTTCCTGGAAGGCCGGTTGACGGAAGAGGACTTGTTGAACTTCCGCCGCGAGCTTCAGGATACGCCTGGACTTTCGTCGTACCCCCACCCCTGGCTGATGCCGCATTTCTGGGAATTCCCGACCGTTTCGATGGGGCTCGCCCCGATCATGGCGATCTACCAGGCTCGGTTCAATGAATACATGCGGGACCGGGGCATCAAGGACACCTCGAAAACCAAGGTTTGGGCGTTCCTGGGAGACGGCGAATGTGACGAACCGGAAACGCTTGGCGCGATCACGCTGGCTGCCCGCGAACGGTTGGAGAATCTTGTCTTCGTGATCAACTGCAACTTACAGCGGTTGGACGGTCCGGTTCGCGGCAACGGTAAGATTATCCAGGAACTGGAAGCGCTCTTCCGCGGTGCCGGCTGGAACGTGATCAAGGTGATCTGGGGAGACGACTGGGATCCACTGCTGCAAAAGGACGAAACCGGCCTGCTGGCGCGGCGGATGGACGAAGTTGTGGACGGCCAGTACCAGAAGTATACGGTAATGCCCGGCGCTTACATTCGCGAACACTTCTTCGGCAAGTACCCCGAGTTGCTGAAGCTGGTGAAAGGCTACTCTGACGAAAAACTGGAAGGCCTGCGTCGCGGAGGGCACGATCCGGAAAAGGTCTTTGCGGCCTACCAGGCGGCGATGAATTCGAACGGCCGGCCCACAGTGATCCTGGCGAAAACCATCAAGGGCTATGGTCTCGGGGAAGCTGGCGAAGGAAAGAACA
>CALBSZ010000592.1 GCA_937967665.1 uncultured Planctomycetaceae bacterium
GGCTCAAATGCTGTCTTGCGTCCAGCGACCGTCGATCAGGCGCCAGAGGGCGCTGCCGGGGTTCTCGTCCTTCAGTTCCGCCGGCAGGCGATGCGGGCGAACGTTGTCGTAGCATGGCAGCATGGCAAAGCGGCGCAGCGACGCGGGGATGCCGACCGCCGTGAAACCGGGATGCCCGGTGGCCGGATAGGGCCCGCCGTGATTCATGGCGGGAGAGACTGCCACACCGGTAGGCATCTTGTCGTTAAGCAACCGGCCGACCTGTTGTCGCAACGTGGGTTCGATCCGCAGGTAGGCATCGTCATCGCTGCCGTCGCTGGCCGAATAGATGCAGCCCGTCAGGTTGCCTTCCAGTGTCGCCAGGATTTCCTGTACCTCCGCGACGCTGTCCGCCACGACCAACAGCGATTCGTTCCCGAACGCCTCCCTCTGGAATGCCAACGGTTTTTCCAGGAACAACTTGCCGCCAACACGAAGCAAGGTATTCCCGAAGCTGCACCCTTGGCCGCCGCCGGTCTTATTTCCCGCCAGCACCTCGTTTCCCGCCAGCACCTCGGCGCCCGCGGCGACCAGTGCGGCAACACTCGTCTGCAGCGACGATTCGACACCCGCGGAGAGCAGCGTGCCGACGGGCGCCGCCGTAAACTTTTCGGCGACTTCCGCCGTAAAGCCGCGCGAGGCGTCGTCATCCACCAATACCACCAGTCCTGGGTTGGTGCAGAATTGTCCGGTGCCCATCAAGCAACTGGTGGTGAATTCGGCAGCCAGTTCCGAGCCGCGTTCGCGAAGGGCTCCGGGCAAGATGACCACCGGATTGATACTCGACAATTCCAGGTAGATCGGTCTGCCGGCGGCATCCGCGGCCGCCTTGAGCTTGAGTCCGGCGGCGCGGCTGCCGGTGTAGCCCGTGGCTCCCACGCGAGGATCGGACACCAATTTCTCGCCATCCTCGTGGCTGGTTCGATACAGCAATTGCACGGTACCTGCCGGCAGGCCGGCGGCTTCGGCTGCTTGTTGAGCCAATTCCGCGAACAATCGCGTGGTCCCCGGATGGGAACTGTTGGCTTTCGCGATGACCGGGTTGCCGGCGGCGATGGCCGCGGCGAAATCGCCGCCCGAAATACTGCCGAAGGCCATCGGGAAATTATTGGGCCCAAAGACGCAAACCGGCCCGATCGCCTCGTAGCGACTGCGAATGTTCGCCGCCGTGTCGATCGTGGGGAGCGACCACGAACCTTCCCGGGCGGCTGCAGCTGCTTTGCGAAGCTGTCCTGTGGTGCGCGGCAGTTCCACGTCGGCCAGACGCGGGGATACGGGCAACGAGGTCTCCGTATGGGCCATCGCGGCAAGCGACTCGGCCGCACTGTCGATCGCGTCGGCGTAGCCTTCCATAAAACTGGCGACCCGTTCAGGCGGCATGCCGCGCAACTGTTGGAATGCGGTCTGTGCCGCATCTAAGGCGGTTTCACAATCGGCCCAGCTGCTGACGGGGTACTCGTCGGCAAGTTTTTCGCGTGTGGCGGGATCGAAGGCGTGAAAGACGCCCGCTGCCTGAGCGGGCACCCATTGACCGTTGAGCAGGACTGGTTGCGGCATGATTGGTTACACGGGTTAAGAGCCGGAAGTGGTCGCGTGCGACGCGCCTGGCCAGACCGCGTAATCTCGCGACCGTGGCGGTCCAGGGAAGACCAGGCGATCGACAATCGACTACTTCACCTTGTTGGGAACGTATTCGTGATCGCGTTTGCGGAGGACCTCGGCTTTGACGATGCGATCTGGTTTGACGGCCGAGCTGAAGTCGTTGGGGTCGATGCGCTGCAGGTTCGTCGCCACGTCCATGCCTTCGATCACGCGTCCGAACACGGTGTGCCGGCCGTTCAAATGTGCCGTCGGCAGGAAGGTCAGGAAGAACTGTGAACCGCCCGTATCACGACCGGCATGGGCCATGCTGAGCGAACCGCGGAAATGCTTGCGGTAGTTGTCCTGATAGCATTCGCATTCGATGTTGTAACCCGGGCCGCCGGTCCCGTCCCCGGTCGGGCAGCCGCCTTGGGCCATGAAGCCGGACAGCACGCGGTGAAACGTGAGATTGTCGTAGAAGCCCTTTTCGACGAGGCTGACGAAATTGCCGACCGCGCCGGGCGCTTCGTTTTCGAACAACTCGATCACGATATCCCCTTTGGTGGTCGTCAGTTTCACACGCGGCAGGTCGTCCGCCTCGGCTTCGGCTTCGCGGATCTTGCGTTCTTCTTCCCAATACTTGATATAGTCGTCGACGTTCGCTTCATAACGCGTTGCGGGTTCGGCCAGGACGCCGGCTTCCTTGGCGATTTCAAAATACTTCTTGGCGTTTTCGAAATCCGCCGTCGCGAAGGCCGCCGTGGCCGCGGAGTTGTAGATTTCTTTCTCCTCGCAACCGCCGTCGATCAACGTCTCGCAGAGTTCTGCCGCGGATTCGTAGCGGTCCCGCGCAATTTCGTCCTCCGCTAACTTGACCAGAAACTGCGTCAAGGCGCGATCGGAATTCGGCGCGGCTGTGAAGGCCGCCGCTCCCAGCACGCGCAATTCCGGAATCAGCTTCTCGCCTTCATCAATCAACTGCTCCCACTCCGTCTTGATTTGTTCAATCTGAGCGGCGTCCGCCGTTTGGTAGTCGGCCTTCAACTTCCGCAGTGCCTTTAAAAGATCTTTCCATTCCGCCATCTTGGCGGCGTAGGCCGCGGCTGGGTCTTTGCTGCCGTTCTGCTGGACCGCCGGCGCGCCGGACTCGGCATCTTGGGCGGACAGGTGGTTGACATTAACTGCGATCAAGGTGCTCATGGCGAGAGTTATCATCATACTCAGAAGTCGCATGAATGTAACTCCCGTTACGATTGTGGGATGATCTGGTTGGGGATACCATTGGTTGGTGTGTGGAAAACAGGACGGCTCAAGGGAGTTTGCCAAGGCAAGCTGGAACCGCGGTCCCGAGTTGCCCCCGCAGCCCTGCTACGAAGATTGTTGCACGAAGGGGTAAAGCCTACATTGTTGCACGAAGGGTAAAGCCTAGCAGAGTCAGATTCTACGGCAAGCCGGCAGGCCCTGCCATAACCTGCCCTCCTGGTCCGCACGACTTGGTTTTTGCTTCCAACGACCCGCTTTCTACGTCAACGTCGCAGCGTTGGTTCGCTGCCTTGCTACTGAGCATTTCATGGCAAAAAAGAAGAAACCGAAGGCTGCGAAGCCCTCCGCCGGTGCCGCGGAGCTGCGTATCATTGGTGGACGACTGCGAGGCAGCAAGCTGCCTTACAGCGGCGACCGGCGGACGCGCCCGATGAAAGAACGGGTACGGGAAGCGATGTTCAACTTGATTGGTCACGCTGCCGAAGGCCGGCATGTCATCGACTTGTTTGCCGGCACCGGGGCCATTGGTTTCGAGGCGATGAGCCGCGGGGCAACTCGAGCTACGTTTATCGAACGCCACTTCCCGACGGCGCGACAGTTACGCGACACCGCCCGGCAGTTGGGGCTCTCGGAAGTTGTCGAAATCGCGGCCGCCAATACTTTTCTGTGGTATCGCCAGAATCAGCTCGCCACCGACCTGCCCTGGCTGGTCTGCTGTTCACCGCCTTATGATCTGTATATCGACGAGGCGGAAAAGATGCTGGGGCTGTTGGACCATTTCCTGTCCGAGGCTCCGGCGGCGAGCTTGCTGGTCGTGGAAACCGACCGGCGTTTCGATCTTCAAACGCTGCCCCGTGCCGACTGCTGGGACGCTCGCCAATACCCCCCGGCAGTAATAGCCATCCTGGAGGTGGACGCCATCCACCAATCGGCGAGCGGGGCTTGAAACTCGCGGCCAGTTCGCACCCGAGACGGACAGCGACTGACAGCCGTTTGTCGCGGGGTACGATTCATCCACGTCACCGTGGTTTTCCACTCGCCTCACAGCACAATCGGTACGACCGTCAAAGTCGTTCGTTCGGACGGCGTGAATCTAGCGATTACGCGTATTCTGCACGCTGCCGCCTCAAAACTCATTCTACTCTCGCACACAAAACAACCGATCTAATCCGACAAGACGAAAAAGCTGCCTGGATCGATTTCATTCCGGCCTCGAGCGTGCACTTCATGACATACGGACACACGAATCTGAAATCGCGGCTGGTATTGATCCTTTGCCTGTTCTTGATGACCGTGGCGGCCACCCAGTTCTGGAAGAGCACGGGCGACCGGCCCACGTCCAGCGAATTCGTCCTGGCACCCGCGGACAACGCGGCACCTGCGGTCGAGCGTCCCGACCAGACCAGCCAGGTGGCTTCGTTGCTGGCCGAGCTGACGGAACTGGACCGTTTCGAAACGAAACGCATGGTGGCCGATACATCTCCGGCGTTCACCACCGAAGTTCGTTTGCCGATCACCGACGAGGAACCTCGGCAGGAACCAGCGCAGTTCGGCCGGATTCCTCGCCGGCTCCTGTCCTTGATCTTTACCGCTGCACCGAGTGGCCCCGATTTCCGGGACCTCGCCGGACGCCCGGCTGAGGTGCATAGCCATTCGTGCTGGGCTTATCCCGCGCAATTGATCGGCGACCTGGCGGCGATTCGTCGTTTCCCGGAACTGGCGGAATGGTCGCGCGAAGTCCAAGACACCGTCCACCGCTTGCGGCAGACCAATGAATTTGGCGGGGAAGAAGTCGAGGCCGCTTTGTCTCGACTGAATGGCCTGGTGCTGGAAGGCCAGAAACTGGCCAATGCACCGGAACGGATGATCCAGAATGGCGAGCTGACGGAATCCCGGCCGCCGCTGCAGCAGGCCGTCTACGCCTTGAAACGCCGGCTGGTGATCTGGCAGCAGGTCCGCAACGTCATGGCAGGACAGCCGGTGTTCACCAATATCGGGCGACCCGACCTGGCTCGGCTGTTCAAAGCTTTGCAGGATGTGGAGTCGTACCTTGCCGATAACGTGCACGCGAACGCCTGGAATGAATACCTGCTGTTGGACGATGCCTTCGAGATCTGCGACACGACCGACGCCACGGCAGATGTGGACGAGGTACGGCAACTCGCCCAGCAAATACTCAACCAGATGAATTCCCCCTACCTGAATGACAGGCAGCGGAGGCTGCTGTGGGAGCCCGTGTTCGTGACGCTGGCCCGCGAACTGAGGGCGTGGGCGGGCAGTCCCATCGACTACGCGCGGCTGCTGTCCACGATCGAACGCTACGAACAATCGAGTCGCAGCAGCGACGCCGAAAGGCTTGCGAAGTATTGCCTGATGAAGAACTGGTCGGATACCGAAGCGGTGACGAAGCTGGGCGGCCAGCTGGACCAGCATTATCGAAACGCCAACATCCGCGTGGCGATTTCCGCGGAACTGATCAATCGGCTGCTGCCCGCCGCATCCCAGCAGCAGCAGGCCGTGAACGATACCGTCCTGGGAGCGCGCGTACTCGGGCGGGCCAACAGCACCACGGAACTGCGAATCAGTTTGCTCCCCGATCCGCGGCGCTGGCGGATGGGACTGCATGCGGAAGGCGCCATTCGTTCGCGGACTTCTTCCGTCCGCGGACCGGCCACGTTTTTCAATGAAGGCTTTACGCGTTATCAAGCGCAAAAGTCGTTTTCCGTCGACCGGCACGGCGTGCAAGTTTCGCGTGCCGAGACGAACGTGGCGGGCAGCAATCGGTTGAAGGGGTTCGAGACGGATTTCGACGAGTTGCCGCTGGTCGGGTTGCTGGCCCGTTCCATCGCCGAGCAACAGCACGACAGCAAGGCGGGGCAAGCCGAGTGGCTGATGCGCAACCGCGTCGCCAGCGAAGCTTCGAAACGTCTGGACGACGAAGTGCATTACACCTTGCTGACCGCCGAGAAAGAATTCCAGGAAAAGATCCTCGATCCGCTGCACGCCTTGGAACTGAATCCGCTGGCGCTGAGCATGCGGACCACGGAGCAGCGTCTGATCGCCCGATATCGACTTGCCGGGGACCTTCAACTTGCCGCCCATACAGCGCGGCCCGTGGCCTACTCAGATAGCCTGCTGAGCTTGCAAGTGCACCAATCCGCGGTCAACAACTCCCTGCAGAATCTTCGACTGGAAGGCACGGAAACCGACTTACACCAACTGTGGGACCACCTGACGGAGATCTTCAAAGGGAACGACTTGCGGAAACCAGAGGACTTGCCGGACAACGTGACCGTCCGGTTTGCGGACGAGCAGGCGGTGCGCGTCGACTTTGAAGAGGGGCGCGCGGTCTTGACAATTAAACTCGATGCACTCCGGCACGCCTCGCGCAGCTGGAAGAACGTGATCGTTCGCGGCTTCTACCGTCCCGACCCCGTCGACACCGAAGCCGATCTGGTCCGCGATGGCTATATCGAGCTCAGTGGAAAGCAATTCGGTTTGCGGGACCAAATTGCCCTCCGCGGCATCTTTACCAAAGTGCTGAACAAGGAACGCGAGTTTTCCATTCTCAGCCCGCGGCTGCTGGAAAACGAACGGCTCAGCGACCTGCAATTGACACAGTTCGACATCCGCGACGGCTGGATCGGCGTCGCCCTGGGCCCGAAAAGCGGGGTCCACCGTTAACCTGGGTAAAGTTTACGGGCCCTGCGTGTTGGGCTTGGTTTTAAGATTGCTTTCTGCCGATTCCCCATTGATAGCGAATACTCCAGCCGCAGCACCAACGGCGCCGGTTGATTGTGCTGCGAGGGGGCGAAACGGACTTCGGTCGGTTCCGCGTGCGGAACCCAAAACTTCCAGCGGCAGTGCCGCGACAATCCACGTTGGGCAGGAATCATGAAAACGGCACCACACAGCATCCTGGTACTCGTTGTCCTTGGCATCCTTGGGAACGGTGCTGCGCTGCCCGCACAGGAGACAACCACGCTCTGGAATTTCCTTGGGATTCCTCAAGCAACCAACAAGATCCACGCTTCTCTGTTCAACCGGCGCGGGAACCATCCGGCGCTCGAAAAGAAGCCGCCGCTGCTGAATATCGCGGACCCCGCTAACCTGGAATCGTACGTCACGGCGATCAAGACGGATGCGGAAATCAAGCAAGCGGAAGACTTGAAGAAGCAGAAAATCAAGGCCATCAAGTACCTCGCCTCCATCGGCTGCGGCTGCTACGACAAGGATGGCAAAGTCACCCAGGCCATGCTCGCCGCCATGGATGATTGTACGGAGGAAGTGCGGCTGGCGGCGGTCGAGGCCATCGCGGACGCCGCGGGCTCTGGCTGCTGCCAACACTGCAACCAGACGAGTTGCTGCAAGGAAGACATCGTCAAACAGCTCTCGCACATGGCCTACGAGCGGGACGAAAACGGCTGCTGGGTAGAGCCTTCAGCGCGCGTGCGGCAGGCGGCCAAAGAGGCCCTGCGGATTTGCTGTCCCGGTCGCGGTCCGCTACGCATCGAAACGCCGGAGCGGATCGAAGGCATCGAAAGCGACGACGCACCGGACGGAATTGAATCGGGCGATGAACCGCCGGTGCCCCCCGTGGCGCTGGGCACCTCCGGGCAACTGGTCGACGCCCCGGTGATTCCCCGCGTTCCCGCACCTCTTCCGATTCGCGGATCCAAACCCTCGACCGCCCCGCGCCATCCTGTGAAGGACGGAGCAACGGACGCGCAACGCCCTGTCGCCACGCAGCCGTCGCCGGCCGCGCTCAAAACCACGCAGCTGGATTCCGCGGGAATCAGTCACCGACGTCATTATCAACGTTCGACCACGATGGTGTCGGCCAACACTTCGGGCGGCGAAATCTCTGACACCATGGAACGCGACCTGTCACTCAAAGGGGCAGTTGTGTTCGTCCATCCGAACGGCCAGCAGGCCCACGTCCACTTCCTGAACCAAAACACCGTGGCGCCCCGCGGCGCGAAAGTGAAGGTCTACCAGAAACAAGGCGACTCGTTCCGCCTGGTCGGACAACTTGAGGTCACGGAAGCCTTCCAGGGTTCAGCAAATGTCCGCCCTGTCAACGCCACGGAACTGGCGCAGATAAAGCGGGGCGACGTGATTCTGCGTTAGTGCGAGTCGCACGGACGTTCAGCGTCTTTAGCGGTGGATATCACCGTGCCATTTGCGAAAAAACGCTTCACTTACGCGAAACGCGCTGTAGAGCCGGCTCGGCGCATTCCGGCGCCGGCACGCGCCCAAAAGACGTTGCACGGCCCGCCGCCTCTGCCGGCAATCCATTTTTCCGACGGCGATTTTGGCTACTCAGCACCAGCCATCCTCACTCTACCCGGCGCAGGCGAATTCG
Organism: uncultured Planctomycetaceae bacterium; assembly: GCA_937967665.1. Taxonomy (GTDB): domain Bacteria; phylum Planctomycetota; class Planctomycetia; order Pirellulales; family Pirellulaceae; genus CALBSZ01. The sequence continues at coordinate 8,249 of CALBSZ010000592.1, forward strand.
CATGACGGGCAATTTTTTGGCTGGGGGCTTGACATTGCCTTGGCCTGCGAATAGAAATAGGCGTCTGCGACGTGACTGACACGTTACAATCCAGTGACCGCACTCCTCGTTTGGAGTCGGCTCTGCAACCGGTAAACCGTGCGGCGGCGTCGCTCCCACCAGCCGAACATACCCATGCCTTGCCTTCGTCCCACCTGCGGCCCCCAGTCCGTGCAGCAAATTGAACTCAGCGATCGCCCGCTGCGCGTCGGACGCTCCACCAGCGTCGACCTCTGCCTGAACGATCAGTGGGTCAGCCGTTATCACTGCGAGTTTCGTCGAGAGCAGGACGGGGTTGTCGTGCGTGACCTGCAGTCGACGCACGGCACGTACGTCAATGACCGCCGGATCACGGTCTGCAAGCTCGACGACGGTGACGTCATCAGCATCGGTCTGAACCGGTTCGTCGTTGACCTCGACGGAAACGCCCAGGACCAAACCGACTCGGTTCACGGCCTTCGCCGCGAAACGGCCGGCGAATTGGCCTGCTAAGCAACGCCTCAGCAACATCTCCCCGTTTCAGCGGAACGGCGTCATTGCAAACGATGTCGCCGCGAGCCACTCGCCGGAATGCTCTTGCCCGGACCGAGCAATCATCGTCCCCAACGGCTTTGCACGCATTGGTCGGCACTGCCGCCTACTGCAATCGAAAGCAGCAGAACGTGGCATCATCCGGTTTCGTCGGATGTGGTGCTGCGGGGGAACGCATCCGCTGCTGAATCAGCTGGACCAGTTGTTCCGCGGCGGCGAACAGGTCTCCCTTGCGAATGATGGGGATGATGTCCTGAATGCGGGCGTTATCGCAGACGCCGTCCGAGGCCACTAGAATCGTATCGCGCTGCGACAACTTTATCGTCGGACCGATTTCGATCCGCATGTCGGTAGCCCCCAGAATATTGGAAACGATGTTGCGATGTTCGTGCCGGAGCGCGTCGGTTTCGTCAATCAACCCGGATTCCACGCCGTAGGCCACCGGCCCGTGCGAAATGGTTTGTAATTTGACCTTGCCGCGTCCACCGACGATCAGGATCTCGCTATCCCCGACGTGATAGGGACGAACGGATTGCTGGTTGATTTCGACGACGGCCAGCGTGGTTGCGGCGCCGACGCCCCAGGAGAGGATTTCCTGATTGGCGCGTTCGATACCGTTCAGGATGGCCGTACGCAGCAGTTGCTCGTGCGGGTCGATTTTCAGGATCTCGTCCGCCAGCACTTCCACGGCGCGGCGCGCGGCCCGGTCGCCGGCGGCGGCTCCGCCGACACCGTCCGCGACGGCCAGCACGCCGCTTTGATCGGACACGGGGACCAGGACCGCCGAATCCTGATTGGCCGAATCCTTGCCGGGGCAGCGTGTGGAAATCGCGGCTAAGATCCCTCCCGCCAGGGAGAACAACTCAGGACGCTCGTCATGATGGTCGATGTAGAAGCGTGGTTTTTCTAACTTCTCGGCGGGCATTTCATCCACTCTTGCGACGGGTCGACTTCTTCCCCGGGGTCGAATTGCCCGCTGGTGACGGCAGCTGCAGGTACTTGCGCATTTTTGGCTTGAGGGCGTCAAGCGCGGCGGCCATCTGGATGGCATCGCGAAATCGCTTGCGCGGCGTCACTTCGATGGAACGCCGCAGCCATTGGATGAAGTCGGGGGGCACGCGTCCGCGCAGCTTGCTCGCCCCGGGAGCCGGCCACTCGTATGGCCATTCTGGCAGCTTGCCCGCGAACAGGCGATAGATAATCAAACCGGCGGAAAACACGTCGCTTCGAAACGAGGGCCGGCCCATCGCCTGTTCCGGGGCGATGTAACCGACCGTTCCGGAGCCGGAGCCGCGAATCGTGCGCATGGCGACTCGAGCGATCCCGAAGTCGGTGAGCAGCAGGCGGCCACCCGGGAAGAGCAACATGTTATCGGGCTTGATGTCGCAATGAATGACCCGATGCTGGTGCGCGTGAGCAATCGCCGCCAGCAGTTGCTCGGCATAACTGAAGGCCAGCGAAAGGGACATCCGGCGGGCAGTCCGTTCCGCCAGCGTTTCGTCGGCCAACGGATAGGCCAGTACGAAGTGCCCGTCCACGACCTCGGCATTCTTCAGGGGCAAGATGTTCGGATGATCCAGTTTTGCCGCCAGCCGCACTTCCTTGCGGAACTGTTCGAGCACGTCGTCGTTCACCAGGTGATCGTACGGCACCTTCAGCGCGACGCGAATCCCTTCAATCGTATCGTAGGCCTGGTAGACCCGCGCGAAACCGCCCTCCCCCAGTCGCTTTTCGATACGGTACTTGCCGAGATTCTGGCGGACTCTCGGCATCTTGCTTACGGAAAGCCCTTTTGGTCGACCACGTTGATTCATGAGACGTTCAGACAACAAAAAAACTGACGTTGCTGCAGGCAGGGACGTCAGTCGTCAAACAGCGGAACCGGACTGCAAGCACCGTTCGCGCGTCCCGAACGGCACGGCTGTCACCAAACGCCTCGATAATGTAGGTCGAATAGACCTATTTCGCAATCGCGATTGTCGCTTCCGAGTCGCACGTGGCATCGGACGCTAACGCGCCGACGAAAACCGGTGCGGTCGCAACCTCGCCGCCCAACATTTTCCGAGGCAGGATTTCGTCGCGATAGACGGCGATTTCCCGAGGTGCCTCGATGGCCAGACGGACGCGGCCCCCCTGGCTTTCGACGACGGTGACCGTGATATCGTAGTCGGGAATGACTACGGACTGACCTACTTTCCTACTGAGTACCAACATGCGTTTCTCCCTCCACGCCCTTGCGCAATCCCTTGTCCGTGCCCTCGCTGCAACCTACAGCAAATGGTCCACCGTGCCGATTGCAATGATCGTGCCAATGGCCCATTACCGCTCGTAGAGTTCAGGATTCCGCCGGGCATCCGTTCGCTTCCCGCCGCAATTGACCACCGTGGTTAACCATTGCCCAACACAGCAGGTGTCGCTCCCGCCCGGCTGGCGATTTTGGCGTTGGCACGAGACATGCATTCCACGTGGGATGGCGGATTGGCCCGTCGCGCTCCGAGGGAGCCCGCTGATCCGCAAGGGGCATTTGGTTGCCGGAGAGTGATAGCAATGTCCAAAAGTCAGAAACGCCGCAAAGTCAAGCGAGTCAAGGATCAAAACAGGAAGTTGCGAGACGACTGGGGTGAGGTCACCCCCACAAATCGAAAGAACCGACCTCGCCGCAAGTCATTCAATGCCTGGGGACAATGGACAGAAGAAGAAGGCTAGGCTTTGTTTTAAATCTCGCGTTGTTGTCATGGGTGGCCGGGGTCGAGTGAAGCGAGCCCCCGGAATCAAGGTTCTGTGGCGTCGCTTCGGTCCACCACAGCCACCCTTCTCCCGGTTTTAAAACAGAACCTAGCTTGGCAGCGCAGCGAGCTG
>CALBSZ010000593.1 GCA_937967665.1 uncultured Planctomycetaceae bacterium
AGTCGCTTGCCGTTGGCTGGCGTGGGCGTTTGCGGGCCGCCCGCGGCGTGAGTCCCGCGCCGACGCTGCGATGGGAATCCATTGTGCTTTGGACTTGTTTGGGATTTGTCACTTCGTGCTTGGAATTTGTATCCTGCACCACGGGTTGTATCGCACTTGAAAGCGCTCGGTAGGATGATTGTTGGCCGCCAGATCGGCGCGCAAAGCCATCAGTTCGTCCGCGTTGCAGAACATGCCGTTCAGTTCGATCCCGCGCGAAGAAAGTGTTCTTTCCACACGCTTCACCAACAGCACAACAAGGTCGTCCGGTGAGGCGGGCAGACACGGAGGATGCTCGGCCGCACTTTGCTGCCACATTTCGAGCCGTGTGACCGTCGATGTCGGATGCTTGCTCACGGAGTAGACGTCGATCAGATAGAGATGAATCATCTCAATCAATGTCTCGTAGGGGAGACGTGCAGCGACTGCTCAACCAGCAAGTCGTCGGACCGGTCCGCGAATTAGCACTGGCATCCAGTAACCCGGTTGAGCGCAACCTGCTGATGGGCTTCGCCGAATTGAGCAACGTGTTTCACATGCAAACGGTCGTAATCGGAGAACAGCTCAACGGCCGCATCGCCGACCGCGGCGTTGAACGGGGCGGGCAACTGCCTGAGGACCAATTCAAACACCTGATGGCCATGGCGGATCGCTTGATTGGCATGGCGAGGGCGACGGAAAGATGCAAGCAACCAAGAGCAACGATCATCGAATCCAAAACAATCGACTCGCCGAATGTCCCGCGCTTGCCGCACTCCGGTTAACGGCTGGCGATTTGGAGGAGTTGGCGGGTCAAGGATTTGTCGGCGAAGAGAGACGAGGAGATCGAACCTATCACAAACTTCGTTTTCGCCGTGCCCGCAAATAGGCCGTCCGTTACATCGGTGGTTCGGGTTGCGTTGCACTTGTGGACGCCGTGACAAGAAGTTTGTACAAAGGACGTAAGTCGTTATGGCAGCCCGTCATCGTGACAGCTTATTTGTGGACCACCAGCGATTCGTGTTCTACAAATTACCTGTCATTTTCCACAACCTCTTGATGTGGGCTAATTTCCCACGTTGCACAAACAAGCCAAGGGCCTAGTTTGGAGTAAGCTGTGCGAAGCGTGTTTTTGGTGATCTTGCTGCTTTCAAGCGTGGCGGGATTGTCACGTGCGGACGACCTCAAGCCAGGCCTCGTCCAAAACCAGTTCGTATCGAAACCGCACATCACTGCGCCCACGGGCATTTCTGTTTCTCCAGAGGGCGTGGTTTTTGTGAGCTGCGATATGAACGGCACGACCAACACGAAGAGAAGAGCGGGAAAAGTTGTTCGCTGCGAAGACACGGACGGCGACGGCCAGGCCGACAAATTCAGTAGCTTCGTGGAAAGCATCGACTCTCCGCGTGGCAGTTGCTATGTCGATGATACACTCTACCTGATGCAACCGCCGCGGTTGGTCGCTTATCAGGATCTCGATGGCGATGGAGTGGCGGAGAAGAGGACGACACTCATCACGAATCTCGGCCAAGGACTTGAGTCAGGTGGCGTTGTCCACGGCCCCAATGGAATCCGCATGGGCATTGACGGTTGGCTCTATCTCGCGATCGGCGATCAAGGTTGCTACGAAGCCACCGGTACCGATGGCAGCATGGCCACGCTCCACGGCGGCGGCGTGCTGCGCGTCCGACCCGACGGAAGTCAGCTCGGCGTGCTGCTCACCGGAACGCGGAACATTTACGACGTGGCCGTCGACCCATGCGTCGATCTGTTCGCCCGTGACAATACCAACGACGGTGGGGGCTGGGGCACGCGACTTCACCATTTGACCGAACTCGCCGACTTCGGCTATCCGAATCTCTACAAGAATTTCGGCCATGAAGCGATGCCATCTCTCGTTGACTACGGCGCTGGTTCAGGCTCGGCGATGTACTACCTTCACGAACCGGGCTTCCCCGAAGACTATGGCGACGCCCTTTATTCGGGTGATTTTAACACCGGTGTTTGGATCCATCGGCGGAAGCGTTTCGAGGCGAGTTACCAGGTTCAGCAAGACCGCTTCATGAATTTGCCCAGGAATATCGGCATCGATGTCGACGGATTTTCGCGAATGTACTGCGCTTCGAGATTGGGCGGAGGGTTCGGATTCAGCAGCGAGCCGTTCGGTCACGTCGACTTAATCCAACCCGCAGACAGAACGGCGGCGGCGGACTTTCCTGACATCAACGGGGCAAGTGACGCCGATCTGCTCACCCATCTCGCCAGCCGCAGCCAAGTGGCACGTATCAACGCGATGCGAGAAATGGTGACGCGCGGAAGTCGCGCGGTTTTTACGAAAAGTTTGCTGGCGCTTTCCGAGGATTCCGGGGCTCCTCTTTACGCACGTGCAGCAGCCGTGATGACACTCAAGCAGCTCGACGGAGTGAAGTCGCACGCGGCATTGAAGAAGCTTTACCGCGACGCCGAACTGCGAGAGTTTGTCGTCCGTGCCTTGGGCGATGTTACCAGCGAAATCGATGGCACGAGTAAGGAGATTCTGCGACAAGCATTCCAGGACGAAAACCCACGCGTGCAAATGCGGGCGATCGTTGGCCTGGCACGTTCGGGTGACGTCAACGCCGCGGCGGCTATCCTGCCGCTGGCCAAAAATCAGAAGATGATCGTCGACGATCGTGATACGTCGGTCGCTCAGCCCGATCCCGAAGGCTGGAGTGCACCACAGCAGGTCCTTGGTCACACCGCCCTGAAGGCGGTTGTGAGATTGAATGCGGCTGATCTCCTGCTGAGCAAGTTAGACGACGGCGAGCTTCGTGAAACCGCCCTGCGCGGTTTGCAGGAAATCCATAGCGAGCAGGTCGTCCACGGGCTGGCGGCGAAAGTATCAGACACCGACGACAAAGAACTCGCCAAATTGATCACGCTCGCCCTGTTTCGTCTCTACCATCGCGAGGCTCCTTGGGACGGAAAAACATGGTGGAGAAACCGACCGAACTTCAAAGGTCCCTATTTCAAATGCCAGACATGGGATCATACCCCAGCGGTCAGCGCTGCCATCCAGGCGTCGTTCCGAAAAGTTGACCCGGTGGACTACCGCGGCCTTTTCCAACTGATGCGCATGAACCAAGTTCCTGAAGGCGACCTCAATCTTGACATCAAGTACGATGAGGCCCTGTCGCTGCTGAGTAAAGCGACGCTCACCCAGCAAGAACTCAATTTCGTGATCGACGCTGCCGTTGATGCGACACGTCCTGAGAAAGAGCAACTGCAAATCTACGACTATTTTAAGCGCGGCTCCTTACCCGACAGCTACTACAACCGCGTATACATCTTACGCAAGTGGGATGAGGGGAGAGCCGAGGGAAAACTGCAGCGCCAGGCTTACGCTGAGTTCGTTAGCGGACGGGAGTTTATCGGCAACGTGGAGGCACTCGCACCGTTCTTCGACGACAGCCACCGCGACAGCTATAAGTACGCCCACCTGCAACTGATCAACCTGCTCAACAACCCATCCATTGACTCCGCGACGCGGAGGTCTCTCGACGCGGAACTGGAAAAGACCTGGGCGGACAAAAAGAACATCTACCGCCCCTTGCGACTGAGGGGCCTGATGCTGGCGTTTGAAGAAGTCGATCCCACGCCCTACGCCCAGCAACTCAAGCCACTGGTCGATCACCGGGACGAGCGCGTGAAACAAGGGGCTGCGAGATATCTCCAGGCGATCAGTGACGCTCGCGGTGATCCGAAAAAGGACTGATCTCAGATAACGTGAGCCGCTGGCCGTAAGGCACCGGGCGTCCACCGAGAATCGACACGGTTGCGAGGCCCGGCCGCTTACGCGACACGGCTGCTGAAAAGCTCGTAGTGCACGCTGCCAGCGTGCCAGATGTTGTGTGCTGTGAAATTGAAACAACAACCTGTTGTGGTATGTTCGCACGCTGGCAGCGTGTACTGCGGCTGGGCGTTAAGCGAAGAGTGGCGTCAATTAATGAGGTGCCAGATTCTGAGGTCGTCCTTGCCGCCAACGACGACGAATTTAACGTCGGGGCGAAACGCGACACACGTCACGGGCTCGTTTTGACCGCTGAGAGTCAACCGCAGTTTTCCCGTTTGCATGTTCCAGACTTTGGCGGTTCCGTCCTCACTTGCCGAGGCAAGGTGTTTCGAGTCAGGGCTGAGCGTGATCATGGTGACATCGTCGGTATGCCCCGTGAGGCGCAAGAATGTCTCTTCAAGGGAGGTGTCCCAAACCTTCACGGAATCGTCCCAGCTAGCCGATACAATGCGTTTTCCGTCGGGGCTGTAGGAAACGGAACTGACTGCGGCATCATGCGCAACCACGGACACCAACTCGTCTCCGGTAGACGCATCCCATATCTTCAACTGGTTTTCTCCATCGGCCGATACGATCCGTCTTCCATCGGGGCTGTAAGCAACCGAGGTCACGTCGTATTCGTTATCGTGGGAAAGTGTCAGCAGGGTTTTGCCACTTTGTGCGTCCCAGACCTTCAGGCTGTCATCGCCACTACCTGATACAATTCGTTTGCCGTCAGCGCGGAAGGCAACAGACGTTACCTGTTCCTTGTGCCCGCTGAGCGTCAACAGCTCTTTCCCACTCCGTGGATCCCATACCTTAAGCGTTCGGTCCCAGGCGCCCGAAACAAGTCGCTTGCCGTCTGTACTGAAAGCTACCGATGTCACACCGGCTTTGTGACCTCGCAACACCCGCACTTCTTTGCCAGTACTCGCATCCCAGAGCCGAAGCGTTTCGTCTTCGCTCCCAGACACAATCCACTTGCCATCGGGACTAAACGCCACGGACGTGATCCATCCGTCGTGTCCTTTAAGAATGGAGGCGGGTTGCTCGGCGCCCTCGGCAGGCGGCGGCAATGTGTTCGCCGTAACGAGAAGGAAGAACGCGAATGTGGCAATTGCTCTCACAGTCTTAAACCAGCAGTTCGGAGATCGGTCCAGAGCTTTCCTTGAACGAATCGACCTGACAGCCAAGCTGTTGAAGAATCGTCAAATACAGATCGGACATCGGTCGTTTATCGAGCGGCCAGCGGAGGTGTTGACCATGCTTGAAGCCCAGGGCTTTCCCGCCCGCGAGGATCGTTGGAAAGCTTGTGCCGACATGGCTGGCGGTTTGCGCTCCGCCGAAGAGGATCGAGGTGTGATCCAGCAGCGTGCCGTTGGAGGCTTCGATACTTTGCAGCTTATCCATGAAACGAGCGATGCAGGCACACAGCATTTCATCGCGGTAGCTGAGCGCGATCACATCGGGATTGTCCGCACCACGATTGCCGCCTCCTTTGTGGTGGACATCGTGCGTGCCGCGCAGCCGGGCGCCGGCCTGGCGGGCCCAATCTTTGTAGTCGTCATAGTTCGGCCCTGCTTCCCCGCCCAGACACTGGGTGGCGACGCGGGTCATGTCTGTTTGAAACGCCAGCACGATCAGGTCCGTCATCAGTTCGATATGTTCTTGCATGCTGTTCTTGGCAGCGCGATTGAGGCGAACTTTCGACGCATCGAACTGGGGCCGTCCGTTGCCCAGGATTTCTTCCTTTTGGATGAGACGCTTTTCGACATCCCGCACCGAGTGCAGGTATTGATCGATCCGCCGTTGGTCGATGCGGCCCAGTTTGCGTTTGATGTCGTTCACGTTACCCATCGCCGTATCCAAGATGCTGCGATGGTGAGCCAGGCGGGCCTGCGCCTTTTTGATCTCCGCCTTGTCGGCCGGGGGAAACAGGTTCTCAAAAACAGAGCGGTAATTGGCGGTTGCCGGAATGTCCACTCCCAGTGCATTACGAGAGAGCGTGACGGTCCCCACTCCACTGGTCCACGACAACACGAGGGAGTTCAGATACGTCGGCCCGATATGCTTCGCGGCCACCTGATCGACCGAAATGGTATTGGTCTTCGTGCCGGGAACCAGATTGATGTTGTGCCCCGTCAGCCAACTGTACGGATGCGTATGCCCGCTGATGCGTCCTTCGATATGCGACAGCCCAGTGAGCACCGAGAAATGATTCCGGTGATGCTCCAGCGGTTTGTGGCTGGGAGCGATAGTGTAATCCGAACCGGTATCTTCGGGGAACCATTTGTACTGGCTGATCGCCCCGGGAATGTAGAAACAGGCGAAACGCGAAGGATCCTTGCGGTTCTGCTCGGCCGCCAGCGTCTTGCCGCCGAAAGCTTCGAGGGTAGGCAAGGCGAGCGTGGCGCCCAGGCCGTGTAAGACGGTGCGGCGGTTTAAGAGATGTTTGCGTTTCATTGCGAATCACCTGTTTGCGGTTTTTAGTTGCCAGTGAGCGTTCCTAATTGGACAACGCCACTTTCGGCCGCCATACGAGCACGAAGCGCAAGCGAGTGAGTCACTTGCGTCGAAACACACTCGCTCGCGCGTCGTGCTTGTATTCTCGGGATTTCGGCGAAAGTGCCGCTGTCCAACTAATCATACTATTAAAAGCTAATAGCTAATAGCTAATAGCTAAAAGCCTCCTAATGCTCCAAAAACGCTTTCGTTTGAAATACGGCCAAAAGCATTTCTCGCAGCGGGTATCCTTGGTCGGCATGATCTTCCATGATTTCGTTGATCTCCGCCATGTCGTCGATGTCGGGTTTGCGCCCTGTGGCATAGAGCATGAAGTTCTTCATCAGGCCCTGCACCATGTCGTCTTGATACTCCTTGGCGACGAGCGATTTGAACTCGTCGTAGTTGCGAAACTCTTCGCCGCGCGGCAACATGCCGACCGTATCGACGGGGCGAGTCTTGCCCGTGCCGCGCCAGGCCACATTCGAATCAAGCTCGTCAACGATATAGAACTCATGTTCTACATCGCGCCAGCGTCCGCTGATGTCGAAATTTTGGAAGGCGAAGCCGATGGGATCGAGCTTCACGTGGCAGACCGCGCAATTTTTGTCCTCCCGGTGATATGCCATCAGCTCGCGCGGGGTCATGTACTTCAGATCGCCGGCGGTGGGGTCGAGTTCAGGGACTTCGAGCGGCGGCAACTGCGGCGGGTCGTTGAGTATATGGCGAGCGGTCCAGGCCCCGCGATAGATGACCCAGTTGTCTCCCATCCAACATAGCATCGATTGAATCCCAGCGTGCGACATGATGCCACCTCCGCGCTTGTCATCCTTTCGCAGCTTTACTTTGCGAAGATGCCCACCTTCGATGCCCTCGTACCCGTAATGCCGGGCCAAGGTGTCGTTCATCATGGTCCAGTCGCTGGAAATGATTTCCCGCGCCGGCCGATTATCGACGAGCAAACGGTTGATGTAGGCATAGGTTTCCTCGCGCATCGAGTCCTGCAGATACCGGCGAAAATGATAGCTCGCCTTCCCGCGCCGGTCGTCCACGAGCGTAATCGGCTGCTCCATCTCGAGCCACTGCGTGACAAAGGGCTGAATGAAAGCGTGGTAGCAACGAGGATCGCTGAGAAGCCGGTCGGCCTGCGCCCGCAGAACGTCCGGGCGCCTGATGTCTCCGGAAGCGGCCAGCTCGCGAAGTTCGGCGTCGGGCGGGGAGCCAACCAGCATGAAACTCATTCGAGACGCGACGGCGTGATCGGCGATAACCTGATCCTCATGGGCGGTCGAATCCAAATGGCGAAACGGGGTACTCATCAGCACGGCTTGAAAGGTCGACCGCAGCGCGTTGTCGAACGTCCAGCCGTCCCCACGCAGTTGCTTGTAAAACGCGAGAAAGTGCTTCCGCTCGGCAACCGTTACCGGTCGGCGATACGCTCGATCCATCCAGAGGGCCAGAAGCTTCTCAGCGCTTTGCGGCGAATCGTTGATCTCGCCCAAATCGACATTCCACTGCTTGGGCGGCCACGGCGCAACAAAATGCGGTTCCACTTGAACCGACTTGAGCACCACAAACGGTCGCGGCTGCTGCTCCGGGTTCTTCAAAAGTCTTTTGTCCCACACGGGTCGGAACAACCCGGCCCCATCGGGAAATTGACCGGGCTTGGAGCGGTCTTCATTTTCGAAACCCTTGACGCGGTAAGGGAGTTCCACGCGCGGGACGAACGAAACGCTGACTCCTTTGGAGCTGACGAGCAGGTCTTCGACTTGCACCTCGTACTCGAGGTCCAGCGGGCCGGTGATCTCACGGCGATCATAAACCCGGCCGCCAATCTTGACCCACAGAATTGGGTTGGGCACTTCTGGAAAAGCACAGTAGGAGGCGACGCTAAACTTCACTCGCACTAAGCCTTGCCGATCCGGCGGTGCGGGAACCCGGAATAGATTGTCGCTGCGATCCTTCGGCCATTTCGGTTCGACTAAAGCACCCAGCCCGGGTTTGGCGATGCGAGGCAGCTTTTCAAGATGGATGCCTTTCTCCTTCCAGGGCTCGAACTGACGGTACGGATCCTTTTCGACGTTGACCAGGTCGACTTTCAAAACTTCGCTGGGCGGCGGCTCCAAGAACCGAATCGATTGCACGACACGGCTGGTGACTTCCATCATTTGACTGACCGAATCAGACGCGTCCTGCAGCGCCTCGGCCCCTGTGTCGAAGCCGTTCACCTTGCTGTCGCCGGGAATGGTGTAGGCAAAATCCACTTTCAGGCCGGTAACATCTTGCAGCGCGCTGCCGAACTCGCGGCGATTCAGCCGTCGCGTGCTGCCGGCCCCCAAGGCCCGTTGTTCTTTCTCGATCCATGCCAGCACACGTTTCTTTTCCTCGGCACTCAGTTGCGGCTCACCTTCGGGTGGCATCTCGCCTTGGGAAAGCTGCTGGTGAATCATCGTCCACAGATGCCGATCCGAAAGTCGAAAGCCATCAACCTGGTCGTAGCGCAGGCGAGCCTCCTGAACATCCGGCCCGTGGCAGTCGATGCAATACTTGTGCAGCACAGGCTGAACCAATTCCTCAAACGTCTTGGTATCGACGCCCGTTTCGGCGGCGGAGGCCGCGCATGTAGAGAACAAGGTCAGCCATAATGTTATGAATCCAGTTTTGCTCATGGCGAAATCATTTATCCTTACTGATGACGACGTCGTCAATCGAGCTTTTCGAGAATCCCGTTGCGCTGCACCCATTGGTAATGAAACGAATGGTGTCGATCGGCCCTTTATTGTCGAATGGGAGATCCGGGTAGGTCTTGCCGTTAAATGTTACAGCATACGTTCCGGAATCGACATCGACATCAATCGTAACGACCGCCTTTTCCACAACTGTCTGCTGGTTCTTCATGTCGTTTATGACGAACAAAGGCTTGAACTTCCCTCCAACAGAATAGCCAAACGACCCGGCAGGCTGAAAATTGACCAGCTCGCCGCCTCCCCACACCAGATTAACGCCGATGCCCTTGGCGAGATCCCGGTTGTAGATCAGCAAGCGAGGAATCTTAGTGCTGTCGCCCAACTGCATGTGAAAGCTCCACGTCCCCTCCGACGTACGCAGCCAATCCATCTTGAACGACACCGTAAACTTCCCTTGCTTCTGCACGGGGAACGTACGCTTGATGCGTGGTCGAAATTCTTCTTCCTTGACTTTGAACAGAGCGGCATTGTCTTTCAGCACCGCTGCCCCTCGTGACGACCACTCATTCCCCACGGCGTTGGCATCGTCGCGATTGAAATCGTCATGAAAGATAATCTGCTTCTCCCCGCCATGCGAGAGCGAGCAAGCCATGCAAATGCCAACGCAGGCAGCGACCATGAAAAGTCGTGACACGATCACGCAAAAATCTCCTTCAGCATCGTTCGGATTTGGCGAATCAACGTGGATCTGCATTATACTGGTCCCGAACGCGAGTCCAAAGAGTCGCAATGAATTGGCGAAGTCCTAAAGTTGTGGTGCCGGTATAAGCACGACGCGCAAGCGAGTGAGTAGGTGGCGAAATCCCGGAGAAAATCCACTTGCTCGCGCTGCGTGCTTGTATTTTCACGCCTGCACCACAAGATTAGGACACTACCAGTGAATTCAGAGAAACCCAGCAGGCGACTGAATGATGACATTCATGATGTGTAATGTTTTTCTAATTCGAGTCAAAGCGCTCGCCGCCGTTTGCAGTCACTTCGCTGATTTCCGTATTCCGGTTCGGGTAACGGATAGGAGTTGTTGGGCTATTGGCGTAGTTGCGTAATCACTTCCCTGAGGCGCACCTGATCGGTCAGCGGTCGCCCGCCGCGGACATCTTCTTCATCAAAGACTGCCAACTGCACGGAGCCGACGCCTTCTTTTCCTGCGCGGTTGAGTGTGTAGCGTTGGTGGTCGTAAATCACGTAGATCGTGCCGTCCGGAGCCTGGACCCCGTCGGGATACGATGATTCACGTTCGTCCAATAATAACCCGCCGCTCCACGTGGCTCCATCGTCGTCAGAAACGAACGCGGTCATGTGCGAACGTTTTCCGTCCGGCGAATTGTTGCGCACCAACAGCAGAGCACCAGACTTCAATCGCCGGATGAAGAATCGTTTGTTGGCGAACGTCCGGCCTTTCAAATAGAGCGAGCCTTCGCTCCATGTCCGTCCGCCGTCGCGCGAGACGCTTTGGGCAATGCCGCCGGTGTTGCGTAGCAGCATCCACAAACTGCCGTCACGACGCTGGACGATCATGTGTTCATCGACTCGCGCTCCAGGGATGCGGACCTGCCCGATCCGCTGGAATGTCTTTCCTTCGTTAGTCGACCGATAAACGTTCGAGCCGCGTTCGTCTCCCAGGTCGTGCGTTAGCATGTCGATGGTGTAGGGCGCGAGTTCGTCCGGATCGAACTTCACGTTGGGGACGTTCGTGTTATCTCGCCACAAGCCGACGCAGAGCAGCCAGTCGCCGTTGTCCAAAACTGTTGGCTTGTTCAACATCACGCCGTTGGTGATTCGCCGCGGCTCGGTCCATGCCGGCGTTTCAGCGTCGGGATTCTCGGTCACGATCGCCCACACTCCCATGCGGCCGTCCTGGACTCCTGCGCTCTGAGCCCAGCAGAACCACAGCCGCCCCCGCGGGTCGATCCAAAGGCAGGGATCGTAGGTATGCACGAAACGACGCGCTCGAACCAGTAGTTTTTCGCGCCACGAATCTCCGTCATCGCCGCTGGTGGCCAGCACGACATAACTTTTGGAACTCTCGACGCCACGTTTACTGGGACCGGCATACCAGGCCGCCCACAGCCGCCCTTTCGCAGTGCGTTCGATCGCCGGCACACCCTGCGCGCCCCGCGAGCTTTTCACGGCATCCTTGTCGAACTCGGCCGTGACGCGGGGCGGCTGCATGGCGAGATCGGGCAGCGGCGATTCGCCCGAGGTGGACTGAGCGGTAATGCCGCCTTGCACCAACAGGGCAAATAGAAGGAAACGCGGACTTGTTTTCATGGCATCACCGTTGCGGCGCTCTCGCACACGCACCTTTCACTGGACGTAAATCCGGGCAAACTTCAGCGGCACATGGAACGACTTTGTATCCGGGCCGAGCGCCGAGAAGGCCGTCGTTTCGACGTCCTCGGTGCCAGAGCGTTTGCGATAGAAGTTGAAATACCAGGGCAGGCTGGTTCCCTTCCCCGAATCGAGCGCTGTTTGCTTCGCCTGGAAAGGCCGGCTGCCGATGATCTGGTGCAGCGGGTCTTCGTCCGTCGATGTTACCGGCAAGCGAAGTTCTAAGGACCAGTAGCCGTCGCCCACGTGCGCGGCCACTTCCGCCTGAGACGACCAGTCGTAGGATTTCTTCAATGGCACGGCACGGTCCAGATCAATGACGGCGCCGGCAGGATTGACGACAATCTGGTAGTAGGAATGCTTGTCGGTTTCGATGAGCAATTCCAGGTGCTCGCCCTGCCAGATCGCCGGGTCGTTGTCACGCTTCGAGCCGATGACCGGCGGTTCACTCTTGTCAAAGTCGCAGCGGACGCCGAAGTAGAGACTGTTGTTCCACCAGCGCGCCATGAACCGCGTCGGATGTTTCGGTTTTTGGCCGGTGGCGACATCCTTCAGGGGCCGCGGATAGTTGTAGGCGGTCCAGAAAGCTTCATCCAACTTGCCGTCCATTTTCAAGGTGTCGCGAACGTCGCGCCATTTGTCCTTGGCCATGTCGATGACGCGGTACCGCGGCAATCCCTCGGGCCGTTTCACGTCGATCTGCGTGGCGCGATTCCTGAGCGTGGGTAAAAATTCGTCCACCAGTGCGATGCGGCGACTGTAAACCGTATCGAGCGGCGCGGCGACTTTGGCCCGGTCGAATAGATCGAGCGCGTTCTTGGTCACCTCTGCGTCGGAGCCGAGGTTGGCGAACTGCTTTTCGCAGTATTCGATGAACGCGCCCATCGGCTCGGCCGCCGGTCCGTAGAAAAGCTGGTAGTACTCCTCCAGCAATGCATCGACGTCCTGGTCCGGGTTCCACCAGAACCGGGAAATAACGTAGGGATTCAGGTGCGCCATACCCGGATAATGCAGGCCGCCTTTGCCGCTGGAGAGCCAGACATCCTCGCGCCAGACGTCTTTGTGGGAAGCCTGAATGCCGCGGGCCGCCACGTGCGGCCAGTATTGCGGCTGGTAGGCGCCGCGATTGGTGAACGGCGTGTAGTTCAAAGTCACCGACAGCGGGTTACTCGACTTCGCCAGCCACTGCTCGCGAAGCTCAGCCGTGTACTGGTGGATCGCATCGTCCAACTCGCGGATCGGGCGGCCGTTGGTGATTTGAACCAGCACGTTGTCCGGCAGTTTGTCGATCTTCAGCGGCGGCAAGCGGTAACTACTGTAGGCGCCGCAGAAAATCTTCTTGTCGGGATGCGTCTTGGCGAGTTCGTTTGCCACCCGCGCGACGAAATCCCACACGTAATCGGAAGACCGTCCCGAGGGCCCGCGGTCGAGCGTCACCTGATCACGGCACTTGTCGCACTGACAATGGTTGAATCCATCATGCGGCATGACCGAAAGGATGGGAATATCGTAGTGATCGAACATGAGCCGCGCGAAGGCGACCGTCTCGTTGAAGAAGCCTTCCGACGACAGACAGGCGTTCGCCGTTTTGCTTTCGTTGTCGCGTTTCCCATTCGCCATCATGGCGTAATACTCGGGATGCGCGGCACGCTGCTCCGGATGCTCGGTCAAGTTTCGCAGCCCATGGTGCATGATGCCATACTGATCGTTCGCCCCGATGCGCAGGTACCACAGGGCATCCTCGATGTCATTGGAGCTGATCATGGGCCGGCTGACCGACCGTACTTCAAAGGCTGGCGTCACCGTCCGGTCGATTTCCGGCAAGGCAATGTCGCGCGAGTGCGGCACGATTTCGCCCAAATCGCCCGGCATGTACCAGCGCACGCCCAGTTCGCGAAGAAAGGCGTAAACCGCATTTAGCGACCCGCGATGATCGTAGCTCCAGATGTCCAGGTACTTGTTGTAGTCCTTGTAAATCCGCGAGGCGATCGGGTTGCGCCAAAGTCGTTCGGCGAGTTCCTCCCACTCCTGCTTCTTCTCGGCGAGCCATTGTCCGTGATGACGCGCCCAGGGCTCGCGCGGTTCAAACTCGACGTCGTCGCCCACGAGCGCCAACCAGGCGTCCCCGGAAACCATGCGAAAAGCATCCCGCGCCAACCTTTTCGCAGTGACACCAGTACGACGCCCTGCATTACTTTCTCCGACGTAGATCTTGACCGGCATCGCGTCCGTTGGCGTGGTGACGATTTCCAACCGGCAACCGCTGATCTTTTCCAGGTAGGTTTGCAACTCAGACGCGCCGAATTCGGCCGCCCGTGCAGGCTTTTCGGCGATGACGATTTCGGCATGTGACTCGCCGTTTTTGACGAGAAAGGATTCGGCAAAGCCCTGGATGGGGAATGCGGTCAGAGCGAGCACAAGTAGCAGTCTTGTTGTTTTCATAGATTCTCGTTGCATAACCAGGTTTATCCCCTCTGTGTGCTCGGAGCCTCTGCGGTCAACATGCGTTAGTGGCTTTGGACCACAGAGGCGTGGAGAACACAGAGAAGAAAATATGAATGGTGATGCTGCCTTGGTTGTCAGCATTCGCAAGCCTGAATATGGTTCTCTGCGTCCTTCGTGCCTCTGTGGTCGACACTTCAAAGCGCTGGATGGGGCACGCGGTCAGAGCGAGCACAAGTAGCAGTCTTGTTGTTTTCATAGATTCTCGTTGCATAACCAAGTTTATCCCCTCTGTGTCCTCGGAGCCTCTGTGGTCAACACTGGCCCGCATTCAAACACTGAGACGTTGGATTCCCTCGGCCATTGTCCTTGAGTTGAAGTTCAGAACGAGGCCGACTTTCCAGTTTCCCTGCCGTAAGCGAGCCAAAGCGGTCGCGCGAGTCAGCGTAGGGTCCTGCTCGGTTGAAATTGGGAAGACCGGAATCTCGCCCTCGACAATCAGGGGAATTGTGGCTGTCGTTTTAAGCACGGAACCGTCAAATCGCAAAGCAAGTTCTTTCTTCCGCTCGAATTTCAAGCCCCGCGAAGCCAGTTCGTAGCACAGGCATTCCTCGTAGGAACTTGCCAAAAGCCCCGGTCCGGTGTGCAGATGAATTTCGATCGCGGCGGCGAGAACCCTCGATGAGAGGTCGGCGTCGGGCGGAGCAGGCTGGTCCGGGGCAACCAATTCGCGAGTTTCAATTTTGCGGCGGATTCCGTTCTTCAGAAGCTCCACGTCAAAATTGATCAACAACCCTAAACGATACTTTCCGATGCGCATGTAGGTGAGGAGTTGAGCGTCATGGACCGGAAGCAACTGCTTCACCGCTTTCAACTCCAAGGGAAGACGCCGCTCGACGAGCACATCCAGCCGGTATCCGCAATCCAGTCGGACGCCCTTGTAAACCAGCGGTCGCGGAACCTGCGTTTCATGCTCGATGCCCAAGCGTGTCAGCCTGAGCGAAAGTGCTTCTTCGTAGCCTTCCTCTTCCAGCCCCGGCCCCAACTGACGATGGACGTCGATCGCCGCGCCAATCACTGCACCGGTTAGTTGGTTGTCAGCACCCGCATTCATGGCAGCTTCTCGGAGTCGGTGTGAATCGTTTGTTTGACCACAGAGCCACGGAGAACACAGAGGGAACATCTCCGCGTTCTCTGAGTCTCTGTGGTCCATCATAAATCATCCAAGCCTTTGCGTCGTCGCGTTGCTTCAAGCAAACACATGCTAC
>CALBSZ010000594.1 GCA_937967665.1 uncultured Planctomycetaceae bacterium
GTCATCAGGGTGCTATCCCACTGGATCGACATGTCTCTAAGCGACAGGTCTCGAAGCTACCGGTCTCGGGCCGGAAGGGGCTTCTCCATGACAACCACCTCACCCCCCTGGCTCAAGCAACTGAAACTGCTTGCGATCGCAGGCGTCTGCGTGCTGGCATGTGGCATGATTGTCGCACAGGTCGGGATGCGAAACGTTTCGATGGACCGTCGCTGGTTTGACGTCAACGACCGCATTTGGAGCAACCTGTTGATTGCCACTTTCTACCTGCTGACAGTGGGGCTGGGCGGCGCCGTGTTCCTGGCTTTGACTTATGTTTCCGGCGCGGGCTGGCATGCCGCCTTTCGCCGAGTGCCCGAAACGATGGCCAAGACGATACCCTGGTCCGGATTGGCCATCCTGCTGGTGTTGGGTCTGGGTATCGGACGCTACGGCTGGCATCACCATGGGGATGGCGATGCCGGCACATTCTGGTTCAAGGAAATGTGGTTGACGCCTTCGTTCTGGTTCACCCGCGCGGTGGCCTACGTCGTGATCTGGAGTTTGCTGGCGCGGTGGTTGGTGAATCGCCGACAACGACCGGCCGATATCGAGCGGACCGGGTCGAACGACGTGGGAGTCGCGGCTGCCTTCCTGGCCGTCTACGCTGTGACTTTTTCGCTGGCGAGCGTGGATTGGATGATGGCCCTGGAACCAATGTGGTTCAGTACGATGTGGGGCGTCTATAACTTTGCCGGCATGATCCAGGCGGCGTTGGCAACCGTGGTCATTCTTTGCCTGCTGTCACGGTCGCCCGGCCGCGCATTGGCCGGACTGTTTAGCGACGAGCATCTCCATGACCTCGGCAAACTGCTGCTCGGTTTCAGCTGCTTTTGGATGTACATCTGGTTCAGCCAGTACATGCTGATCTGGTATTCCAACATCCCCGAGGAAACATCGTACTTTATTTCGCGAATGCACGGTCCCTGGGGACCGCTGGTCGTTGTCTCGATCGTGATGAACTGGGTCGTACCGTTTTTCGTCTTGCTGCCCAAGCCGGCAAAGCGGAACGCGGGTATCATGATGCGCGTGGCCGTGGTGATGCTGGCGGGCCGCTGGGTGGACCTGTATGTCATGGTGATGCCGTCCATCAGCCGCAAAACAGCCGACGGCAGCGAACTTGTTTTCCCATCTCCCGTGGTCGGTCTGTGGGAAGTGGCCGCGTTAGCCTGTTTGATCGGCGCCGGCGGTTGGCTGCTCTTCCGCACGCTGGCAAGAGCCGTACCGGTACCGCGAAACGACCCCTATCTTGCCGAAAGCCTGCACTACCACGCCTAGTGCGAACCGTTCACTCGTATTGCGTCGACGGCGCGTCGGCGCGAAAGACCTGGTAGACGAAGTAGGACGGATTGTCCGACGGCTGCACCGGGTAGACGCGGGGCAGCGGCAGCCATCCCGTCGATCGCTGCCGGTCGACGACAATGTAGTCAATGTCGTTGACCTGCGCGACCTGCATCAACTTCTGCTCGCCGAGTCCCAGCAGTCCGCCGCCGCGAATGGTCGGCAGATACACTTCCTGTTGACGATGCCACCAATCGACCAGCGATGCGGCGTCCTGCGGGACGTCTTTCCAACTGCACCATTCGGCGCGACCGGCATACCACTTGAACGTCTGCTGGTAGCGGGGCGTCAGGAATAACGCGTCCGGATCGGTGTGTTGGGAAACCCAGTGGCACATCCGAATCCAATCCTGTTCATTGGCCAAGACGACGTCCATGTCGTCACTCTGGCTGATCATGATCTGCCGATGAGCGCGCGAGCGGGGATCGCGGCGATGGTCGAGATACAGGACGAACATCGATATCGTCACGGCCACGATGGACGCACACAACACCAGGTCGGACCGCTGCGGTCGTGACCGCCGCAATATCTCGATCCACCACAGCACACTCAACACCGCGGCCATCGGGATCACAATGTCGGACAGCCGGAACCAGTAGAAACGCAGCAGGCTCGCCGACAAGTCAGGAAAAAAGAGCAACGATTGATCGATTGCGGCACCCAGGATGCCGAGCACCGTTCCACCGCTGCAAACGCAAAACAAGGTTGTCAGTTTTTCATGCGCCGAGTGCCTGGAGAGCCAGCGCCAGGCGGCGAGCCAACCGATCAGCAGCACCGCCTGCCGGGCCATGAAAAGGTGCGGGAAGCGGTGGAAGACGAGGTGATGCGGCAGGCGATCAAAGACGTAAATGCGATTCGCCTGACGCGCGATTTCGGGATCGACGCCTTGAGTCAGCGCCAGCGCGGGAAGCACGCCGGGCAGCGCGCAGACCGCTCCGATCAGCAATCCCGGCAGCAGTTCCTTGACGGCCGGTCTTCGCGGCATCAGCAGGCAGGCGAACCCCGCGGCAACCACAGACCAGCCGCCCACCAACACAAGAAACGCCGACGACCCGCCAAGCAAGGCGAACGTACGTGTCCAGCGGCCCGCCAACAGCTCGTACCACGCCCAGAAGACAAAGATCCAGGCAAAGCCCTTCGCTTCGACGCCACCGATGACCCATTCCCCGGCCATGTGTCCCCAGTGCATCAGGGCGATGAAGCCGCCCGCAAACAGGACGGAAACCAGCTTTCGCGGAAACAACGTCCAACTGAGCCGTTGCCAGGCCCACGCCAGCCCGAGCCACGTGATCACGCGACCGATCCAGGCGGTCGCGGGCAAGGACGCAAATTGGGTGATCCAGCCGAATGTCCAATAGAATACCAGATGGGCGTCCGCCGACTGCAGGAACGGGTCGCGACGGCACCACTCGGGATTCCAGTAGTGTTTCGCCTTGGCCAGGTAGTGCGCCTCATTGACATCGGGAGGCGGACAACCGGCGGAGAGAAAGATCACCAGAAAGATCAAGCCGATTTCCGCGCCGCGAAGGCGAATGGGACAGACGGCATGGAAGTTTGCGTCGACGTTCACAAAGTTGGACCGCAGTGTCTGGACACGTTTCTGCCGCTGGCAGCTGGCTACGATTCGAGTGGCCACAAGATAACATGCCGCACGCCGAACTCCAACGCCGCTTGATTGCCGTTCGCGACGAAGCCGAGCGCGCGACGCAGTCTTGAAGGAAACGCAAGGGGCGCGAGAGACGCAAAAGGCGCGAGCGATTGCGACTCTTGCGCCCTTTGCGACTCTTGCGTTGCATTCTTAAGACGCTGCCATAGCCGTCTTCGCGCTGCTATTCCGGCGGTCGGAGCTTTGATAAACTCCTACCTGGTAACAGCACCTTTGCAGCAAGGAGCTGATCGACGACACCCTTCGCAGTGAGCGGGTGACACACTTAAAGAAACGCAAGGGGCGCGAGAGACGCAAAAGGCGCGAGCGATTGCGACTCTTGCGCCCTTTGCGACTCTTGCGTTGCATTCTTAAGACGCTGCCATAGCCGTCTTCGCGCTGCTATTCCGGCGGTCGGAGCTTTGATAAACTCCTACCTGGTAACAGCACCTTTGCAGCAAGGAGCTGATCGACGACACCCTTCGCAGTGAGCGGGTGACACACTTAAAGAAACGCAAGCGATTGCGACTCTTGCGTTGCATTCCGGAGGCCTTGCAATGACCGAGAATGAAATCAGTCGACACATCTACGAATGCGCCATTGAATCTCACCGGACCCTCGGTGGACCGGGTTTACTGGAAAGCGTCTACGAGGAAGCCTTGGCTTGGGAACTCACCCAACGCAAGCTCAACTGCCAGCGTCAAGTTTCATTGCCGATTCCCTACAAGGGTCAGATCCTTGCATCTCCGCTCCGAATCGATCTGATCATCGAAGAAAAGCTTATCGTCGAATGCAAGGCCACCAGCCGGTATAGCGAGGTTTTCGAGGCACAAGCACTGACATATCTACGGCTCACGGGACTGAAACTTGGGCTCGTGATCAACTTCGGCGAAGTTCGTGTCAAAGACGGCATTCACCGCGTCGTCAATGGTTTGTAATCCGGGGCGCGATCAAGTTCCCAGTTGATGTGGGTACTCGTACGGAGCACAGTCGGCCGCTGGGCGCGCGGGTTCAAGGCTGCCGCGTGCGTCGACCAGCAGCGCGGGAGTTTCCGCGTGGCAGGAGAGGATTCCGTGTTCGATTTCGGCTTCCCGGAATAGCTGTTGAATGTAGGGATCTCCCCACGGCAGGAGATCGTGATGCCGGTGTAGACTCGCGTTTCGCATGAATGGTCTCCGAATGGAATGTCGGCTTTGTGACCCGTGGATACGGTCACCAGGAATTGGATGTCTGTGTTGCTGAATTGCAATCGTGATGCCAATCCGGAATGAATTGTTTCGATCGCGGCAATCGTCAACGATTATCTGAGCGCCACGCGAACTCCGTTGCAACGAACTGATCGAGAACACCTGTAATTCTTACAAAGGCCCACGTATTCGCGACGTGGGGCGGGCGGTATACTGGGATGAATCGCATGACACTGTACTTACTTTCCCTTTACCCCTGACACCCCCATGGCAGCTCGACATCCGCTACTCGGTCTGGTCCTCATCACACTGTTCGCCGGTTGCGAGAATCGGCCTCAAGCCAATTCGACGATCGAACCGCAAGTGACGGGCGATGATCCCGCAGTCGCCGCAGCCGTGGAAAAGGTCGCCACGGATCTGAAGCGCGACGGCAACAGTCGTATTGTCGAAGTCAACTTTCGCGGTGCGGAGGTCACGGACGAAGTCCTGGCACAGCTGCCCAGCCTGCCGGTACTGAAATCGGTGTTGCTTAACGAGGTCATGATTTCCGAGGCGGGGCTGGAAAGCCTGGGAAAGATCGAGACCTTGCAGAATTTGGATCTGCGTGGTTGCCCGGTTTCCAACGCCGGCCTGGCGCATCTGGTCGGCCTGTCGGAACTCCGGGCATTGCGACTTTCCGGGCAGAGCGGCACGACCACGGTCGACGAGGAAGGCATGGACAGCATCGGGAAACTGAGCAACCTCAAAGCCCTGTCGCTCGACTTCCTGTGGGTCAGCGAAGATGGCCTAGGCAAACTCGGCGGCTTGAAGCAGCTGCAAGAATTGAACCTGGCCAAGACGCTGATCGGCGACGAAGCCCTGGGGACACTCAGCCAGTTCCCGCAACTCAAGAAGCTTCGCATTTCGCAAACACAAGTCTCCAGCGCCGGCTTGGAGCACCTGCCCGTGCTGACCAACCTGAAAGAACTGGACGTGAGTGAGAACAGCCAGATCTTCGATGACGGCCTGATGCATCTCGCCGGCATGACCCAACTCACTCACCTGAACCTGTGGCGCGATGCCATCACCGATCTGGGCGTGGAACATTTGTCAGGACTCACCAACATGCAATGGCTGAACCTGGACAACACGCAAGTCTCCGACGCCGGACTGTCGCATCTGTCGGGCATGACGAAACTGACCTTCCTGCATCTCGGTTCGACCGCCGTGACGGACGCCGGGCTGTCGAAGCTCGAACCGCTGAAGTCGCTCAAGGATCTCAAGGTAACTCGCACGGCCGTCACCGAAGCCGGCGTCGCCGAACTGCAGAAGGCGATTCCTCAGGCCAGGATTCAATTGAAGTATATCGAAGGCCAGTAGTACTCCAGCGCAAGGTTGACTGGCGCGAAACGGGGACGGGCTTCATTCGCCTGAAGGCACTGCCAGCGAAAAGCCGAGCCGTGATGCCAGCGGCTTCAGACGATCCGGGTGAGTGAGGCACTGCCATGAGCCGTCGGGGGTCTCCAGCACAAGGCCGTCGATCGTGGCGAACAGCGACGAAGCAAACGCGGGCAGGCATGCGGCGAGCTTTTCAAGAACGTCCGTTGGCTGCCAGCGAGACAGCATAAGCTCTGGTTCCGGCACGGCGGTAATGCGCGTTTGCCCGCGCGCCGCCAGGCGTAGCTGCCGCAGCACGACATCCCGATCGGCACTGGCCAGAACCACGACCATTCGATCCCGGCCCCAGTGGTCCGCGACCATCTTTGCCAGCGCCACGTCGTCGTCCCAAACGCACGACGGCGACGTCCGCGCCAGCCGCCGGGGCAGCCAATCCATTACCGGCAACGAGTAGTTTGGCCGGACGGCGTTGTCCGGAAAGTCGATGATCATCCCGATACCATCGCCGTAACGTTGCACCACGGCAAGCAAATCGGCTTGCGGAACAGGGCGACAAGAAATCAAACGCGATGGGAGCACCGTGTAGGTTACCGGTGTCCAGAGCGAAGTCGCCGGTAAGTCAACCGTTGCTTGCCCTTCAATCTGAACGCGAAAGGAACTTTCCCCCGCCCGGATTTCGTCACCGTCATGAACCGGGCTCGTATCTTCTGTGACCTTCCTGCTGTTGACCCACGTCCCGTTGGTGCTGTTGAGATCGCGGATCGTGCATCCAGACGCGGCACAGGTGAAGTCGAAGTGGCGTTCCGACAGGCGTGCGTCGGAGGGGATGGCATAGTCGTTGGCGGAGGAACGTCCCACGGAGATTTTCGTGCCCGGCCGCACCCACATCTTGCGCGCGCTTTGATTCACCGACAGTAATTCCAAACAGGCCATCTGAACGCTGTCGTAAGTGCAGGGTTCCGTCGCTGGAATACTGTCACGCATCTGGTTGGCGAGTTGTTCGTGCTGCGCTGCGTCGGAGTCCGCTGGCGTTGGCGTTTCGCGTAGCGGTAGGAAATGCGTCTCGGTGGCAACCGGTGGCGGCGTGTCCGCGGCGGCGGGAGGCGAGGCTTTTCCAAACACCTCCAAGTGCACGACGAACGACGACTGCCCTGCTCGGACGATATCTCCTTCCTGCAGCACCGCAAACTCGACCCGTTCGCCGTTGACGAACGTACCGTTGCGGCTGTTCAGATCACGAATGGTGCAGGCGTCCGCCACGCAACTCAACTCAAAATGCCGGCTCGAAATCATCGCGTCGCCGGTAACTGCGAAATCCGCGGCTTCCGTTCGCCCGACCGTCGCCGTCTGCTGCGATATCAGCCAGATTTGCGGAGTTGTGACTGGCCCTGATTGATGTTCAAGCACGACTCGCATGACAGCCTATGCTACCGAGCCGCCGCGATCGATTGAAGGGCACCTGTCGAACTGTTATCGTGGTTGTGCTGAGAGAGGCTGGATGTCGTCCCTTTCCCAGCCTTTGCAGGAGGAGTCGCATCGTGGGTTACCGCATACCGATTTTAGTCGCCGGCGTCCTGCTTGTGGCCTACGGACTGTGGGGACTCTATTCGGGCAAGATCCTGAGCACCTGGGGGCAGGTACAATACCGCCCCAGCGTGATCTACTGGGTTACCGTCGGTCTGCTCATCCTGCTGGGAGGAGCCAACATCTGGGTTGTGATCCGGTCCTGGACAAAGTAGATATCACCGCGCTTGCTTCCGCACAGGTATCAATCTAGACCCGGCGTCGCGGACCCGGTAAACCGATCCCACTCTCGACAGTACTCCTTGGACGCGTGCCCCAGAAAGGGATTGACCTTTGTGAAGTCGCAGCGATTCGCCGATGCGGCGTTCAGCAGGCTTTCGAGCAACCCCGTGGCCACGGCGTTCCGCACTGTTTCGCTGCCCTTCGTGAGCAGTGCCTCCACGGCGTTGAACACGTCGACCGCTTCATTCTTAGCGATATCATCCACCGCGGAGGCGATGCGTTTTCCCATCGCAGAAAACAGGATCGTGGCGGGAGGATCGTCAGGCGCCCATTCGGCCCGCGTCTCTTGAATCTCGGTTTCCAACCGGCCCGAGGCGGCGGCCAGCATCTCCATTGCTTCGTTGAATTCGATTGCCATATCTAGTTTCCATTCAGTGCGTTTTGCATATCACGGAGAACGTTTTCGGCGGCGGCGCGGTCACCGGCACGCGCGGTGGGATTGTTGTCAAGCCACCTCTCCAACGCGCGCGAATAATCCTCCGCTTTCTGGGAATGCGTCCTGCCACCAACCGTTCCGCCGGTTGCCAGTTCATGGCGCACCGCGTCCGCCGTGCTGCCGCTGCCAATTTGAGCCCCATCACGATACAACTCGTCCATCAATCCCGCCAGCCGCGGATCTTCCACATGCGGCTTTTCCATGCTCGCACGGAGCGAATCCTTGAGCCGCTCGAAATCCGCCACATTACTTGCTTCCGCGTTAGGACCGGCTTCCACGCGGCCGGGCGGGACGGCTTCGTCGATCTGCGAGCCGTGAGCCAAACCGTCGACATCCACGTCGACCAGCGGGTTGGTAGCGTATCCGTACAGGTTCAACCCGCCAGCCAGTCCCAGCGGATCCGATTGCAGGTATCGCCCCAGTTCCGGGCTGTAGTAGCGAAACCGATTGTAATGCAACCCGGTTTCCGCATCAAAATAGTGGCCCGGAAAACGCAGCGGCATGTCGATGCGGCTGCCGTGCGCGACGTGTGCCATGCCGTAAGGGTCGGTCGTGGCGTTCCAGACGACCTCACCCAAGTCGTCCTCCACGCGGACCGGCACGCCGATCTGATTGGTGAACAGGTAGTACCTCCGCCCTGTTTCCGGCGCCGCTTCCAGATCGTCGTATTCGACGAACATGAACGGCACCAGGGACTCGTCGTCCGGGTACACGTACAGTCTAACGCAACCATCGTGCTTCAGTTCTGCCGCCAAACGAAATCCGTCCCAATAATACTCAGTCGTCTGCTGCCGCCAGGTCTTGCGAACGCGTCGACGCAGCGCATCATACTCCGCCTGCCACGATTCGCCGTTCCGCCGGCAAGCCACTAGTGAATCGAGCGAATCGTAGGAGTAATGCGTTTCCCCGGCGGAACTCGTCCGCGTGGCCAGGTGGTCGCGGTCGTTGTACTCGAACGTCTCGCCGTTGGCGGACGCCAGCCGGTTACCCGATCGCAGCGACACGTCGCGGATGTGCGTGTTGGCGATCAGATTATTGGCCGCGTCGTATTGGAACGCGTGCCGGGTGCCGTCGGGCAAGGTCTCCGCAATCAGGCGATGCGCCGCGTCGTATTCATAGGCCGTTGTGCCGTGGAGGCTGTCTTTGACTTGCGACAATTCGTTTTCACCGGAGTAGGCATAGGTTCGCGTCCAGGGGTTCTTCGACCCGGCACGCGAAAGCACGACTTTGCGCACGCAACGCCCGGCGCGATCAAACTGCGCCACCTCGCTTGTGCCGTTGGCGAGTTGCCGCGAAATCAAGCCGTGCGGACTGCGTATCAGTTTATGAACAGCGCCTGTCGGGTCGGTGACGGCAAACGCGTTCGTGGCAATGTCGTAAGCGTAGGCAACGCGGAACTTGCCGAGATAGGAAGTCTCCGCCAGTTGCCGGCCGGCGAATTGATGTTCAACGCCAACGCCATCGCGCAATTCCTTGACACGCCGTCCGCGCATGTCGAAGGCGCGACTCACCTTCGCGCTCTTGTTTGTGGCCGAAGTGATCTGAGCTTGCGGGTTGTACTGAAAACGCTGCACATCGCCGCTGGCCAGATGACGCGCCGAGTGCAGGTTGTGCGAGCCAACTTCGAACGTCAGCAACGGCGCGTCTTTGTCGTCTGTCTTGGCGAGCAGGTTGCGGTTGGCGTCGTAGTAATATCGCTCGCGGATTTTGCCGTGGCGTTCCACCGCGACAAGCTGATCCTTCTGATTGAGCCGGAACTCGGTGACCGTGCCGCCGCCATCCGTGACCTTGGTCAGGTATTGACGCAAGTTGTACTCGCACGACACTGTCGCACCGACAGGATTAACCACTCGGGTTCGGTTGTTCCACGACACGTACTCGTACTTCGTCACGGCGCCGTCGCGATCCCGCCACTGCGTCCGATTGCCATTCGCGTCGTACTGCCACGATTGGGTCCCCGCGGCATCGGTCTCGGAAACGACTCGCCCGAGTTCGTCGAACGATTGCAAAGCGGCGGTACCGTTTCCGGCGATCTCAAAATGCAGGATGGCGTTCGAGACCTCCGCGGGACAGTCGCGCAGCACCGGATCATCGAAAGTCGGTTGGGTGATAAGGTTACGTGGAATCAGCTTGCCGCATTCGCGTTCCAGCGGTGTGGCAGGCAGGCGATAAGCCAAAGGATCTGGCGGATTCGGGTCCAAATGCAGCGGCCCGGACAAGTTCCCAAACGGATCCTTGCGGCCGATGTGCCGACCGTTTTCGTCGTACTGCCAGCTGGTCACATTCCCAGTCGGATCGATCTCGTCCACAATCCGGCCGTCGTCATCGGTAACGTACAGCGTCGACCCGCCCAGGGGATCGACGACTTCGGTGAGCGTGCCTTGCTGGTCGTACTGGTACAGGATGGTCGCCCCGTCCGCATAGATTTCGATCGTTTGGCGTTCGGCGGGATTGTATTTCAGCGACGAGTCATAAAGGCCGTCGTCACCGTAACAGCGCGTGCAGCGCCCATCGTCGTCGTATTCGTAGTGGAACGAATAGCCGAGCCGATCTCCCTTGCGCGTCATTTGATGCGCCCGGTTGTATGCGTACGTCGCCGTTTTGTGCAACGCGTCGCGCCACAACGTCAAGTTGCCCTGTTCATACTCGTAACAGGCCAATTGCCGCTGGTTTCGCTGGTCGTCGTGCTGCTTCAGGCTGGTAATCTGCCCCGCTGTGTTCCGTTCGACCGACAGGTACGCGCCGTCCTCCTGCCGCACCTCTTTCAGCCGTCCGTGCGCGTCGTAGACGAGTTGCAATGTGTAGGCAGGCCCGCGCAGCGCTTTTAAACGAGCCGTCGATGGACCTTCGGCAAACTCGAACTCCATCGTCGGCTGACCGGTTTCGCGAATCTCCGCGCGGCGCTGGTCCAGGACACGCAGTACGAGTCCGTCGTGGGCGACCTCGGTCTGGCCCGGCTCGGTCACGGCAAACCCAACCACGTCGAATTCCGGGTCGTGGTATTCCCACCCGCCGGGAACTCGACGAAGTTCACGTTCCAGGATGTGGCGAAAGCCGTATCCCAGGTCCCCGCACACCTGGGCCTGCCGGCTGTTGTAAAAACGTTTCCATTGGAAGCCGCTGCTGGCGAGGGTGAAATCGACGAAGGTATCGAAGTTCGCGCCGGTCACCACGTTGATGGGTTCGCTGGCGGTCTTGCAACGGTTTGCGGGAGGCGTGCGTCGCGGTTTGACTTTCGCCAGTTTTCCCCGCACGGCCTTGATCGCCTTTCCCACGCCGGCGAACAGGGCCTTGAACGCCGCGCCCATCGCCAGGTTCAAAAGCGACGGCATGGGCACGCCGCCGATCAAGGTATTGAAACTGGAAGTGATCGTGAAACCGATCATCGGTCCCAAAGGCGGGTCGCTGGGCTTGGGCGAAGTAAAGATACAGTGCTTGGTAATGTCCACGCCCAACCGCGCCGCGCGCGCCCCTTCGACCCAGACGTTGGACGACCCGAGGAAGATCTCGTACATGGGGAAATAGCCGCCGCACCAGATTCCCAATCCCATATCGCCGCAGCGCGCCGCGGGCATGCCATTGATCAGCGACTTCGTCGCGCCCGAAAGAAAGGGGATCGGAATCACCGGCCCCGTACTTGGCAACGGCACCGGCGGCGCGGGTGGAACCAGATTCGGCGGGTGCGAGTGGGCGTGCGGCAAGCCCACATCCATGTCCATGATGCGTACGGCGGGGAAGGCGGGAAACGGAATCGCCGACACGGCCATCGACAGCATTTGTTCGAACGCGGTGAGCGTTCCGAACACCGCGCCAACGGTGGCCAGCGCCCCCTGCGCCTGCCCGACTTGCGCCGCCGCGTTGGAAACGCCGTCCCAACCTTGCGACATGGCCTGCGGGATGGCACTCGGCGGACTGCCCACCACGGGACTGGTCATGCTGTTGAACATGCCCAACATGGCGCCGGCCGGGGTCTCGTTCAGGACGCGGTCGCCCAGGTCGCGGTTGGACAACCCGCTGCCCGTATGCGTCATGACATCGAATCCACTGGTCTGGGGCGCGCCGTTTTGCGCCGCCTGCTGGTTCCCCTGCTCGATGGAACCCGCGTTCTGGGCGGCGGTGCGGAGGACATTGGCGACATCGGGGGCGACACTCATCGGGCCACCTCCGCGGCTTGCCGCAATTGATCAAGCTTGTCCGTCTGGTTGGTAGCCTGAAAGAAACGCTCAAGCTTCTCCAGGATATCCGTTCGGCCACCGGCACGAGCGTCCGCAAACGCTTCGTTCTGAATGCCGTCGTAAATCGCCAGGGCTTCGCGCCACGCGTGCTCGGCTTCTTCGTGGCGATCGTCTTCCAGGGAGAGCGACGACGCTTTGCAGTCCAGCGCATACGCCTCGGCAGGAGGATTCCCGACGGCCTTGAACGTCCGCCGCGCGACATCAAAACTCTCCACCGCTTCGTCGATGCGACCCTGCCGTTGCAAGGTCACGCCAAGATTACACAAAACCATCGCCAGCAACGGATTCAATTCGTGCTCGAGGCAAAGCGCGGCCGCCTGACCGAAGCAGCGTTCCGCCTGCTCGAATTCCTCCCGCTTGAGATGCGTATTGCCCAGATTGTAGCGGGCGGTCGCCTGGTCCGCGGGCATGCCGTTTTCATCCGCCAGCGCAACCACCTTGGTCTGCTGTTCCAAGGCCTCGTCCAGCCGCCCGTGCGCGAACGCGAACGAGCCCGCCATGGCGGTGTATTGCCGCTGTTCGTCGGGATTGAGTTTCCCTTGCTGCAGGTCCTGCTTCACCCGCTCTTCGATTTCTTCAGGCGGCAAGTGAAACGTTTGAATCACGCCGCGCGCGGTCCGCTGCGGCAAGTCGTGAAGGATTGGATTGGCCAAACGATCGAGTACCAGGTACTTGGCGCGCTGGCCGCGCGTCAGGTGCCCCAGGTACTCCATGGCCTCTTTGAACGGCTGGTCGTCACGAATCTCGGCCGCATCCAGGATGACCACGTACGCTCCGACCGATTCCGGCAGGGACTCGGCGACGTCGGCGACGTAGCGTTTGAAGCGATGGCGCGGAGACAACTGCGGCGAATCGTCGGCGGTCGGTAATTCCACGCCGATCTCCGCCAGCGAATCGCGAAAAGCTTCATTCTGGGCCTGGATATCCGCCAAGGCAGCGCGGAAGTACTGATCGGTATCCTCGAAGTCTGCGTCGATAACCAGCATGACGTGTGGATTTGTATCGTCCTCGTCCAACCTGGCCAGCAGTTTCATCAATAATCGCTTGATATCGGGAGCATGCTGCAGGGCGCACATCGTCAATTCGGCGGAAGCCATGAATTGGCGCAGGGACGCCAGCTGTTCGTCGAAAAAGTTTTTCAGCGGCATGTCAGTTGATCTTAACGAGGGCCCCAGTGATCGTGTTCACTCCCTGAGCGGACGCCGTGATCATCGGTCCTGCTATCTCGATTCCCGCGGCAGTGATCGTAATGGACGAGCCGCCGACGCCGATCGTGATCTTGGCCGCCGACTTGATTTCGATCGGCCCGGTCGCGGAAATGGTGGCGGAACCAGAAACCGTCACTTCTTCGTTCCCGCCGACACTCGCCGCGCGGTTCGCTCCGACGGTGATATCTTGATTGGAACTGACGCTGATCGACTGGTTGGCGCCGATGGTGACCGAATCGTTCGCAGCCACCGAAGTATCCTGATTGCTGCCGACGTTGATAGACTGGTTGCTGCCGACGGACACGTCCTGGTTCGCGCCCACGGCGACCGAGCGATCGCTGCCGACCGTAATGCTCTGATTGCTGCCCACACTCACCGTTTCATCCACCGACACGTCTCGGGACCGATTGTTGAGCACGTGTTCGCGTAGGTCGTTTTCAATGGTCGAATCCTTGTCGAACTGCGCGTGCTCGCGAATCAATTCGTTACCCTGCGTGTCGTCCATGACATATTCGTTGTAGCCACCGCCCCCCTTCGTGCTGTTGGACTTCATGCCGCTGATATTCTTGGCGTCCGGTAATCCGTAAGGCGGCTGGTTTTCCGCATGATAAACGCGCCCGGTAATGATGGGCCGATCGGGGTCCCCCTCCAGAAAACTGACGATCACCTCTTCGCCGATGCGGGGCAGTGAAATCGCACCGAACCCCTTGCCGGCATGAAGCTGCGATACACGAATCCAACACGAACTGTTCTCGTCATAC
Organism: uncultured Planctomycetaceae bacterium; assembly: GCA_937967665.1. Lineage (GTDB taxonomy): Bacteria > Planctomycetota > Planctomycetia > Pirellulales > Pirellulaceae > CALBSZ01. The sequence goes on from CALBSZ010000594.1 coordinate 14,036, forward strand.
TGACCTTCGCGATCCCAATGGAACTGCACCTTGACGCGACCATGTTCATCCGGATAGATCTCTTCGCCTGCGGGACCAACCACGATGGCCGTTTGAGCGCCCTTCATTTGCGGACGCGGAGTCGTGCGCTGGGGACGAAAGACCACGGCATCGGGAATGCATTCGAAGCTGTTCGAGTAGTCTTCGCTGACCTGGCCGCCCGTTTCGTAACTCATCGGTTCCGTGGCACTGTGCGTCACGGCCGTCAGGACGTAAGACTTGCCCTGTTCGGAACGGCTGCGATGAACGCCGATTTTGAATTTGCCGCCCGGTGCAAAGGACTTGCAGGTACTGGCGCCGTCCACGCGATCATAACCCGCCTCCTCCTCCTCCATGCGAATGCGCGTCAACGCTTCGCCGTCGCCGCTTTCGGCATAAACGCCCGGATAGTCGTAGACTTCGTACGCATCCGTGCCGGGCAGGTCGACGACCGTGTCAACGCGGGTCATCAAACGGGTGCTGGGCGTCTTAAAGTTGTAGTCCGTTTGCGCCCACTTGCCTGTGCGAAACTGATACTGATGCTGCCACGCCGTGATGTGATCGGTCACCGCTGTCGGCCCGTGCGTTGGCGGAAAGTCCACTTCGCTCTCCAGGCAGTCCTGATAGGCCCCCTTGTTGTCCGCCAGCACCATCGTGTGCTTGCCGTTTTCGTGTTTGAAGTAATAGTAAATGCCCTCTTCTTCCATCAGCCGGCAGGCGAAGGCGAAATCCGTTTCGCGATACTGGACACAGTACTCCCGCTCGGGATGATTCCCTGAAATCTGAGAAGTGTCATACAGGTCCGCAAACCCCAGGTCGTCGAATATCGTTTCCAGGATCGTCACGACATTCTGCTTTTGAAAGATGCGGCAGTCCGCAGTGCGTGTCAGAAACCAGAACCAGGGAACCACTTCCGCAAAGTAGTTCCGCCGCTCCTCGTCGTCCTCGTCCTCGGCAATGAAGCTGCTGATAAAGACATTGAACAAGTAAAAATCTTACTGAGTTTGTGATCCAAAATGGAA
>CALBSZ010000595.1 GCA_937967665.1 uncultured Planctomycetaceae bacterium
GGGGCTCGCTTCACTCGACCCCGGCCACCCATGACAACAACGCGACATTTAAAACCAAGCCTAGTCACGCGACTCCGCTCGCGCGACACGCCTTCTAACCATTTCCCGCGAGCAGAGTCGCGGGACGACAGTAGGGCGGTCCGAACGAAGTTACCAACTGGAAACAGCGCTAGTCGACTTCATCCAGTCGATGTTCGACCAGCCAGATATTCCGGTACTGAAGCAGGTTTCCGTGACCTTGAAGCTTGAAACCGCCACCACCCAGTTTGGTCGGAACCTTGTCGTGGATCAAGACGCCGTTGTGGCGCACGGTGATCGTGGCGGCTTTGGGATCATCAGCGTTGGGAACGAGTTCCACATCGTAAGTCTGCCATGACAGCGGCGGCAGGCACATATTGATGCGGCAATCAGCGCGACCGTACAGTCCCCCGCACTCGTTCTTCAAGCCTTCCAATCCGAAAGAATCGAGCACCTGGATTTCCTGCCCATTCGTTTGATAGAAGCCGCTGTTCCCACGTCCTTGCCCGCGCGATTTCGGCCGGAACGGCGTGCGGAATTCCAGGTGCACTGAGTAGGCTTTGAACTTGCCTGTCGACTTCACGTCCTTCGCGTCGGTATGCAAGATGCACGTATCTTGTTCCAGACGACCGCCCTTCCAATGTTCGAGACTCGTGCCGTCGAACAGCACGATCGCGTCCTGGGGTGGCTTGGCACCGAGTGTCGGGCTCTGCCGCTCGGTCTTCTTCATCGCATACGACTTGTCGTCGCTGGTCATTCCCGAAAGAACACCGTCGCGAATCACCCCGGTCCACGGCTGATGTCCCTCCGGAGGAAACGCGCGCGTGGCGCTAAAACGTTCTGGCCGCCCGTCCATGTACTTGCGTTCGCCGTCAGCCGGCTGCAGTTCGACGACTCCCTCCACCAGTTTGCCGTCGAGCAGGATCTTGTTCTTTTCGTCCCACCCGGCGCCAGGTAGCCCGCCGGGATAGATCACCGCCTGCACAGCACCTTCCTCGTTGAGTGCAATGACCTGGGCACCAACTTTCTGGCCGTTTTCGAGTTCACCCTGGTACTCGCCCTGTACATGGAATACCGCGGGAATCGTTTCATCCGCCGGGTCCGTCCAGATCCCTTTCGGCTTCTCTTGCGCGAACAAAGAACCCGCGACAACAGTAGTCGTTGCGGCAAAAATCCGTATCCAGAAACGCTGCTGGCAGAACGCGACCATCAATTCATTCTCCGATGCAATACAAGAATTTGTCCGTCCGCAAGTACATGCGGCTGTTTTCAAAGACCGGCGACGTGCTGAACCGATCCGATTCGTTATTCGCCAATTCCTCGTACTGGCGACCTGGGCGAAGCACCAGCGTCTGGCCGTCCTTGCCACCGAAGAAGACCAGCCCGCCGGCCAGCGCGGGACTCGGGAACAATTCGCCCACGTCCAGTCGCTGTCGGTAGACCAGTTCGCCGGTTTCCGCGTCAATGACCTCCATGATACCTCGCCGGCCGCCGGCATACAGTAGTCCGTCGTGATACAAGGCGGATGCCATGCGTTGTTCGCGGGATCCGGCAGCTTCCCACAATAGTTCCAGTTCCCCAAGCTCCCGCGTGTCGTTTTGCAATCGAAGTGCCTTCACTTTGCCTACTTCCTGCGCATAGACGATGTTGCCGTGAACCAACGGCGAGTTCTCGGACAATTCAAACTGCCGCTCGGCCAGCAGTCGTCCGTCCTTGGCCACGACCAGCGCTCCGGACGGCGTAATCACCACGTCGTCATCGCCGATCCGCGTGACCGCCGGCGTGCCGAACTTGGCGGGCAGCTCGTGTCGCCAGATCTCTTTTCCGGTGTGGACATCCAGTCCGATGAGGTTCTGCAGATGCACGATCAAACGACCGCCGGCCAGGACCGGTGAGGCACTATGACCAAAGCCTTGAGTGGGCCCTTCCAGGTGCCGGGCCCACAGCAATTGGCCATCGACATCGAGTGAGGCCACGACACCGGTACCAAACAGTACGAAAACACGACTGCCATCGCAGACGACGGTGGCGGCGGCGTTTCCCGCGCCGCCTCGCTTCTCGGGTGGGTACTGCCGTTCGAACTCTTTCCGGCGCATATCGACTTCCTGCCGTTTTCGTTTGAGCGATTCCAATTTGGGTGAGTCCGGATTCTCTTTGCGGAGTAGACCGTATTGCTTGTTAACTTCCCGCTTTTCGACGTCGAACGCGGCATGGGTTTCCTCAATGCGTTTGGCCTTGGCTTCACCGAGTGCCGCCGCGTAACCGACCGTTTGCTGCCACAACACAGCGCCGTCCGTCGCTGCGATGCAAAGCACCTCGGCTGGTTCGGACGTCACGAACAGTCGACTGCCCGCCGGATGTTTGCAAATCACAGGGGAGGAATACCCGCGCCCGGTCTCCGTTTTCCAGACGATATTGGACGAATGCTTCGACCACACGGTGGGCGGCTGCGTATCCGGAAAGCGGCCCGAACCGTCTCCCCGCCAACCGGTCGTCGCAACCTCGTCCGCGACAGCCGACAATGGGAAAGACATCGTCAAACTGGCAACGGCCATTAATATCCAATACGGTCGCGTCATGAGTTCGCCCTCTCGACATGAACAACAAAGAAACGCGGGCCTCAGTGATTGAAACGAAATTCGCCGCTGCAGACCAGCGCCCAAACCAATTCCTGGCAGAGTTGTGTTCGCGGTGGAGATGCCGCGGCCAGGAACGCCACGCTGCGTTCCAATTCCTCGGCGGTCGGCCGCCGGGACAAAACCGTCTCGAACGCCTCCTTAACAGCCAGCGCGTTTTCCGACTGTTGACGCAGCCGGTCGACAAGGTTTTCCTGCGCGGGTCGCAGCTGCTTTTCCATCAGCGAATTATAAGACAGAAACAGGGCCTGCCCGGCATTGGCATTGAACCCGTCGCCGCTACTGCGAAAGCGGTTCGCGAATTCCTGGACATCGCGTTCGCGCCAATAGAAGGCGCGGGCAATCGCCGGCGTCACTTCGGCAATTTTGCGATTCTTCTTTTCCCTTTCAAACTTCGCGCGCAGCGAATCGTAGTGCCCCGTTGCCATACCGATACTCATAGCCAGTTGGTCGGGAGTTAGCGGTTTCAAGATGGCTGTAGCGTAGTCGCTATCCCGCGGTCGATCGCCACCGCCGTCCCAACGGCTGCTGCGCAGGTAGGTCTCGCTGTGGAGTATTCCCGCCATCAACCGCCGCAGGTCGAAACCGTTTGCCGCAAAGTCGTCTGCCAGACGATCCAACAGCTGCGGGTGAGAAGCCGGATTCGCCTCGTGCATTTGGTCCACCGGTTCCACCAGTCCACGGCCCATGATTTGCTTCCACATGCGATTGACCATGGCCCGCTTGAAAAAGCGGGAATCGGCGTTCAGAGCGTAGTCGGCCAGCACTTCGCGACGGCTGAAATACGGTCGCTCCGGCAGTCCGCCAGCAACTTTCGTATACCACTGGTCGCGGTCTTCCGGGGGCTCCGGTTCGTCGAAAACCCGATCGTCCAGGAAAAGCAGCTTGGCAGTCTTTTCTTCCTGCTCGGTCGTGACGAACTTCACTTCACCGTCGGCACGTTCCTTGATAACCGGCGTGTTGCCCAGACGTGCTTCCTGCGTGCGGCCCAGAAACGCTCCCAAACCGTAGTAGTGATCCTGCTTCCACTGTTCCACGAACGGGTGATCGTGGCACTTGGCGCATTGGAGCTGCACACCGAAGAAGGCCCCGGCCACGCCGCTGGTCATGCTGTCGATCTTGGCCTCGTTATCGGAACCGCGCAGGCGGACGGCCAGGAAGTAGGCCGCGCGACGCTGCTGTTCATCGCGCAGGTCCGGCACAAGAAGTTCGCGGGCCAGCCTGTTCCAGGGCTTGTTCGATTGCAACGCGTCCTGCAGGTAGTCCAGGAATCCGTCGCGACCGAAGTCGCGTTCCAGGAGTCCTCCGTTGAGCCATTCGTCGAACACAGTTCGCCAGTAGGCTGGCATCTCTTCATGAGCAAGCAGTTGGTCAATCAGACGATGGTGCTTGTCAGGGTGGCTGTCGTCCAGGTAGTCCGCAGTCTCGCTCGCAGTTGGAATGCGTCCCAGGACATCGAGATAAATGCGGCGCAGCAATTCCGCGGCGCCGGCGCGCGGCGCGGGGTTGATCTTCCTGGCTTGCAGGGCCGCGGTGATCTCGTCATCGACGATGGTGCTGACGGGGTGAGCCGCGTTGGTGACGGTCGCCAAGGCGAAAATCGCCGCACCGAAAAGCACGTACCACAATCGAACCGTTGCCACTGCTTGTCTACGACACATCGTAAAGCTCCACCGTTCCATTCGCCTTGCCGAGCGCCACCTGGCTGCCGCTGGCGGAAAATTGTAAACCGAGCGACCATTCGCCGCGTTTGATCGTCGCAATGGCATCTCCGGGGATTCCTTTCGGGCTTTGCGGTTTCCCATTCTTGTCTTTCGCCGGAGGTGCGAACTTCGCGGCGTCGAAACTCCAAACCTTCACTTCGCTTTCGCCGGCGGCCAGCAGGTCCGCGGCGGGGTGGAAGGCAACCTGCATGTTCAGCTTTTCGCTGGAGACGATTTCACCCGACTGCAAATCGTGGATTTCCAGCTTCCGGCCTCCGGCGATGCCGAGCCAACGGCCGTCCCGGCTGACGGCCAGCCGGTGCACGCCGCTATGTTTCGGCGTCTGGCCGTACTGGTTGTTGGCGTCGCCGAATTCGATCGTCTGCGAACGCTGCCACGACGACGTTTCCCACACGATCGCACGTCCGTCTTCGCCGCCACTGATGAGGAACTTCCCGTCGCTGGTGAAGACGACGTCGTCGACATAGCGTTCGTGCCCGGACAGCGTTTGCACAAGTTTCAAGTCCGCGGCGTTCCAGATCTTCACGGCGGCGTCGAAACCAGCGGTGGCCAGCCATTTTCCATTGGGTGAAAACGTCACGGCTTCCACCCAGCCTTCGTGCGCCTGAACTTCCCGAGTCGGCTGCTCGGCAGGTCGGCCATCCTGCCACGACCAGAGTCGCAACGTGCGGTCCGATCCCCCAGTGGCCAGCCAATTGCCGTCGGGATGGACATCGAGCCCGCGCACCCAGCCGATTTCGTGCGGGCACACCAATTCCCCCAGCACGCACTTCCCGTGTCCCTTGACCTCCTGCGTTTCCCCCGCCAGATCAAACAGCGCCACGCGCCGATCCGCGCACGAAGCCACCAGCCGCGATTCGCGCGGATGGAACCGCACGCGCAACATGGTCATGGGGCCGCGTTTCTCGCCGTCGTCAACAAAAAAGGTCTTTTCAACTTTTGTCAGCTTCGCTGCCATCTTGATACCTAATCACAGAACAGGGGTTACCAGATCATGACGTGCTTCCCAACGCGACGGAGTTTTCAAAAGACTTCCTCGATCGGTTGACCCAACTTGTTTTCGACCAGGGGGATGGGCCGGTTCTCGAACTCCAAGTCCTTATGGGGGTCGATATCGAGTGTCTTGTAAAAGGTGCAGAACAAATCGTGAATGGTCACGGGACGATCTTGCAGGTCCGTTCCGTTCTGATTGGTCGCGCCGACGACCAGGCCTTCCTGCAGGCCGCAACCCCCGAACGAAAGCGACCAGCACTTGGTCCAGTGATTGCGTCCCGGCTGTCCCTGTCCTTGAATGTCCGGCGTCCGGCCGAATTCCCCCATCAGGACCAGCAACGTACTGGACCAGAGTCCGCGATCGATCAGATCATCGATCAGCGCCCCCACGGCCGTGTCGAATTCACTCGTTATCCAGCGTTGACTTTGAAAGGCGCGACGATGTTTATCCCATGCCAGGCCGCTTTGATGCTGCACGCGCACGAACGGCACGCCGCGTTCGACCAGACGTCGCGCCAGGATACAATCGCGTCCCAGGTTGCTGTCGCCGTAACGTTGAAAGTCCTTTTCGGGTTCTTGAGAAATGTCGAACAAATCGCCCGCTCGCAGCAGGCCGCCAATCTGCGCGAACGCCCCGTCGTGCGACTCGACCAGCCGCCGCGGACGTCCTTCCGCAAATGTGTCGCTGAACGAACGCCGCAGTTCTTCGCGGCGTTCAAAGTCCTCGATCGCCACGGGACTGGGAACGGGCAAGTCCTGCGGCCCGGCGCCGTCTCCCGGGCAGTGCAGCGCTTGATGCCTGGCACCCAGAAATCCGGCTCCCGGTACGTGCAACGAACCGAAGTTGTCCTTACCCAGCATAACGTAGGACGGCACGCCGTCGGCGACAGCCGGTTTCTCGTGGGCGCAGACCGAAAGCCAGTGCGGCGCGGGCGCGACAAGCGTGCTGGGGTTGTACGCCGTTTGCGCTACGTAACGGCCTTGATCGTGATCTCCGACCTTGCTGGTCATGCTGCGCACCGTGATCATCCGGTTGGCCAACCGCGACAGATTCGGCATGAACTCGTCGAAATGGACTCCCGGAAGGGACGTGGGAATGGCGATGTGCGGGCCTCCCGTCGGCTGCCCCGGCTTGGGATCCCAGGTCTCGAACTGGCTGGGTCCGCCACTCATGAAGACTAAAATCACGCGTTTGTCGTTGCCGCGCGCCAGCGCGGCATTGTCGTTGGCGAACAGGCGTCCAAAACCGCCGAACAGAGTTCCACCCGCTACGGCGCCCTGCAATAAGGCTCGGCGGGAAAACCCATGCTCGTGGCTGGGACAAAGTGAATTCTTCGAGCGTATCGTCATCGATTTCCTCAATTTACTGCGCTGGATGTTCGTACGTTTTTTGTTCTGGAGGAATTTGAGCACTTCCAAATGAGCAAACCGAAACGCCCACGGCAAAAACGGTCTTTCGGGATCGTATTCGGCGAGCTTCCGATAGAGCGCCACGCAGGTCTCCTGGACCACGTCCTTCGCATCCTGCTCGTTAGGCAGAAGCGCGAAGACATATCGATAAAGTGTTTCCTGGTGGGTACTTAAGAGCCGCACCAGGCGTTCCGCAGCGGTCGAATCCATACGCGTCCCACAAAAGAACTCATCGGCATTCGTTTCTATTCCGCACCAAACGGGCAATTCTGCCAAGAATTCTTGGCAGCTTTTGACGGACACCTCGAAATATAAACGAACGCTGATGAGTTGTCGGCGCAAATCGTTGTTTTTTTTTGCGAGTTTGTTCAGATGCCGAGGTGGATTTATTTCCCGATTCTGGCGTTTTTGCCCTGCCTGATGAGCTACGTGGCTGCTCCTGCCGACGTTGCCGCCGAGCGTGCCGCGGCCCTGGTGGGCGGCCTGACGAACGTCATGACCATTTCCTCCGCGGCGGGAATTCGCGACTTCGACATCTGCTTTACCGACATGGGCTTGAAGAAGGGAAGACACAGCATTGGACATGGCGGCAGCGAAAACGGCATGACCTGGTACGAACTGTCCGAAATGATCCGTCGCTTCCACTTCGAACAGATCGCCAAAATGGCCAAGACGTTGGACGCGATTCCCGAAGCAGACGGTACGATGCTGGATAATACCGTCATTGTATACCTCAGTGACGGCGCCGAAGGACACCATTCGCGCTGCTGGGAATGGCCGATGGTCGTGTTGGGAAATATCGGCGGCAAGTTGAATACCGGTAGATTCGTCGATTATCCCGCGTATGGCTATCGCGGTCATCGCACCACCGCCAACATCTATGTTACACTGCTCCAACTGGCCGGGTCCCAGCGCGAAAGCTTCGGGATGCCGGACCCCGGATTGAAAGACTTCGACCAGCACGGCCCATTGCAGGAACTGTTGGCCTAGCAGAACCGAGCCGCCTTTACGGACATCAGTGAGGAGGCAAGCACGCAGCGCGAGCAAGTGGATGCAGCGGTAAGTAAGTAACTCACTCGCTCGCGTTTCGGATGGTTGTGACGATCGTCCCTGGTACTGTCCAACTTGGTATCGCGAAGTTCGCCCGTATCGAGCGTCGCGACGCGTATCTTCGAAATCACCAACTGCAGGAGCACACCATGTTTCCGAATCGCAGCCTAGCGCTTTCCCTATTCGCCATCCTGATAGGACTTCAAGGCCATCGCGGCGCGGCGGCGGAGAGCACTGCGGAAGCGGGCTTCGTCCGCCTGTTCGACGGCAAGACGCTCGACGGCTGGCACCTCATGAACGGGGCGGCGTTTGTCGCGGAAGATGGCGTGATCAAACTGAATGGCGGACGTGGCTGGTTGCGCAGCGACAAGGAGTACTCGGATTTCGTCCTGCGTCTGGAACTGCGCTTTATGAAGCCCAGGCAGGACGGAGGCGTTTTCCTGCGTGCCAGCGAGGAGGGCAACGGCTGGCCGAGTCGCCGGTACGAAGTACAGAGTGAAAACAGTCCGCGAATGGCAAAGGTTTTCGGAGCGAACTACGATTTGAATGTCGAACTCGCCCAGAAAGTCCTGAAGCCGATCGAAGAGTGGAACGAATACGAAATCAAACTCGTCGGTGCGAACCTGGAGGTGCGTCTCAACGGCGAACTGGTGACCACTTCGGACGGCCTGAGCAAGTACACGCGCGGCTACATCGGACTGCAAGGAGAAGGTGGATTTCACGAGTATCGAAACATTCGCATCAAGGACCTCAGCAAGTAGCAACAACATGACCATCGAACAAAGAGACACTCGCCCGAGCAACCGACTTGCCTTCTGGTTTTCGCCCGCCGCCATGGCGGTGCTATTCTTTCAGGCAGTAGGCTGCCGCAATTTAGAAGAGTGGCAAGAGCGGCAGGTGCGTCGATCTGTCGATCGATATTCGCCGCGGCAAACGCGGCAGGCAAGATGCGAGCAATGAAGGATAGCAAGGGCGACGTGGTCTGGGAAGTCACCGAGGCCGCCTATCATTCGCGCATTTCATGCGGCACGCTATTGGATGCTTAGCG
>CALBSZ010000596.1 GCA_937967665.1 uncultured Planctomycetaceae bacterium
AGTTCACAAGGTGCGCGCGGTCGGCCTATCACGACGGCGTCCTGATGGTGATGGAGAGTCGAGGCCGGGGCCCCTGTGTGTTGCACGCGTTTTCTGGGCAGGACGGCCGGCAACTCTGGACGCGTACGGAGGCCCTGGGCAACGGGTACCGGCCCGTTCAGCAGCTTTCCTTCGTCAACGACCTGCTCTACGTCAAGGTATCGGAGAGGAGCGGCGCGGGCTGGCTGCTGCTCGACCCGCAGACGGGCGAGGAAAAGGGGCGCATGGGCGGAGGCCAGGGCGGGGCGGGAGGCGGAAAGTGCATCACCGAGACGGCTTCCTTGAATTATTTCTTCAAGGGGAGTGCGACCATCAGCCTCGAAGGCAAGGTCGAAGATCACGACGGTTTCCGCAGCGCCTGCAAGCCCGGCACGATTCCGGCCAACGGCATGATGTACTATCTGCCCGCCGACTGTACGTGCTCGCCCTTCAAAGGCACCTTCGCGCTGGTGCCCAGCAGCGCCGTTACCCGGAACCAGCCTGTTCAGCATCGGCTGGAAGTCGGACCGGCAACTGCTGCCGGGACGCGGTCGAGTTCTGAGGATTGGCCAGCGTTTTTACATGATGCTACCCGGGGGGGGGTCGCCTCGACCACGGTGCCCGGCGACAGCATATTGCTGTGGTCGGCCGAGGCCGGCGCGGGACCAACGGCCCCCATTATCGCGGCTGGAATGGTCTTCATTGGCACGCGGGACCACCGCGTCCTGGCCTTTGATGCTGTTAGTGGGAAGCGGAAATGGGCCTTCACCACAGGTGGGCCCGTCGAGGCGGCACCAACCTTCCATCAAGGGTTGTGCCTGGTCGGATGCAACGACGGCTGGGTCTATGCCCTTAACGCGGCCGATGGACGGCAGGTCTGGCGCCTCCACGCCGCTCCGCACGACCGAAAGCTCGTCGCTTTCGAACAGATCGAGTCGGCCTGGCCCGTCAACACCGGTGTCACAATCTTCCAGGATGCGGCTTATTTTTTTGCCGGGCGCCTGCAAACCTTTGATGGATATCATACCGTCGCGGCGGATCCGCTTTCGGGAAAGATTTTATGGGAACAGCGGGCAGGGCTGACAGCGGCCACGGCCCTGACGGCGGACGCAAACTTTCTCTACTTCTGTGGACTGGGTTCGAAGGGAGGGCGTTACTTAACACGTATCGATCCGCAGAAGCAGAGAGTCGAAACCCGTAAGGAATCGTTTCCTGCGGGTGTTCTTCGCAGAGGGCCCAGCGCGGAGGTTCAGGGGAAGGTGCGCAAATGGAGGCTCTCGGGACCTAGCCGGATCTACGCCGAGCGGTTGGTGTTCAACGACGAGACCCTATTCGGAGCGTCCTGGCTAGGCTATCACACGGAGCCGCAACTATTCCGGTTTGCCGATCGCGAAAAGGGTACCAAGCGTTGGACGGTCGACCTGCTGGACGTGCGCGCGGACGCCTTGATTTGCGCAGGGTCAGCAATTTTTCTGGCCGGCCGGCAATCGGTTCAGGTGGAACGGGACAAGAGTCTTGTTTGGGAGGGAACCAAGGCGGGTATGGTCCGGGCGTTCTCCACCGAAGACGGCAAGGTGCTCAATAGTTGGAAACTGCCCGCGCGGCCCGTGTTCAACGCATTGGCCGCAGCCCGCGGCCGCCTGTACGTGTCCACGGTCGACGGGCAGATTCTGTGCTTCGGAAAGCCTCAGTAGACAGTGCATAAGAGGCGAGCAAAGGGCCGTTCATCTTTGCTGCTTTACGCCCCGGCGTGATCCTATAGGAGACTCTGCAATGAGATTCATTTCATCTTCGTTCGTCTTGTTGATAGCCACGGTTGCGGCATCCGCCAGCGGCGCGGTGACAGGCCAGTGGATCTGGACCGATTCGGCTTCGGTCGGCAATGAGCGCGCTTGGTTTCGAAAAGAGTTTTCGCTCAGCGCGGCGCAGATCGAAAAAATGAAATTCGCGCGGCTGCACGTCACGTGCGACAATCATGCGATCGTGTTTCTCAACGGCAAGCAGATCGCACGGATCGACGAATGGCGCCAGCCCAAGGCCGTGGACGCGGCCAAGGCGCTGCGTGCCGGTAAAAACGTGCTGGCCGTGGAAGCTTGGAATGACGACGGGCCGGCGGGATTGTTTTTGTGCCTGCAAATCACCGGCGACGACAAAAAGCCGCTGAACGTGGCGACCGATAAGACTTGGAACTTCTCGCGCGAGCGAGTGGATGTTGAACGGATTGACAATTCGTCTACCAAGTTCCAACCGGCCAAGGTTGTTGCCACATTTGGACAGGGGCCTTGGGGCAACGTGTTTGGTGGCAGCTCTTCGGTCGCGGGTTCGAAGTTTTCCACCACGGCAACGGATGGGCCCGTGTTGCTTGACGACCGGTTCGAACTACCGCCCGGTTTTCATATTTATCGGGTGGCCACGCGCGAGCTGTCGGGCGGCTCGTACGCAATGGCGATCGATGGGCAAGGGCGGTTGCTGGTCGGCGACGGCACGGCGATCCGGCGGCTGACCGATTCGGACGGCGATCACGTTTATGACAAGGCCGAAGCGATCGCCGACGGGCTGGGCGGACGCGGGCCGCAAGGCATCTTGATCCGCGGCGATCTCGTGTACGCCGTCGGCGGCGACGGGCTGCAACTCTATTCGGGCTACAAAGCCGGCGGGCCGCTGAAACACGAAGGGCGGCTGGGTCATTCGTTTCCCACCGGCGGCGATCACGCCGCGCACATGTTGGTCCGCGGCCTGGACGATTGGATTTACTTTATCACGGGCGACGGCGCGGGCAACTCGGCCAAACATGTCAACATGCCGGGCTCGCCAGTGGTCAATGTCCGCGGCGCGTCGGTGTATCGGTCCGCGCCAACCGGGCAGTATTGGGAAGGCATCGGCAGTGGCGGCCGCAACGCGCCCGGCATGGGCATGAACTATCTGGGCGAGTTTTTCACGTTCGACAGCGACTTGGAATACACCTACGAGGTGCCCAACTACGTGCCGACGCGGCTGATCCATTGGGCGACCGGCATTCAAGACGGCTGGGCCTGGAACGAGCCGGCTGGCTGGCGGCATCACTTTCCCGATCTGCAGCCGCCCGTACTCTCCGTCGGCCGTGGCACACCGACGATGGGCACGATCTACGAGCACACACAGTTTCCCCAGCGCTACCGCGACGCCTACCTGTGCTGCGACTATTTGTGGAAGGACCAGCGCAACATTCACGCGCGCACGACCGGCCGCGTCGTTGCATTTCACCTGGAAAGAAACGGCGCGGGGTTCGAAGCGAAAATGACCGTGCTCATCGACGGCAAACCAAATGCGAAAGGCGCCGGCGGGCGGAGGATCAATTTCGCCGCCGTCGATTGCATCGTCGCGGCCGATGGAAGCTTGCTGGTTTCCGATCACAACCAAGGCGTGTGGCGCGTGTTTTATGACGAGAGCGAAACGCCGGAGATCCCGCAGCTTCTCCCCGCGCGGCCGACGCCAGCCGGTGGCCAGCGCGAATTGCTCAAACAAATCGTCCGCCTGCCGCAGCCCGGCAGCGAATACACGCGCGTGCTGCAAGATGAACTGCTCGCGTCGCTGCCCGACGCCGAGCGTGCGATGCGCGACGCGGTATTGGACGGCGACCTGCCGCTCCGCGACCGATTGCGGGCGCTGCGGATTGTTGCTCCGCAGTTTGCGAAATTGCCCGTGGACTGGCTGAAGGCGTTGGCAGGCGACACGAGCGCCGAACTGCGCGGCCAAGCCGCATGGCTGTACGGCTTGCGGCGCAAAGCGGACGAGATTTCCGCCGTGTTGACGCTGGTCGACGACAAAGATCCATTCGTGCGTCGCCGAGCTTGCGAGGCGCTCGCGCGGCTTAGTGCGACGGAGGAGGCGATCGTCGCCTCTGCCGCGCCGCTTGTCGAGCGACTCAACGATTCCGATCCGCGCGTCCGTTACGCAGCCATGATCGCGCTGGCTCATATTCCGCAGGAACATTGGATCGACCCCGCGCTCGCATCGGAGCATCCGCAAACGCAAATCCGCGCGGTGTTGGCTGCGAGATGGGTGAATCGCAATTACAGAAACGAATGGGCCACTGGCGTTGTCAATCGGCTGGTCGACCGCAAACTAAGTACCGAAGACCGATTGGCGCTTTATCGTTTGATTAGCCTACACGCCGGTTCATTTACCCAAAACGCCAAATTCGCCGACCACATCCTGGCCGACTTTCCCAGCGCGAACGACGACGTCCGCTGGGAACAGTTTCGCTTGATCGGTCAATTGCAGATCGCCGCTGCCGCGCCGAGGCTCGCCAAGCATTTGCCGGACGAAAAACATCCGGTCGCGCGGCTGGTGCTGCTCGACTCGCTAGCCCGTTTGCCGGTCGCAGACAAAGCCGACGCGCGGCGCGTTGTCGAGTGGCTGGTGGACGCGCAGAAGACCGACTTCAACGACTTCAGCAACAAAGGCCCCCACTACCCAGGCTATGTGCGGTCCGTGTGCCAACGGCTGTCCGACCGTTCGCCAAATGAATTTGCTGCTGCCGTCGATCAAGTCGTTGCCGGCTCGTTTTTGGCCGAATCGGTGTACCGAGCCGTGGCCGCCAGCGGCGAAGCGGGCGTGAAACTTGCCCTGGAGCGGTTCGCCGCGCTGCAAGACGACGACGCGCAGGTTCAAATCATCGAGGCAATCCGAGACAGCAAACTATCGCCGCAGCAGGTGACCGCGCTGATCCGAGCGCTCCGCGCGTCCGACCATGCCCGCCTGCATCAAACCGTCACGCCGCTGATCCTCCGCCAGAAACTCGCCCTGGAAAAACTCGGTGATGAAACGCGGCAGCAAGCCGTGATCGATGACCTGCTGCAAATGACGTTACAGTCATCGCGCAGCAGCGGTTCGGGCAATCGCATCCTTTCCAGCCTCACCGGCGCGGCTGCGAAGGGGCTGGGTAACAAAGACTCGCTCAACCCCGACGAACAAGTCACTGCCGCGGAACACTGGTTTGCGTGGTACCGCCGCGCGTACGGCCGGCCTTTTTCGGCCAAACTTCCGCAACGCAAAGCGACGCTGACCGACAAGCAAATCCACGAATTGCTGCTAACCGACAAAGGCCAAGGCGACCCGCGCCGCGGCCGCGCGATTTATCTGAAGACGCAATGCATCGCCTGCCATGGTCGCAGCGGCGAAGACAAACAGGCCACGATCTTCGGGCATACGCTAACCGGAATCGCGCAGCGCCTCAAGCCCGAAGAACTTGCCGACGCACTCGTGTATCCGTCCAAGAAAGTCGACGACCGCTTCCGCATGACGTCGGTCGTGACGATCGACGGCAAAGTGATCACCGGCTTCCTCACGCAGCAAGGCGACGACGAGATCACGCTGCTCGCCCCCGAAGGAAAACGGAACAACATCCAGCACGAGCAAATTGGCGAACTCGCACCACACAGACGTTCGCTCATGCGCGAAGGCCGGGTGCGTTACATCGAGCCCCGCGAGATCAGCGACCTGCTGGCGTATCTCCGATAAATAGGAAAAGCTCTGAGTCGGCGATCTCGGCAACAAACAATCATCGTGTTGAAGCTCGATTACCATGCTCAGGTTCACGCAAGCATTCGCCACGGTGAATACGTAGCCGACGCCAGAAGTTGTTGACGGACGGCACGAAAATCGTTGGCGCAAGGTGTTATGCAGTTGCAATTTAGGCCTTGCGAGCCAATCTCCGCATGAGAATCCAGTCACACTTGCGATTCTGCGGGAATTGAGTGGTAGAAGGAGGGTCCGCGTGGCCGACGATGAATCCCTTTCCCGACTGTTTCTCCAGCATCGGCATTTGCTGCTGAGCTACATCCATGCGCTGGTGCGCGACTCGAACGATGCCGAGGACATCTTTCAGGAAGTCGGTGTCCGAGTAATGAAGAAGGAACAAGCCCCAACGGACTCGCGCGAGTTCGCCGCCTGGTGTCGCGGGATCGCTCGCAATCTGGTACTGCATCACTGGCGGTCGAAGCAGCGGAATCCGGTTGTTGCCAACGAACGTTTGCTCGACATGCTGGAGCTAGCCTATCAAGAGGCCGAGCCGGCAGAGGAATTATCCAAGCAACGTTCAATCGCGCTGGCGGATTGTCTGCGATTGTTGCCTGATCATTCTCGCGACGTGATCAACATGCGTTACTTCGAAGGGCTCACATCTGTCGAGATCGGCGAGCGGCTCGAACGATCGTCCGCGGCGGTGCGCAAGGTGTTGTCGCGTGTTCGCGCACAACTCGAAGAGTGCATCGAGAGTCGATTGGCCTTGGGAGGTGCTGGCGATGAATGAACGACTCGCCGAACTGCTGCTCGCGTGGGAAGACGACACACTGTCGGAGGTCGAAGCTGACGAATTTGCGGACCTGTTGGGGAATGATTCTGCTGCCCGCGCTAACGCGGTTGACCACTTCTCGCTTTCGTGTGCGATCGGCGAGCAACTTCAGGAATCGTTGCACGACGAAAGCGTTGTTCGAGAGCTTCAGCGAATGCCCACCGTAGCCCGAAGCGCCAGCGAGGGACCGTCGGCGAGCCGCCCCCGCTCACGCGTCGGGTTACTGATCACTGTGGCTGTGCTCTTGATGGTGGGTTTTATTGGATATCGCTTTGACGTCCACAAGTTGATTCTCGACAAGCTCGGCGGTCAGGCGGTTGTCAACGTCGAGGATTTGCGACCGAAAGTCACAGACACGTTTGGCGATGTTCAGATCGTCCGTGCGGACGACTCGACCAACAATATCGTCGAAGGAGCGACGCTTGGTTTGGGGCACTCGCTCCGAACGTCAAAAAACTCCTACGCAACTCTGCTCTTTCCCGATGGAACGAAGTTTGAATTGCGCGGCGACACGCACATCAGAATTGAACCGTTGCGGTCGGGAAAACACCTGACGCTTCAGCGAGGCGGATTGTTTGCCAGCGTTGCTCCGCAACCGAAGGGCGCGCCGCTGGTGATCAATCCGGACAGTTACGATCGAGTCGAAGTGGTCGGTACGCGCTTCGAGTTTGTCCGCGACGCGACGACGAGTGTGGTGCGCGTAGAAACGGGTAAGGTGGAATTCGGGGCAACCGAGAGAGCCGTCGAAGTTACGAAGCGACGGGAAAGCACGGCATCATCTGACCAGCAGGCGACCGCACCGCGACCAATCGAGCCAGAAACAATCTGGCGTGGCTGGGGTCACGGGCTGCGCGGCGACTACTACGATTCGTCGAGTTTCGGTGGCCAGCATTTTGCGCGCATTGATCCACGCATTGATTTCCATTGGGGCAAACAAGTTCCCGATTCGTCGTTCAAGAACGAGTTTTCAGTGCGTTGGACGGGCGAGATCGAAGTCCCGCAAAGTGGAGAGTACACGTTCTGGACCGTCGCGCATTACGGCGTGCGACTCTCGGTTAACGGCGAATCGCTGATCAACAGTTGGGCGAGTATGGGGGCCGAAGAGGACGGTCGGCCGATTGAGCTTGTAAAAGGTAAGCGCTATCCAATCGAGATCGAATACTGGGACCGGCATGGCAATGCCAAGATGCGCTTGTTGTGGAGCAGCCCGTCGATGCCAAAGTCGGTTGTCGATCAACAGTGGCTGTATCCGGCGAACAACGAAAACAGCGATGCGGAAGACAAATGACACAAAGACAAGCGAATTGCGATTGGGCGTCATGCGGCCTGCACGGCACGCTACTGCGGTATCATCAACGATCGCCTTAATTGTATGCAGGAGCTTAGGTTATGAAGCGAATTGCGTGTGTCGGCGCCATCATGGCCGCAATGACAATTTGCACCGCCAGAGCAGCGGACGATCAGTCGGCATCAAGTACACCGTCAGTTCCGCCGGTGGGTCACGGCGAACTCGTTTCGCTTTCGGCGTTGTCCGACGACATAGCAATCCGTGGGCGCGACACGCTGCAGCAGTTGGTGATCAC
>CALBSZ010000597.1 GCA_937967665.1 uncultured Planctomycetaceae bacterium
GTGCGCCGGCTCCTCGCGTGCGGTGACTTCCCCCTCGGTGTGGTCGATATCGTCGTCTGCGCACGACCGCTTTTCGCTGCGCTGGACCACGCGATCGTGGACCCCGACAAACTCGTGCAACGCTTGCACGCCGCCGTCACCCAAGCGCGGCTTGGCCAGGCGGACAATGCGCGTGTACCCTCCCGGCCGATCCTCGAACCGCGGGGCAATTTCGTCAAACAGGATTCGCGTTGCCTGCCGGTCACCGATCAACTGGATCACGCGCCGTCGGGCCGCAACGACCGGTGCGACGGCGTTGTTCCATTCCCGCCAGGCGTCGCTGCCACGCCACTGCTTCCAGGCGTCCGTGTCCCGTTCGGCGTCGGATTCCAGTTCGTCGGCGCGGCGCTGGTGCTCCAAAGACTTCTTGGCGATCGTGATGCACTTTTCAACCAGCGGCCGCACTTCCTTGGCCTTGTGCAACGTGGTGACAATTCGACCTTTCACCTTGGGCGGATTGAAATCCAGTTCGTCCACTTCGCGTTCAGTCAAGAACAGCGCGCTGGCCAGATTCTTGAGCATGGCCTTCTTGTGAGGTGAAGATCGACCTAAATGACGGCCGCGTTTTCGATGTCGCATGGCAAAACAATCTTTCTAATCAGTCTGTTTCAAATCACAATGTTTCTTATCGGTCTGTTCTTCAGCCGCGGCCTCGCGCAACCGAAACGGCGCGGCGGTGGCAACGTTCCTGTCGTCCGGACGCAAGACGACTACATGGCAGCCGCGGAAACTCGCATCCCGAGATGCAAGCCGAGCTCCGACAATTTCTCCCGAACCTCATTCAGCGTGGTTTCGCCGAAGTTGCGGACTTCCAGCAACTGATCCTCGGTGCGCTGAACCAGATCGCGTACGGTATTGATGTTTTCACTTTCCAGGCAGTTGCTGGCCCGCACGGACAACCGCAGCTCAGCGAGGCTCATGTTCAGTTTCTGTTCCATCACGGCGTCGGCGCTGCCGCGCCCGGTGCGAGCGGGCGAATGGACCTGGGGTCCGAGTTCGGCGTACTGCACAAATGGATTCAAGTGCTTGCGGAAGATCTTGGCGGCTTCCACCAGAGCCATTTCCGGAGAAACCGAACCATTGGTCCAGATTTCCAAAGTCAGCTTGTCGTAGTTGGTTTTCTGTCCAACACGCGTCTCTTCAATGTCGTAGCGAACACGGGTGACGGGACTGTAGACCGCGTCAATCGGAATGATACCGATCTCGTGATCCACCGCGCTATGTTCCGAAGACGGCACGTAGCCACGGCCGTTTTCGACAACCATTTCCATCATGAACGGCGCGTCGTCGGTTAGGGTTGCGAGGATGTGATCCTTGTTAATGACCTCCACGTCCTGGTCGCCTTTCACGTCCGCTCCCGTGATGACGCCCCCCTGACTTTTTTCGACGGTGATGACTTTAGTGGATTCGCTGTGGTTCTTGACAACCAGCGACTTCACGTTCAGCACCAGATCGGTGACGTCTTCCATGACACCCGGGATGGTGGTGAATTCGTGCTGCGCGCCACGAATCTTGATCTGGGTCACGGCACTGCCTTCCAGGCTGGAAAGCAGCACGCGGCGCAAGCTATTACCCACGGTGACGCCAAACCCGCGCTCGAACGGTTCTGCGAAAAACTTTCCGTAAGTCGAGGTCAGGGTAGAACTATCACAGTTCACGACGCTGGGCAGTTCTAGACCACGCCATCGAATATGCATAACAGCCTCCGAAAAAAATTTCCAGGGTCAGACCATGTGGCAACTAAGGACGAACAAACACAGGTCGTGCGGCCCAACCAGGCAACAATTCAATTAGACTCGACGCTTCTTGCGAGGCCGGCAGCCGTTGTGGGGAATGGGCGTCCGGTCTTCAATCGACTTGACATTCAAGCCGGCGGACTGCAGCGAGGTAATCGCGCTCTCGCGTCCTGAACCGGGACCCTTGACTTTCACCGCCAGCTCCTTGACCCCGAACTTGGCTGCCTTTTCGGCCGCCTGCTGCGAAGCACATTGCCCGGCAAACGGAGTACTCTTACGACTACCCTTAAATCCGCAGGTGCCCGCGCTGGCCCAACACAGGGTATCGCCCTTGGTGTCGGTGATGGTCACGGTTGTATTGTTAAAGGTCGCGTTGATGTGCGCGACACCAGCGGTGACATTACGCCGTACTTTTCGTTTCTTGGTCTTTGCCATTGTTTTCTGTTTTCCAAACTTCTGCCAACAGGGACATGCCCGTCATCATATATGTAATCGAAGAGATCGATATCGTCCTAGCGGAGATCTTTCACGCCCTTCTTCCCTGCCACTGTCTTCTTGGGACCTTTGCGAGTCCGTGCGTTGGTACGCGTCCGCTGCCCTCGAACCGGCAGCCCCTGACGATGCCGAATGCCGCGATAGCACTTGACGTCTCGCAGCCGATTGACGTTCTGTTGCACCAACCGGCGCAACGGACCTTCGACGGTGTAATCGCGTTCGAGCAGCACGGCAATACGGCCGACTTCGTCGTCCGCCAAATCACGCGCCTTTTTTTGCTGGTCAATACCAGCTTTATGGCAAAGTTCACGAGCCGTGTGGTCGCCGACGCCATACAAATAGGTCAGCGCAACGACCGTCGCCCTGTCGTTCGGAATGTCTACACCAAGAATACGGGGCATGGATGACGCCTTTCTTTAGTTAGCCCTGACGCTGTTTATGTCGAGGATTGGTGCAAATCACGTAGACGCGACCTTTCCGACGCACGACCTTGCAGTTCTCGCAAATTCTTTTAACGCTTGCTCTTACTTTCATGACACAACCCCTCACGGGGAGTCCTGCGAATTCAGTGAAACCGATCAGTATAAACTTTTTCCCGCCAACCGATCAAGGAGCCAAAATCAACTTTTTGCGTTCTTGCGGGCCGGCAGGACGTCGCAAATTCGCTGAAACACCTCGTCCGGAGTCCCCATCCCGTCGATCACCGCCAGCACCCCTTGTTCGTCATAGTATTCCACGACGGGAGTGGTCTGATTGCGAAACACATCCAGACGCTTCCGCACCGTTTCGGGCGTATCGTCCACGCGACCGTCCGTTTCCGCCCGGCGCACCAGCCGCCGCACCACCGCTTCTTCATCCACTTTCAGCTGCAACACCAGATCCAGCGGGGTACCCCGGCCGTCCAGCATGTTGTTGAGCGCCTGCGCCTGGTAAATCGTGCGGGGAAAACCGTCGAACAGGCAGCCCTTGGCACAGTCGGGCCGGGAAATCCGTTCGTCGACAATCCCAATCACGACATCATCGGGTACCAGTTTCCCGTTATCGATATACTCCGATGCCTTCTTGCCGACTTCGGTTTGCGACCGTTGAGCCGTGCGCAGGATGTCGCCCGTGGACAAGTGCACGATCCCCAGCAACTTCAGCAAACGCTGCGCCTGGGTTCCTTTTCCTGCACCTGGCGGACCAATCAATACAATGAACATGGTCGTGGCCTTCGACACTGAGCACAACACCGCTCTGGGGCGTGTGCCGTCACAACGACGGTTGGCGAACTCTGAACGTCAACTTCCTCGTTGCCAAATTACGTTTCGAGCAGTCCGCGATAGTTCCTCATCACCAGGTGACTATCGATCTTCTGCACCAAGTCGAACGCAACACTCACCGCGATCAACAGACCCGTACCACCGTAAAAGCTGGCGATGGAAAACGGCACTTTCATGAGCGTCGCCACAATGGTCGGCACGATTGCCACCAACGCCAGGAACCCCGCACCGACGTACGTGATGCGGACCATGACCTTCTCCAGATAGTCTGCCGTCCGCTTCCCCGGGCGGTACCCGGGAATGAACGTTCCGTAGTCCTTCAGGTTTTCCGCCATCTCTTTCGGGTTGAATGTAATCGCCGTCCAGAAATAGCAGAAGAAATAGATCATGGCGATGTACAGCAAGTTGTAGGTCACTCCGGCACCCGGCCCGAAGACACCTCCTAACATCGTCATGGTTTTGCTCGTACTGGGGAAGTTGTTCCCGATCATGCCGAACAACAAACTGGGAAGCATCAACAAGCTGCTGGCGAAAATGATCGGCATGACCCCAGCCTGGTTGATACGAAGCGGCAGGTGCTGCCGGCTGCCGCCGTAGACACGGCGACCGCGAACATGCTTGGCACTCTGCGTCGGAATGCGGCGTTGCCCAAGCGTGATGTAGACCACCCCGAAGACGACGGCCACGAACAAAACGGCCATCACAATCAGCGTTTCGATGCCGATCTGCTTGAACCCGGTGAGCTCATACTTCATGTTCTTCGGGTCCAGCAACTCAAACAAAGCGCTCGGCATCCGCCCCAGGATCCCGGCCAAGATCAACACGCTGATGCCGTTACCGATGCCAAATTCATCAATCTGCTCCCCGACCCACATTAGAAATACGGTGCCGCAGGTCATGGTGAGAATCGCCGTGATCTGCCAGCCGATGCCAAGCGTATCGGGCCCGCCGCCCACAGCCAGAAAACTGCTATGCAAAATCCCCTCGCCCCCCGCTGGCGCTTTCATCAAATAGCCATGCACATAAAAGGCACTCTGAATCAAACACAGGAAGACGGTGAGGTACCGTGTATATTCATTTATTTTCTTGCGGCCGGCTTCGCCCTCCTTCCGCAGTTCCTCGATCGGCTTCCAGACCGTGCCCAGCAACTGGAAAATAATCGAGGCCGAAATGTAGGGCATGATCCCCAAGCCGAAGATCGTTGCCTGGCTGAGGTCGCTGGCACTGAACACGGACACCCGGCTCACGAAATCCGCGAACGCACCACTCTGCGACGACGACTGCTGCTGCAGCTTCGCCTGATCGATGATCGGTAACGGCACCTGCCACCCGATCCGATAGATGGCCAGGAACATCAGCGTGAGCAGGATCTTCTGGCGCAATTCCGGAATCGTGAAGACGACGCGAATTTTTTCTAGCATGATTTCGGTCCGTCGCGTTAAACAAGGAAAGCGAGCGTCCAGCCAAACGTCCCATGTCCGGCTCTACGCCCGCGGAGTAGTTGTGCCAGGCGAGCTCGTGCAAGCCCGCCATCAAGAGCTAGTCATTTTCCGATGCGGCTGATTGGCGGCGATACTTGCCGGCCAGTTCCGTGACGGAACCGCCAGCCTTTTCAATCTTCTCCCGTGCGGTGGCGCTGAAGCGGTGAGCGGAAACGCTGAGCTTCTTGGTAATCTCGCCATCACCCAGAATCTTCAGGACATCGTAATTCGATTTCAGGATCGACTTTTCACGCAACGACTCGGGCGTCACTTCTTCCCCCGCCTCGTAGCGTGTCTCCAGGTCCCCGACGTTGATGGCCGCCACGACCAGCGCGAACTTGTTATGGAATCCGCGTTTCGGCACGCGCCGCACCAACGGCATGGCACCGCCCTGGAAAACCGCTTTCCGCGAATAACCGGACCGCGACTTGGCCCCTTTATGCCCGCGCCCGGCGGTCTTACCGGTCCCCGAACCGGGCCCGCGGCCGATCCGCTTGCGCCGTTTGAATTTTGTAATTCCGCGATGAACATCGTTTAGATTCATGACAGCGACACTCCTCGCAAACGCTCGATTTCCTGTTGAGTCCGCAGCTTCTCAAATCCGTTCATCACTGCTTTGACCAGAGTCACGGGATTATTCGAACCGAAACTCTTGGTGAGAATGTTTTTGATTCCGGCGGCTTCACACACGGCGCGAACGGCAGCTCCGGCGATGATCCCGGTACCCGCCCCAGCCGGCAGCAAGATCACTTTCGCCGCTCCGAACCGGCCGTGCACCACATGCGGGATGGTTTCATCCACCAAGGGCACGCTGATCATGCTGCGCGAGGCCTGCTTGTTGGCTTTCTCGACACTGGGCGGCACTTCATTTGCCTTGCCATAACCCCAGCCCACATGACCATTCCCGTCGCCCACCACCACCATGGCGGCAAAGCTGAAACGCCGACCACCCTTCACAACAGCGGCACAGCGCTTGATCTTGATCACACGGTCGATATTACCGGAAATTGCTTCTGATGTTGCCACTTCGAGGCCACTCCAAATGAGATCTGTTGACTTTGTACGTTATTCCACGCGAATTCGCAATTTCAATCTAAATTCCACAATTAGACTTGCAATCCGCCTTCCCGCGCCGCATCGGCCAGCGCCGCGACCCGTCCGTGATATTTCGCGTGCCCCCGATCCAGGCGCACCTTACTGATTCCCGCCGCCTTGGCCCGCTCGGCAATGAGCTTACCAACCGCCGCCGCCGCTTCGCTGTTTCCGCCGTAGCCGGCCCCGAATCCCTTTTCGTACGTGCTGGCGGCTGCTAGCGTCTTACCGCTAATGTCGTCGATCAACTGGCAGGAGATGTGCTTCAAACTACGGCAGACCGTCATACGAGGATAATCGGCCGAGCCGCGCAGCTTGTTCCGCACATGGTATCGCCGCCGCTGGCGACGCTTGTTTTTCTCTTTGGTCTTGTCCACAACCGTTTTCCTCTCACCAACTCTTCGGACTCAAACGCTTCAACCCGCTCGCAGCGCGATCCCGACGGGCTGTTCGTCGACCGACCCTGCGTTTGCAGCAGCCGAGTGTTTGCAGCAGCCGAGTCGCGACATGCCGGTACCAACCGCACTAGGTCGCCGTCTTGCCCGGTTTAATCTTGACATACTCGCCGTCGTACCGAATGCCCTTGCCCTTGTACGGTTCCGGCTTCCGCAGCGCTCGCACGGAGGCGGCAAATTCGCCAACGGCCTGTTTATCACACCCCTTCACGACCACATGAGTCTGATCGGGGCAGGTCACTTCCAGTCCGGCGGGGATCTCCTTACGCAACTCGTTCGCGTACCCGACGCGGAGTTGCAACTGATTGTTCTGCACGGAACAGACGTAACCCACGCCGACCACTTCCAGTTTCTTTTCGTAGCCGTTCTTCACGCCGACAACCATGTTATTGATCAGCGAGCGAGTCAGACCGTGGTACGCGCGCGATTCCCGGTCGTCGTTACGCCGAGTGACCACGACGTTCTTGCCGCTTTCATCGACCGCCACCTCGATCTCGGGGCGATGCTCCCACTCGAGCTTCCCTTTGGGGCCTTCCACGGATACCTTACGACCCTCGATGCTCACCTTCACGCCATCCAGAATCGCCACGGGTTTCTTGCCAATACGGGACATGCCTACCAGACCTCGCACAAAATTTCGCCACCGATACCTTTTTGCCGCGCTTCACGATCACTGACCACGCCGCGGCTAGTGCTGAGTATCGTGATACCCAGACCGTTCAGGACCGGCTTCAATTCACTCGCCTTGCCATAGACCCGACGTCCAGGCGTGCTGACGCGGCGAAGACGCTGGATCACGCGTTCTCCGCTTGGACCGTACTTCAATTCAATACGCAGCGACTTGACGGGCTTCCCGTCCTCTTCGCTTTCGCTCCAGTCCCAGATGTACCCTTCTCGTTTCAACACGTCCGCCAGGCCGCGTTTCACTTTTGAGACAGGCATCTCCACATGTGGCCGCTCGACACTTACCGCATTCCGGATGCGAGTTAACATGTCGGCAATAGGGTCGGTCATCATAATTCGTATTCTTCCCCTTACCAGCTCGCTTTACGAACGCCAGGAATCAAACCCTGGTCGGCCAACTTTCGAAAACAGATACGACAGATTCCAAACTTCCGATACACCGCACGAGGCCGGCCGCACAACTTGCAGCGCCGTTCGCTCCGGGAGCTGAACTTGGGCTCCCGCTTCGCTTTTGCAATTTTTGATTTACTTGCCACTGAGCATTCTCTCATTTAGCAGAAGTACACGGACTTCCGAATCTTTTGCCGCCGGAAGCCGCTCGACTTCCCGCGGCGGACATTCCCTATGCCGCGGCCTCTTGAACCTTGAACGGCATCCCAAATAACCTCAGCATCTCCCGCGCCTCATCATCGCTCGTCGTGGTCGTGCAGAACGTGATATTCATGCCCTGGACGCGCGTGTACTTGTCCGGATTCAATTCCGGAAACACCAATTGCTCGACCAGCCCCAGACTGTAATTACCGCGACCGTCAAACGCGGTCGCGCTGATGCCACGAAAGTCACGAACTCGAGGAATCGCCAGAGAGATCAAGCGATCAAAGAATTCGTACATCCGCTGCCGGCGCAGGGTCACTTTACAGCCAATCGGAGCACCTTCACGCAGGCGGAATCCGGCAACGGACTTACGAGCCAGCGTGATGACGGGCTTCTGACCCGTGATTTCCGACATGGCGGAAACCGCCAGTTCCAAATGCTTCTTTTCCTGAATCGCGCTCCCTACACCCATGTTGACGACGATCTTTTCCAATCGCGGCAACGACAAGCTGTTCTGGCGACCACAGAACTCCCGCAACTGCGGCAGGATTTCGTTCTGATACTTCTCTTGTAATCGTGGAATGTTTGCCATCGTTTTATCTCGGCGCGGCCTTCAACAAGCCCACGCCAGTCCCTTACTTCTTGGCGTACGCCACGCGGGCGGGAGAAATCACACCCAACGAGGCTCCGCTTTTCTTTGCGTAACGTTCTTTGCTACCGTCGGCCAAATAACGAATCCCCACCCGCGTGGGCTTGCTTGTCTGCGGATCCACGATCATGACGTTCGAAACATCGACGGGCATTTCCTTCGAAAGGCGACCGCCCTGCGGATTCTTCTGACTCCGCCGCACGTGCTTGTAAACACGGTTGACGCCTTCCACGATGACCTTGCGAGCCGCGCCATCCACGCTCAACACCCGGCCGCGCACGCCTCGGTCATCACCCGTTACCACTTCGACCACGTCATCGACTTTGATCAGCATCTTAGACAACCTCATTCGCCAGGCTGACGATCTTCATGAAACTTCGCTCGCGCAATTCCCGCGCCACCGCGCCGAAAATACGCGTCCCGCGGGGATTCTTGTCCGCATCGATAATGACCGCGGCATTGCTGTCGAAACGGATATAGCTGCCGTCACCTCGTCGAGTCGACTGCTTGGTCCTGACGATGACAGCCCGAACGATCGTCTTCTTCTTGATGTCACTACCAGGAATGACGCTCTTCACACTACAAACAATAATGTCGCCCAGTCCGGCAAACCGACGCCGAGAACCGCCCAGGACCTTGATACACATCAATTCCTTCGCGCCCGTGTTGTCTGCGACTGAAAGCCTGCTCTCTTGCTGAATCATGACTTAACTTTCCTAGCCTACACTGCCTTCGTCGTCGGCCTGACCCTCTTTTCGAGCGGCACGCAGCGCCGCCAGGTCGACCTCCGTACTCTTTTCCACCACCCGCACCAGCTCCCAGCGCTTGGTCTTGGACCGCGGCCGTGATTCCATGATCTCCACCGAGTCCCCCGCTCCCGACTCGTTGTTCTCGTCATGCACGTAACACACCGTTCGGCGACGAATGTACTTGCCGTACTTCGGGTGCTTCACCAGCAAAGGGATCTCCACCACCCGGGTCTTGCTCATGCGGTCGCTCTTCACGACACCGATCGCTTGTTTTCTTGGCATGTTTCGCCTGTTCCTGTGTTACCCTAAATCACCGCCGCGGTTCCGCGACCAACCAACGGCGCGTCTGTTCAGTCAGCCGCCGCGTCCCCGCCCGCCTTGGACCGCTCGGTCTGCAGCGTCTTGATGCGGGCGATCAACCGACGACTCCGCTTCAATTCACTGGGAGCATCCAAACGCTCGGTCTGGGACTGTATCTTTAACCGAAACAAGTGTTCCGCGGTTTCAGCCAGAGTATGCTCCAGCTGCTCGTCACTCATCTCGCGAAGCTCCACCATATCCATTGTTTCATTCCCCAGCTGGCCGCGGTTGCCACTACGACACGCGCCGTTTCACTAACCGTACTTGCACCGGCATCTTGTGCGCCAAGCGCGCGAAACACACCTTGGCCTGTTCCTCGGTAACCCCGCCCAGCTCGTACAACACCGTTCCCGGCTTTACAGAAGCCACCCAGAATTCAGGCTCCCCTTTACCCTTACCCATGCGCGTTTCCAAGGGCGTCGAGGTGATCGACTTGTGCGGGAACACCCGCACATACAAACGACCTTCGCCACGCACGTACTGCTGCGCCGCAATACGCCCGGCTTCGATCGTCTGCGCTTTGATCCAACCGTGATCCAAAGATTGCAAGCCGTAATCGCCAAACACGACAGTGTTGCCGCGCGACGCATTACCTTTTAACTTGCCTCTTTGGCTTTTTCGGTGCTTGACCCTCTTCGGCATCAGCGCCATCGCTACCATCTCCTTGGAACATTCCCTGATTAATCCAGACCTGCACGCCGATGTGCCCCTGCGCGGTCATCGCTTCGGTAAACCCGTAGTCGATCTTCGCCCGCAAGGTACTCAACGGAATCGAACCGGATATTTGTTTCTCACGTCGAGCCATTTCGGCTCCGCCCAGTCGACCGGCCAACTGGATCTTGATCCCCTTCGCGCCGGCGTCCATGGTCTGCTCCATGGTCCGCTTCATTGCCCGGCGAAAACTGGCCCGCTTGGCCAACTGCTGAGCAATATCTTCGGCAACCAACTGCGCCTGCAGTTCCGGGCGCTTGATTTCGTCGATCTTCAAGTTCACGCGCCGGCCGATCAAGTTTTGCAATTCCTCCTGCAACAACTCGACTTCCTGCCCCTTCTTCCCGATGATCAAACCAGGCCGCGCAACATGCAAAACCACTTTCACTTCGTCACGCGTCCGCTCGATTTCAATGCGATCGATCCCCGCGTTACGATACTGCGTCTTCTTCGGATGATTCTTGATGAAATTCCGAACCTTGTGATCTTCAATCAGCAGTTCCGAGAATTCCTGCTTCGACGCGTACCAACGACTCTTCCAGCCGTAGACCACGCCCGTGCGATAACCAACCGGATTTACTTTTTGACCCATGATCCATTTCCTGTTCTCGATCCCCTACACCCTGGCCAGCGGATCGAACGCGTTTCCCCAAGCAGACTTCGCTGCTGAACCAACTATTTCTCGTCAATGTCCTTCAACACGACATGAATATGCGACGTTCGCTTCTTGATCAGAAACGCCATGCCCCGCGCCCGCGGCCGCATCCGCTTGAACATCGGGCCGCCGTCCACCCGCGCCTCCGCCACGATCAGCTGATCGATATCGACCGGTTGGCCCGAATTCTGATCCGGGTCCTGCGCGTTCCCCAAGGCACTGCGAATCACTTTCTCCAACATCCGCGCGCCGCGTTGCTTTTGATACCGCAGCACGTCCAACGCCTCGTCAGCGTACAATCCGCGAATCATGTCCGCCATCAGACGCACTTTTTGAGCACTAATGCGTGCGTTCCTGTGTGAAGCTTGATATGCCATTGCGTTTACCTCAAAAACTCACGCCACCCACTGCCACTGCCCACTGCCCACTGCCACTGCCCACTGGACGGAACCGCCGCGATGCCGCGAACCGCCGAACCCCTATCGCTTACCTTTGCCACCGTGACCACGAAACGTGCGGGTCGTGGCGGCCTCCGGCATCTACTGACAAACCATGTCCTCGGTCACCCGGCCATTCATTTGAGGCCGGCCGTCATGGCCTGAGAACGTGTGCCCGACAAATTCCGGCACAATCGTGCAGGCCCGCGCCCACGTCTTCACCGGCTCCTTCACCCCCTGCTCATCCAACCGCTGCACCTTGCGGAACAGCTTGAAATCGACAAAGGGACCTTTTTTCAACGACCTGCTCATAGCTCTCTCTCACCCATCCGCGGCTAACTTATTTCTTCAATCGCAACTGACCATAACGCTTCGAGCGACGGCGACGAACGATCGCCTGATTGGACGGCTTCCGCCGCTTACGCGTCGGCCCACCCTTAGCCGGAACACCAGTGGGACTCACCGGATGACGACCACCCTTCGTACGACCTTCACCACCGCCGTGGGGATGATCAATCGGATTCATGCACGTGCCGCGGACATGCGGCCGCCGCCCCAGCCAACGCTTCCGCCCGGCCTTGCCGAGCACGACTTTCATATGATCGGTGTTACCCACCTTGCCGATGGTCGCGCGGCAAGCTGCCGGAATACGACGAATCTCGCCGCTCGGCAACGACACCTGAGCCCAACTGCCCTCGCGAGCCATCAGCGTGGCCGATGTCCCCGCGCTGCGGCACATCGCCCCGCCGCGGCCTGGCGACATTTCCACATTGTGAACGGTCGTTCCCAAGGGAATCCGCTTCAAAGGTAAACAGTTCCCGACACTCGGCGGCGACTCAGGGCCGCTCTGCAGCACATCGCCCCGCTGCAGGCCGTCAGGAGCCAAGATGTACCGCTTTTCGCCGTCGGCGTAGTGCAGCAGCGCAATCCGGGCACTGCGATTCGGATCGTACTGCACGGAAGCGACGCGAGCCGGGACACCGTCCTTATTCCGCTTGAAGTCGATCACCCGATACATCCGCTTGTGACCACCGCCGCGGTGACGGCAGGTAATCTTACCCTGGTTGTTCCTGCCCCCCTTTTTCTTCAAGGGCCGCAACAGGGATTTCTCAGGCTTCGCACCTGGCGTCAGGTCCGCAAAATCACTCACCGACGCCCCACGGCGCCCAGCAGATGTCGGATTGTAATGCCGAATTCCCATTTTACCCGTCCGCTCTTCCGCAACAGGAACCGCAAAGCCCCTGACTGCATTTCCCTCAAGTTAACAACGCGAGCAACAACCTTAAAAGAAGTCGATCCGATGCTCTTTATCCAACGTCACCAAAGCCTTCTTCCAGTCCTTGGTGCGACCCCAATGAAAACGGTGACGCCGCGGTTTCCCGCGACGATTCTGCGTCCGCACGCCAACCACCTTGACATCAAACAGCGATTCCACAGCCGACCGCACCGCGCCCTTGTCCGCCAAAGGATTGACCTCGAAGGCATACTGATTGCATTCCGTCGCGCGATGCATCCCCTTTTCCGTCACCAGAGGCCGTAAGATGACCTGATGCGGCTCCAAAGTAATCCGCGAATCGTTCTTCTTGATTTCCGCTTTGCTCAAACTTGGCATCTCGCCACCTCAACAACCCGCCAAACAACAACCCAATCAGACCACACACACCCAGCGATTTCAGGCACTCAGCTTCTGCTTAATCGCATCCAAAGCAGCCTTCGTCACCAACATCCGGCGCGGCTTCAGGACACTCAACGCATTCAAGTCCGAAACCGGCGACGTCGTCACACCGGAAATATTGCGAGCACTCTTGTAAACATTCACGTCATGCGCATCGGTCGCCACCAGGGTCGTCGTCCCGACCAACTTCAAGGCCTTCAAGATCGAAGCCATCTCCTTGGTCTTCGGAGCACTGAAGGACAACTGGTCAATGACCACGCACTCACCATCCCGGATCTTGGAAGCGATCGCCATGCGTGTCGCCGCTCGAATCGCCTTCCTTGGCAAGCGGTACGAAAAATCACGCGGCCGCTTCGCAAAGATATGACCACCGCCGCGACGAATACCGCTGCTACGATGACCGGCACGAGCATTGCCCGTCCCCTTCTGGCGATACATCTTCTTCCTACTGGCCTTCACGTCCGACCGTGACTTCGTCCGAAACGAACCCTGCCGCAAACTGGCCTGATACATGACCACTGCGTCATGCAACAACTGCTTGCTGATGGTCGCCGCAATCTCCGCCGGGTCGATCTCGTACTTACCGACCTCAACACCACTCTTGTCGTAAATTGGCAAATTTGTCGCTGCCATGATTAAACCTTGTTCGTCTCTCGCACGACCACATAACCGCCATTCGGACCCGGCACCGCTCCGCGAACGAGCAGCAACCCGTTTTCCGCGTCAACACGAACCACCTTCAGATTACGCGACGTAATCCGAGCGTTTCCGTACTGACCGGCCATCCGCTTGCCCTTGAACACCCGACCCGGATAAGCACTCATGCCCGTACCACCGCCATGCCGATGCACCTTCTTCACACCGTGCGACGCACGCTGGCCATGAAAGTTATGGCGCCGCATCACGCCGGAATAACCGCGACCCTTGCTGGTACCCGTGACATCGACGGCCGCAACTTCAGCCAATTCAGAAACGGTCAGCTCCTGACCCAACTCATAGTCAGAACTACCGCGAATCTCGCGAACGAACCGCTTCGGCTCGCAATCAGGCTTCCCCGCCGGTTCAACACCCCCGGCCGCCCGCTTCTTCGAACGCTTACTGCTAATTGCCGCGACTTGACCACGCTCGCTGCGCCGAGCCAACCGACGAGGCTTATCCTGAAAACCCAACTGAATCGCCTCGTACCCATCTCGCTCCACAGTGCGAACCTGCAAAACACGACATGGACCAGCCTGGATGACCGTTACCGGGACCGCCGCCCCCGAATCGTCGTAAACCTGCGTCATCCCGACCTTTTGGCCGAGTATTCCCTTGCCCATCGGTTTGTACCTTGTGGTCTATCGCCGGCAGGACCACGGACCGCAGCCCGCATTACCTACCCAGCTTCCAATTCATACGTCCGTATCGATAGAAGAACTACCTGGTCGACGCTTTAATCTTGATATCCACGCCAGCCGGAAGACTCAACTTATTCAAAGCTTCAATCGTCTTTGCCGTAGCCTGAACAATGTCAATCAGGCGCTTGTGTGTTCGAATCTCAAACTGCTGTCGAGCCTTCTTGTTCACATGCGGGCCCGACAGTACCGTGTACCGCTCGATCCGCGTCGGCAGCGGAATCGGGCCGTGCACTTCCGAATGAGTCCGCTTGGCGGTATCGACAATCTCCAAAGCACTCTGATCCAATATGGAATGGTCGTAAGCTTCCATACGAATGCGAATTACATCTTGAGGTTGATTTGCCGCCACGCTGAAACTCCAACAACCGAAAAAAACTCCAACGCCCCAGAAAAGCCTGAGACCCGGACTGAATTCCCAGAGTCACGACCGCTTGAACACTTGTTTTCGCAGGAGAATTCGCCCCCGGGCGGTCCCATGACTTTATGGGAAACCAACGATCTTACGGTGATCCCTGAATCTCGTCAACACCCGCTCTCAAGAATTAGATTACATTTTCCGCGGCAAGCCTGACCGGCGGCGTCGTGACAGAGACACCGTTGGACACGCTGACAAAGGGAACGCAAACGACCGTGGTCGCGGGCCTGTCACATTGCTCGCCGGAAGCCCGGTGGCCAGCGTCGAGCCACTCGTACACGAGTCGCCTCGCCCGCACAGACTCGCAGTGACAAACCGATTCGTAACTATTCGGCTCCCGCAAGCCACGGCATTGAACCAATTCTCGAATTCCCATGTTTTCGACATTCATTCCCTGAGTTCATCGCACCTGGCAGTCGCTCCTGGAAACCTGTTAGTCGCTCCTGGAAATACGGGCAGTCGCTTCTGGAAATACGAATGATCCGCCAGGCAAAGGCAGGACCACATCTGGGGGCCCAGCGGCCCACTACCACAACATCCTGTGACCTTCAGGCAATCACCCGGTCCTGCTGCGCGCCCCGCCCACCAACCCACTTGCCGCTCCGGAACGTCGTGGTGGCCGCGCGCCGACCCAATCCGACCCCAACTCCAACACCGCGCGTTGCCACACCGAAATACCCTCCTCCAAAAAAACCTTCTTCTGTTGTTGCAATATTCCACCAGATGCAGTATGTTCATTTGTACAGGAGTAACGCCATGGACGGGACTTTCCATCACTTTCGCATAAGGATCAATCAGATGAAGAACCTCACTCTCAACACTGTCGGCTGCCTGCTGCTCATCGTCATGGCAGGCACTCTGCTCGCAGCGCCGCCAGCGGCTTCGAGCAAGAAGGAAGCCGCGAAACCGACCGGGCGGCTGCCGGCCTACTTTTCAAAAGTCGTGACTCCTGAACAGCGGATCGAGATCTACACTATCCAAACCGCCTACCGCGAGGAAATCGCGAAGACCAAGAAGGAAATGATCGAGGCGCTCGAGAAGCTGGAAGAAGAGTACGAGGAGAAACTGTCGGGGCTGGAAGAGCAGGAAGACGAAGAGGTTGACGCGGTGCTCAGCAAAGAGCAATTGGCCGAGGTCAACAGCTTGCGTGAAGCCGCCAGGAAATCAACCGCCTCGCGGAAATCGAAAACGGCCAAGAAGTAGGCGTCCGCAACGCGGCATCTTGACGGCA
>CALBSZ010000598.1 GCA_937967665.1 uncultured Planctomycetaceae bacterium
TGGTCTCGGCTGGAAGTGTTCTGCTTCCGGTCTCCACACGCCAGTCGTTTTTTCGGTGGTCACCTGACCCTTCCAATCTTCCCTTATCGCATCTGACCGACTACTAGCTTTTGAACTACGGACACCTGTCCAGACAAGCAGGAACAGCAATCATGAGACATTTTCGCCGCAGTCTTACACGTTTTCGCAAGAGTGCCCGCCTTCGCAGCGACGTACAACGCCGACGGCTTGTAACCGAATCGCTCGAACAGCGACACCTGCTGGCAGCCGCTCCGTTTCAAAACGACATCATTCACGCCGACACCAACATGGACGGCGACGTCACGCCGTACGACGCGCACGCGTTGATTACGTTCCTCAATCAGCACGGTGCGAAATCCACGGACGAAGTGGCCGCCATGGGCATCACCGATTCGATGTTGAACGTCAACGGAGACGAGTACGTATCGGCCGCCGACGCGAACATGACCATCACGGAACTCAACCGGAAAGCGGCTGAAGGCGAAGGCGAACTGGTCGCGTTCACCATCGGGCTCAAGCGGCCCGACGGCACGGTGATCAATCCTGGTGCGTCGATTTCAGAAGGCTCGCACATTGTCGCGACGGTTTCGGTGCAGGATCTCCGCGCCGCAGGCGACGACAACGGGCAGCCCGGTGTTTTCGCTGCCTATGTGGACTTCCTCTACGACACTGCAGGTTTGCAGATCGACATGCGCGAGGTGCAAACGTTGCTCTTCACGGGCAATCCGGCCGACGGTAGTGAATACACGTTGAGTTTCATGGGGATGACGACGGCCCCCATCGAGTTCTCGAACAATAGTTTCTTCCCGGCTGCCACAAACGACGCACTCAACTTCCAACGCTTGCAGCAAGCCGTGGACACGACTTTCGGCGAAGGCAATATCGAAATCTCGCCCACGCTGAATACGAACTCCTCGTTTGATATTCGCTTCAGCAATATTTACGCGAACACGGACGTGCCCCTGATGACTGTGAACACTTCCGGCTTCACGTCCGGGACGGGCACCATTACGGATTCCAGCGGCATTGACCCCAACAATCCTGATGACTTCCGCGGTTCGATCTCGTTCGACGCGTTTGTTTACCACAACGGTACGACTGCCAGCAACAACGTCGGCGAAATCGACGAAGTCGGTGGCTTCGACGGCACCTCGCCCCTGGATCACAACGCGAAGCCGGTCTTCAAGGTTCACTTCTCGACAATCGCTTCGGGAACAGCGACCTTGACCCTGGGCCAGGCCGACGAATCCGCTTCGGACGTGCTTCTGTTCGGCGTGGATGATCCGGTGCCCAAGTCGATGATCGACTACGGTTCGCCATTCTCGATTAACATTGTGAGCGACGTTGCCGCCACGGATGACACCGCGACCGTCGCGGAAGACTCAGGCACGGTGTCGATTCCGGTCTTGGACAACGACGAAGTCTTCTCGGGTGGCTCGCTCAGCATCCTGAGCCGCACGGTTCCGAGTAACGGCACGGCCACGATTTCCGGCAGCAATATCGTTTATAGTCCGAACAACAACTACTTTGGTCAGGACACGTTTACGTATACCGTCACCGACGGGCTCGGCGCCACCGATACGGCAACGGTCACGGTGACCGTCACGCCAATGAACGATCCGCCCACCGCCGGCCCGGATTCTTTTTCAGCCGTGGAAAACACGCCCAAGGTTTTCGACCTGGAAACGATCACCGCCACACTGCTGTCGAACGACACGCGCGGTCCAGCCAATGAAAGCGGCCAGACGCTGACGATCATCGGTTTCACGTCGCCGGGTTCGCGAGGTGGTACGGTCGTCGTGAACGACATGGGAACCGCCACGACCAGCGACGACACGCTGACCTACACACCGCCGGCAAATACCATCGGGACGGAAACATTTACTTATACAATCCGAGACAATGGTCTTACCGGCGAGACGGCCATGCCGCTCACCGCAGTCGGCACCGTGACCGTCACCATCGTCGACCAGCCGGATGCCCCGGTGGCGGTGGACGATGACCGTTCGACCAACGAAGACGCGCCGCTGACAATCGATGTGCTGAGCAACGACACGGATCCCGACGACGGCGACACGCTGTCGATCATGTCAGTGGATACCACAGGTACTCAAGGCACGGTCACGTTCGGGGCCACGGTCAGCTACACACCGCCGGCGAATTTCTTCGGCACGGATACGTTCCAATACACCGTGGAAGATTCCTTCGATTTGACAGACACGGCAACCGTGACGATTACCGTCAACCCGATCAATGACGCCCCCGTGGCCACGAACGACACGTATGATGGCATCCTGGGCTTTAGTGCCGACAATCTCTTGAATGTCTTGGAGAACGACAATCCGGGTCCACTGGAAAGTAGCGTCGACACGATTACGATCATGGACGTTTCGGGGCCGGCGACGGGCGGCACTGCTGTCATTGACAACAACCAAATTAGTTATACGCCACCACCGAATAGCCCCGGTCCACTGACGGAAACGTTTACCTATACGATTGAAGACTCCGCGGGCCTGACGGATACCGCGACGGTCACGGTGAACGTCGTGCCACCCGTACGTCCCTTCGCCGCTCGCGATACCGCGACGCTGGCCGAGGACAGTGGGGCGAATACCATCAACGTCCTCATCAACGACCTGCAGACCGAAGACGGGATGATCAGTATCACGAGCACGACGGATGGACAAAACGGTACTGTCGCGATTACCAATAACGGCCAGGCGGTGACGTATACGCCGAATCTCAACTTCTTCGGATCGGACACGTTTACGTACACCATCACTGATACCGGCACGATTGACAACAACGGTCCCAGCACGGGCACGGTAACCGTAACCGTCAGTCCGGTGAACGATGGTCCCACCGCGGATCCGGATTCCGCAACCGTCCCTGAGGACGCTGAGGACTTCGTCGTCAACGCGCTCGTCAACGACTCGCCGGGCCCGAACGAAGGGAGCGTGGACAACATCCGCGTCCTGACCACGGGCACGCCGTCCCATGGTACGGCCCGGCCCAACCCGGACAGCAGCGCGGTGCTCTACACACCCAACAAAGACTACTTCGGCAACGACAGCTTCACGTACACGATCATCGACGACGACGGACTGACGACTACCGCGACGATTACGATCGACGTCACCAACATCAATGACAACCCGACAGTGGTCAACGATACGGCCACAGTGAACGAAGATTCCATGAACAACCAGATCTTCGTGCTCGCCAACGACAAGTCGGACCCCGATCCGGCGGAGTTGCTATCGGTTACCAATGTCAGCACACCGGCAAACGGTACGGCTGTCGTGGCCGGCGGCAACTCGATCGTGGAATACACCCCCAATCACGACTTCTTCGGCATGGACTCGTTCACCTACACCGTGACGGACGGGAACGGCGGCAGTTCGACCGGCAGCGTCACGGTGACGGTCAACAACGTCAACGATCCGCCGACTGCCAACAACGACAGCGGCGCGGGTTTCCGCGTCATTCGTAACACGGGTCCCGCCACGTTGAACCTGCTGGCGAACGATTACGTTGGACGAGATCGGGGCGCGACCTAGTATGTTAAGACATTAAACACAGGCGGCAGGGGTTCCCAGATTACGAACGGGTTCCACGATTACGACCGCCAACGGAGCCACCGTCACGATTACCGGCGAAGGCGCGAACGTTTCCTACCAGCATCCGTCCGGACCTTTCGAAGGACTCGATACATTCGACTACACGATTACCGACGGCAACGGCGGGTCGGACCGAGCCACGGCGACGGTGGAAGTGCTGAACTTCATCCCGAGCCGATTTACGGGGAAAGTGTTTGCCGACCTGAACGGCAGCGGCGCCCACAACAGCAACGAACCGGCCTTGGCGGGAGTGGCGATCAATCTGTCAGGCACGGACTTCCGCGGCATGAACGTCAATTTCGACACCCGCACCGACGAAAACGGTAATTTCGTTTTCGATGAATCACTGTTGATTCCTCCGGGCACCTACAAGATCTCACAGGTATCTCAGCCGGCTCACTTCGTCGACGGGACGGATCGCGCGTCGATGACCGGATCCTCGGGATTCACGGTCGGTAACGACGAAATCGAAATCGTGATTCCGATCGCAGGTGGAGTGAACGCGCAGCTTTCGTTTATCGAGGAAAATCTGGAGTCCCGATACTCGTACATCTGGGACCTGATCGCCAGTACGCACGATCCCAACTCCATCCATTCGCAAGGCATCACGTTCGACTTCGCCGACTTCAAC
Organism: uncultured Planctomycetaceae bacterium; assembly: GCA_937967665.1. Lineage (GTDB taxonomy): Bacteria > Planctomycetota > Planctomycetia > Pirellulales > Pirellulaceae > CALBSZ01. Next base: position 4,273 of record CALBSZ010000598.1, read on the forward strand.
GCCGGGGCCGATTCGTTCGCGCTCCGCAACGGCTGGGACGGTATTACCGGCATCAGCCTGACGCTTTCCGCGGATCGCCAAAGCGCGACGTTGCAAGCCAACGGCCATTCGACAACGGTGACCACGGCTTCGGGACTGCTGCAAGTGGTTTCCGATGGTCAGGGAGGCGGCGTGGTTCGCCTGTCCGGCAGCTACGACCACCATTTCAATACCACCCCCGCGCCGACTGCGTCGAACGCCACAAGAGCAGCGAGCTCGACCGATTCCACGAGCGACAGCACCAATGCCGTCGATGCGTTCTTCAGCCTGTTTGCGGGCGGAGCGTAGAGTCGGGATAAGCGTAGAGTCGGGATAAACGTAGAGTCGGGATAAGCGTAGAGTCGGGATAAACGCCTACTCGCGGCGCTCGAGGGCCAGGGGCTGATCGCTGAGCGGACTCTCCACCCGGACGGCGATTTCGCCGGCGAGAAGTTCGTCGATCGTGTGACCGACAACGTCGGCTCGCCAGCCCTTCGCCAGCGCGGGAAGTTCGTCGGTCCCCCGCTTGTCCAGATTAAGGCGAAAGGCAACCAGGTCTCGAATATCCTGAGCGCCGCCGACCAGGTTCGGCGCGATCTGACTCTCGCGGCAGACCGCGGAAAGTGCAGTCGCCAGGAATTGGCCGAGTAGCGTGAGCGGCTGGCGGTTGTTGCGCCGCGGCGGACGCGGGCATTCATCGTCCGGAAGCCGCAACGCCCGGTCGATTGCCTTGGCCAGGCTGCCGACGTGTTTCTGGATGTCGCGGCGTTCCAGTCCCCGGATGGCACGAATGCGATCCGGGGCCGCGGTTTGGCGACGTGAAAGCTCGATGATCAGGTCGTCGCGCAGGATGCGCTTGGCCGGGCGGTTGCGTTGTTCCGCTTCGCTTTCTCGCCAGCGCCACAGTTCCCGCACGATGGCCAGTTGCCGGGCGTTGAGCCCCGCGATTCCCGACACGCGTCGCCATTGTTCCGTATTGCCGACGTGCTCGAGATTGGATTGCCATAGTTCCAACTCCTCCCGCAGCCAGGCGAGGCGTTCCATTTCGGTCAACCGCTTCACCAGATGCGCATGAATGTCGGTAAGGTAGACAACGTCCAGCAGCGCGTAGTCAATTTGCCGCTGCGTCAGCGGTCGCCTGCGCCAATCGGTCCGGGTCTCTCCCTTCTTCAACGACTCGCCCAGGACGCGGGAGACCAGCGTGCTGTACGCCGCGGGAAACTCCATGCCCACCATGCCCGCGGCCAGTTGGATGTCGAACCAGCCGCACGGACGCTGGCCTATGGCGTTGTGGCAAAAGCGAAACTCTTCACGACCAGCGTGAACCAGGGTTTCGTGTCCCGGCGCTGCCAGCACTCGCCAAAACGGTTCCACATCCCGGCAGGCAATGGTGTCGATGATGGCCAGGTGCGAACCCGCTGTCACTTGAATCAGGCACAATTCGGTACGATAGCTGTCCTCGGCAACAAATTCCGTATCGAAACCGATGAGTGGTTCGTCTCGAATCTGTTCACAAAACCGAGCAAGTTCGTCGGGGGTTTCGATATTCGTGTAGTTCACGTGGTCGTTGCGTCTCCTTCCGCCAAAGTGCTCATCTTAATGCAACGGATTCGTCAATTCCAGGCGAGCAACCTTGGAGAGCCCGATGAATCTGATAAATTGAACCAGTCTCGCTTGATGGCGTCCTTGGCGGGACGATGATTCCGTCGTGACGGGCCGCAACCCGATGCGTTCCTTCTGTCCTCTTTGGGCGGCTCCGCCGCCTGCCCGGTTAAAGCCGTCGCATGCCTGAAATCTGGTTACGTTCCAATCGACGCTATTTCGGCTGCCTGCTGATGCTGTTCAGCCTGCCGTTGCTGGGCGGGGTGGGCCTCGCCCTTTGGTCGCATCTGACCTTACGCCAGCCGTTGCTGTTCTGGACGGGAGCCGCCGTGGCCGGCGTTGCGCTGATCGTCGTCCTCCTGATCGCGGCGGCGGCCCGCGTGCCGCGCCTGGCCTACGAGGACGGCCATCTCGTCGTCAATCTCGGTACACGTCTTCCGCAGCGAGTGCCCGTGGACGTTGTGGAATGCTTCTTTCTCGGGCAGGGGCCCACCATGCTGCCCGAGCCACGCGAACAGCCAACGGAGGCGAGCAATATCGTCGTGCGGCTCGCGGAATCGGCCGAGCCGTGGAAGCACCAGGACGTTAAGCCCCAAATGGGTCACTGGTGTGATGGCTACATCACGATTCACGGAGCGTGGTGCGAACCGATTTCGGGCGAACTGGTGACACGAATGAATTCGCTCTTGCTGAACGCCCATCGACAGCGACGTGACGCCGCGAAGGAATCAGCGTGATCAGACTCTTGGTGAGCATCCGTGGCGTAGACGAACTTGACGCGGCCATCGAGGGCGGTGCCGATTTGATCGATCTCAAAGAACCGCTGCACGGGTCACTCGGCGCGTCCGATCCTGCTACCTGGCCCGCTGTGCTACGAGCGGTGGCGGGACGGTTGCCGACAAGCGTGGCCGTGGGTGAACTGGAGGATCCCGCAACGCTTTCCAGAGCCGCCATGACCAGCGGGTTTGACTATGCCAAGGTAGGCCTCGCCAACATGATGCCCCATGCCAACTGGCGGCAGCGATGGGAGTCCGCCGTGCGACAGATGCCTTCGTCGGTCCAGCCAGTCGTTGTGGTCTATGCGGACCACGCCGCTTGCGGATGCCCCACACCGCGGGAAGTGGTTGCCGCTGGAAGGGAACTCTCTTCCAAAGTTCTACTCATCGATACCTTTCACAAACAGGGCCAGTCGGTTGTCGACTACCTGGCTGATACGTCCCTTAACGCCGCCATCGAATTGGCACGCGAATTGTCGATGTTCATTGTCGTCGGCGGATCCCTGACGTCGGAATCCATTTCGCAATTGCGGTCGTGGAAGCCTGATTTCGTTGCCGTCCGTGGCGCCGTTTGCGAGCAATCGCGCAGTGGGAACGTGAACCGCGAACTGGTCCGTGCCTTGGCGAACCGGCTCGCTGCACTCGACAGCGCGGATTAACGGTTACTCAGCGAGTCCGATGCCGAGCGATCGCGTGATTTCTGAATTTTTGTCATGATTTGCTTGACTTC
>CALBSZ010000599.1 GCA_937967665.1 uncultured Planctomycetaceae bacterium
CGGCGGGGAACGGCTCGAGCTATCGAATGCATTCGGGCAATTGATCGATGAACTCACCTTTGGCGACGCGGGCAATTGGCCCGAGCGGGCGGACGGTCGTGGCAGCTCGCTGGAGTTGATCGACGTGGCGGACGACGACGACGATCCCGGCAACTGGCGTGCGAGCGTCCTGTACGGTGGCTCGCCGGGCGCGGCCGCGGTCGCGCCGTTTACCGATGTCGTCGTCAGCGAAGTGTTGTCGCATACCGACTTGCCCGCCAAGGACGCGATCGAACTGTTCAACACGACCGCGGGCGATATCGATATCAGCGGCTGGTACCTGAGCGATACGGACGCGCGCTACCGCAAGTTTCGCATTCCCGACGGAACGGTCATCGCTGCGGGCGGCTATGTGACCTGTGATGAAGATGATCTCAATGGAAGCGCAGTTGTGGACGTCGACGATTTTGCTCTGAGTGGTTCTCGGGGTGATGACGTATGGCTGATGGAAGGCGACGCCAGCTTCCGGCTCGGACGCTTTGTCGACGATGTGCATTTCGAGGCGGCCGCCAATGGCGAATCCTTCGGGCGGATGTCCAACAGCGCGGGAGTCCCGTATTTCTATCCAACTCAGACGCCGAGTCTCAGCGGGCCGAACAGTGATCCCCGAGTCGGCCCGCTGCTCATCAGCGAAATCATGTACCATCCGCCGGACCCTGACGGTACGGGCGGCGTCGATCCCGACGACCTGGAATTCATTGAAGTTTACAACCCGACCGGCCAGCCGGTCGCTCTAACGCATTGGCAGTTGGCTGGCGGAGTGGACATGCGGTTCGATGATGGCTTGATTCTCGCGCCGCACGGCGTGCTGGTCGTGCTGCGATTCGATCCGGCGAAGCCGGAAAACGAATCGCGCGTGCATGACTTCCGCGCCGCGTATGGCATTCCGCGCGAAGTCACGTTGACAGGGGGCTACAGCGGCAAGCTGGACAACGGCGGCGAGCTGTTGCGGCTGATGCGTCCCGACGAGCCGCCAGGGGACGAACCGGATTTCATCCCGCTGCTGATCGAGGACGAAGCCGAATACGACGATCAGCTGCCTTGGCCCATGGAACCTGACGCCGGCGGTTCGTCGTTGACTCGCATGCTGCCCGCCGGTTGGGGCGACGAGCCGAACAACTGGCTGGCCGCCAATCCCAGTCCCGGCAGCGTTCCTCAAAGCGGTATCGTTGGCCGCTACGTGCTGTACAACCATTCGGCTTTCGACGGCCAGGACCCTGCGGTCAACAGTGCCGATGACGGTGCAGTTGCCTTCGACAAAACGCCACTTTTTGCCGGCCAGGCGGCCGCGTTCGCCAATTACACCAGCTATGTTCACGGCCTGAACGGCATTGTGATCGACATCAACGGCGCGCCCCAAGCTGCCAACTTGAGTGAGATTGATTTCGAACTGCGCGTCGGCAATAGCGACGATCCATCCGCGTGGGATGCCGCACCCGTTCCCAGTGAAGTGACAGTGCGGCTCGCGGCCGGAGTCGGCGGCAGCGACCGCGTCACGCTGGTCTGGCCCAACGGTACTATCGCCGGCATGTGGCTGGAGGTCGTGGTGCTGGTCAACGAGCGGACAGGGTTGAGCGCACCGGACGTCTTCTACTTCGGTAACGCCCCGGGCGAAACGGGCGATTCGATATCGCACGCGCTGGTCAACGCTTTCGACTTTGCCGGACCTCGCGACACGACCTCGCTGGCCGCCGCGGTGGACGACCGTTTTGACTTCAACCGTGACGGACTCACGGACGGTACGGACCTCGCCATCGCTCGCGACCACACGACTGATTTTCGTACCACGCTACGGCTGATTCGTTCCCCTGCAGCGGCTCCACCTGTTGCGGACATCGTTCGTGCCGATAGCATCGCGGTGAATCGCACGTTGAACGACGCGGCGGTTGAGCGGTCGTTGCAGAAGGCGCGGGAGGCGGCCGTGCTGGCAATCGTGCCGGCAGCCGCGCTGGCCGTCGACGACGGTGATGCGCTGCGTCGATTCGCCGAGCGGCATACGGACGAAGACACGCTGGATGCACTCACCTTCGAGCTACACAGCAAGTTGCGCGTCGCAGCCACGTCCGCGACGCTGCGAAAAAGCGACACGTTTTCCGTCTAGTGCGAGTCGCACGGGCATGTAGCGACTCCGGCGCTGTAAATCACCGTGTCAATTGGCGAAAAAACCGCCGAGCTTTCGCGAAACGCGCTGTAGGATGCGAAAGTGGGGTCACTTTCGATTATTCGGCGGCTTCAATTGACGGCAGGCCCAGCGGGGTTGGCATGCTGGGAAGTTCCGACTCTTGGATGGCTTGCGGTAGCTTGGGGTGAGGCGCCATCTTGCTCGGATCGAACGCAGGCAGGACTGGTTGGCCTTCGCTTTCATCGAGTCCCGGCAGGGCCGGCATGCGGGGCGCGTGTTCGTCGTCGCCGTCGATGGAGAAGCCGAAATCGGGGAAACCTTCCGGGTGAATCTGAATATCTGGAGGCGGAATGATTTCGGGATCCTCGGGCAATTGCGGGGTCTCAGGAGACTCGATGCTTAAATCCGCGTCCGCGACAATGTCTTCGACAGGCGCGAAGGTGTCCGCCGACGATGCCTTTACCGGGTTCACCGGTGTCTGGATCGGAACCGACTCGTGGTCGTGCGATTGGGAGCAGCCGATGACAGCGGCAACTGTTCCCAGCACCGCGAAGCTTAAATGGATTCGGTACATGAATCGACTCCTTGTGGTAGTGCGAGCTTTCGCGTGTTCGTCCATCCGCCGTTCAGGGCAGCATGCGGTTCGAGACCCAGACGCTGTGGTTATATAGCTCTTTTTTGGGACTCGCGCCGTGAAGTGGCAGGATTTTTCCGCGGAATCCGATTATGACGTTCGCGATTCGGACACGCCGCAACTGCCGCAGGAAAGACTGAGCCGGTTGATCGAATATTGAGTTCAATTTGCAGCCAGAGGACGGGCGGCTTCGGTCCATTCCCGGATACCACGAATTCCGAGTTCGGACGGATACTCGTACGCCCCGATATCGGACGTGTGTTCGATTGGGCGTTGAACCCCGTCCATGTCGAAGGCAACCTGTGCCATGTTCGTTCCCGCATTGATCATCTTCGAGAACTTCGTGGCATGGTAGTTCCCGTTGGCAGGATCGGCAAAGAGCGGGTCGGCGACAATTTCTGTTTCGGCGAGTCGCGTGCGGTAGAGATCCGTCTCGTGGCCGTAGATCAGGTTGTGGCTGCGGTTCATCTGACCGGAACCGACTCGCAATAGTCCATAACCAGCACCACGAGAGCTCGACACAATCGAGTTGTGCAGGTCCAGGTTGCCGTTGTACTGGTACAGATTGTACGTGCTTCCGTTGTTGGCCAGGGTGACATTCCAGAGCCGGTTTTGGCCGGTGGCCGTGCCGTAAAGGTACGCGCCGTAACCGTTGTCTGTAATCAGCGAATTGCGGATCAAGACGTCGTCGCGCGTGTAACTGATGAATCCCCAGACACTGTTCCTGGCTACGGTCGTATTGTCGACACGCATGTCGTGGCTCCAGCGATTGTAGAGTCCGTAGCTGCCGTTGCGGCTGGCTGTTGAATTCTGGACGACAAACGACTGATTGTACTGGCCAAGAGCACCGTGACCCGAGTTATTGCTCATATTGCAGTTGTTCAGCGTCAGGCTGCCGGCGTAGTTGTTGGGATTCTGGTCATAGCCATAGTTGTAAACACCATTGCCACAACCGGAAAACGAGCAGTTCGTGAAACTCGCGTGCGAATAGTAAGTCATGGCTCCCCAGTTGGCATTACTGTCAAGGCGGCAATCCGAGATGTTGGCCGAACCAATCGACTTGTCCAGACGCAGGTTATGGCTGTAGAGACCATGTCCGCGGGAGCCGTTGCGTGACAGCGAGCAATTCTTCATCACCAGGTCCGACCTGCGATTAATCAAGCCATAGCCGCCGTTACTGTCAAAACGACAGTTCTGGATGTCGGTTTGCGGCAGCGTACTGTCGGCAAACCAGCTATACGAATGGGCTCCGTGCAACTTGTTTCCCGACACCTGGCAGTTTCGCATGGTCAGGTGATTGTTGTAGTTGATCAGGGCGTAGTGGCCGTTGCCCGTGAAGGTCGTCGTATCGATCAGCGATGACGTAACGGGAGTGTTGGTCATGTGGCGATAGTTGTAGACGCCGGCGCCATTGTTGCTGATCGTACAGTCGGTCATCGTCAGGTCGCTTTGGTACGTCAGGAACGCCCAACTACCGTTCTTCGTGGCCGTGGTACTGACCAGCGTTGTCTTGCCGCTCTTCTTTTCGGGGTAGTGCCACGCGTAGCTGTAACCGCCTTTGCCTCGCGACCCCGTGAGTTCGCAGTCGCGCGCTTCCAGGTCACCGCCGACCGAGACAAGGCCATAGGCACCGCATTCGTTGAACGTACAGTTTTCCAACAGCGTGTTGTAATAGTAGCTGGTGAAACCATAGTATCGGGCGCGAGAGAAATCCAAGTCCGCGAATTCGTTCCTCGCCGCCTCCCGATCGGAATAGCCGATCAGGTACAAATTGTAGCCGTTGTCCTGGATGCCGGTCATGTTCTTCAACGTTTCATCTCCATACGCCGAGTAGACCGCAACGCTTTTGTTGCCCTTGATGTTGTCGCAACTATCCAGGATCAGTTGGTTGTAGATGGAATGAATTCCGCGGTTGTTGTTTTGGATCTCGGTATTCACCAGTTGGATCGATTCCAGTGGCTCCGAAGTCCAGTCGCCGTACGTAACGAGTCCGTAGTTGTTGCCTTCCAGGTTGGAATCGACGACGTCCAGACGCGCCGCCCAGTAGCTGTAGACGCCGTAGGCTTTCGCGTTCCGAATGTCGCTCTTCACGATCTTCGTCTTGGCGAGTTTGCCGTCGCGACGCCGGGCGTAATGGTAGAATCCGTAGCTGCCGCCGTCGGTGCTGCTGTTCTGGATGGTGGCGTCGCCGCGCAGGCATACCACGCCGCCGCTGCCGTCGTTGGTCAAGTGGACATTGTCCAATGTCAAATCGGTGTGAGACGTGTAAACATTCCAATACTTCGTCGAATGCATTGTGCGATCGGCGAGTTGCAGTTTGGGCCGATCCTGGTTGACATTGGCCTGAAAGATGATGTTGTAGCCGTTGTTGTTGATGTCCGTGTTCTTCAGTATCGGCGGGTCGCAATTTTGCATGCGGAGTCCGCAAGTGCGGTTGTCAAGCAACTCGACCGCGTTCGTTGTGAGGTGGGTTGCCCAGGCATAGATGCCCGTAAGATTGCCGTTTAGTTTCGTTTGCGTGATCTGTGCGTTGCTACCGGTCAGCGTATAGTTCTTGCCGTAACGCCCCCAGCAGCCGATGCCGTGGCCTGAGTCTTCGACCTTGCAACGTGCCACCTTGAACTTGGGAGTGTAATAGCAATAGATGCCGTAAGAACGCGCCTTCTTGATGTTCGTGTCCATCACGGCCACGTCCATGCTTGCTTCGTTCTGGCAATAGGGCATGATGCCGTTTTTGTAGGCGTTCGAAACCGTGACGTTCTTGAATGTCACATTCGTGTCGCAGTTCTTGTTCGTGTAACCCAGGTAGCCGTAATGTCCCTGGTAGTCCTTGACCTTGGCCATTTGGATATTGGTATCCTGCACGACCACATCAAGATAGTGGCCCGTGACACCGCTGTAGCCGCATTTCGTGATCTGGCAGTTCTTGACCACAAGTTCGTGAAAACGCCTCTTGCTCTTGGTTGTCTTGCGCAGCGAATCGCCATAGAACCGCTTTTTCGGAGTCATGTACCGTTGGTACGGTGCGTAATAGGCGTATGACCAGGCGTAGACACCATAATTGCGCTGTCCCGAAATACGGTTGTTCGTCAACGTGATGTTGCCCATGTAGCCCAAGATGCCGTTGTCGCCGTTGTTCACGAGCGTCGAATTTTTAACAGTCAGATTTGCCCACGACGAATAGATAGCGCCGTAGGTGCTGTTGGTAATCCTGACGTTGTCGACAACGGCATCGGCGATTTGCCGTTTCTTCTTGGCCAGGCCCGCATAGCCCTGGATCCACATGCCGTATCCGTTGCCGTCCAACGGCGTGTCGTCCACCGTGAAGTCAGCGCGATTCGCATAGAGCCCGCATGACTTGTTCTTGCGAATGTGGGTCTTTTCCAGCCTCAGTCGCACGTCGTAAGCGTACAAGCCGACATACTTGTTGTTGTCGAATACGCAGTTCTTCAGTGTTGCCTTCCCGTAGCCATGAATATATCCGTAGGCACCATTGCGTTTCGCCTCGATGTTCGAGTAGCTGGCCCGATAGTGCTTCTTGCGATCATGGCGGTTGTAGTTCCAGATATAGCAGCCGTAGGCCGTGTTGTCGTTGCATTGGACCTGCCTGATCGTGGAAGCGGGGACCGCTTCGAGATACACCCCCAGGATGCGATTCTCGTTAAACTGGCTTTTCGTGATGCGGACCGAGCCGATATCTTCTTTTTCGCCGTTTTGTTTCCGACCGCGATCGTCCGAATAGTAGTAGCCGCGGTTGTATGTGCCGTACTGGCAGCCGGTGGCGGTCACGTTGGAAATGGCAACGTTACAGCGGAGCGAATAGATCCCGTAGGTCGTACCTTTCGAGCCTCCCGAAATCTGGCAATCCGAGACGACCAGTCGTGAATCGGTGAATTCCTGCCTCTTGTACGGATTGCTGTAGTTGAAAATGGCATACTGGCCGTTGTTTTCAAAAGTACTGTTGCTCACCGTAACATGGCTGCGCCAGGCCGCTACGCCGGCGTAGTCGTTGTCCGTGAACGTACAGTTGTCAACGATCACTTCGGAGCCCAGGTTCCGGCGGTCCCACTTCGGTTGCGCGTAAACGCCGCGGTCACAGTCATGGAAGTGACAATTGCGAAAGGCGATTCCGATACTTTCGTACGGGTACGCCGCCAGATAAAGGTAGCGCGAACCCTGTTTGCGTGCCTGTGCGTCCAGCTTCTTCACGTGATCGCTGCGGGTGAAGTAGAACCCGTCGAATTCAACGTGGTTCTTGCCGCTGAGGTGCAGCCCGACCCAGTTGTCGCTGAGCAGCGTCACCCGACCGCGATCGCCCGTGTACCTGCCGCTGGTATCCGCGATCCAGCGAATCGGTCTTCGGGGTTCACCTTCATGCAAGACATTGACATAGGTCCCGCCGGAGTTGTAGATCCCGGCGCCGACATAGATGCGAGAACCTGCGGGAACGTTCTGCCGCGCGGCGCGGCTCAACGTCTTCCACGCCTGGTCCGGCGATTTTCCGGTGTTGCTGTCATCGCCAGACTTCCGCACGTAGTAGACGTTGGAATTCCTCACAGCTCGGCCGTTCCACTCCACCACGAAGCTGAAGCGCTGCAAGGTGGACCGATCCGTCCACTTACCGTTGTACATGACCATGCGCGTGTAGTCTTCTCCGAACTTGTCTCCCCACGCGCGGTCGCCCGATCCGCCGTTCTGCGGTTCACCTCGGTTCCAGTTCTGGTAGCGGCCGCCAACACGCCTTCCCTGGTTCGAAAAGTGGATCTTCGACCCTACCCAGATCCAACGTCCCTCGCGTTCGGAATCCGAGCCGCCCAGCCAGATGGAATCACGTTCCTTGCGCCGAGCCAGCTTCCGAACAAACGCGTTTTCGGGTCCAGAGTAGATTTCGACGAGCCGTCCGTTCACGCCGCGGTAGATCTGCTGTTCGGCCAAGCGTTTGGCGGCCGGCCATTGGTAGTTGCCGGCGATCCAGCGGTAGTATTTGTCGGTCCTGGAAAAGTAGACGACATCCGAGTCTTTCGTGTTGTCGCTGCTGTTGTCGACACCCATTTCGTCGCCGTACCATTGCGCCACATACCCGCTGACTGACGTGTTTGTGTGCGGCGCGTCCTGCCAGGTTGTCGTCGATCCCGAGCGTATGGCGAGCAGCGAGTTAATGGATGCATTATTTCTGGGACGGCCGCTTAACCAGTTGCGGAATCCGCCTTCGCTCGGATTGGCGCGGTCGTAGAAGCGTTCCTGCGTGTCAACCCATCGCCAGTGTCCCTCTTGGTCCTGGTCGGTGCCGCCGTACCAGACCGCCGCGGCACCTTCGTCCCGCAACATCTTCGCGACAAAAGCCTCTTCGCTTGACGAGCGCGTGGCCACCAGCGTACCGCCCACGCCTTTGATCTTGATCCCGTCCGCGTGCTGCTTCGCCGCGTTCCACGTGCGAGCGCCATTCACGTACATATAGAACTTATGCAGGCTGGCGTTATAGCGCAGGCCGTCGTGCTTCTTCAGTAGTTCTGACACCTCAGACGCCTTAGACGGCGTCTCGATGGCGGCAGTCAGAGTTACCGTCAACAGCGCAACCAGGGCCAGGTTCGCGGTTTTGACAGATTGCATGGTTCCTTCTCCGAGACTTGCCGATCGCTTCGTGCGCAATACCGAATGATAGAGGGGGCTTCGGCAACGAATTGGCGGTTACGATCGTAGGCTGTGAAAAGTCCGTCCGGTCGCTGGAGGGGAGCAGTCTGGACCGAAGAGTGGCAGGCAGTCGCCTGGAGGCACTGCCTACTCAAGTCTAGGTCAAAAACCGGGCCAAGGCGCAAGAAAAAAGCCTGGCATCGCAAAAATACCAGGCTCGACACGGTGATCGGCCGCAGTTAATTCTGTGCCAGCGGGCGGGCCGCTTCGGTCCATTCTCGAATTCCGCGAATTCCGAGTTCCGAAGGATATTCGTACGCGCCGATGTCGGAAGTATGCTCGATCGGCCGCTGGACACCGTCCATGTCGAACGCGACCTGCTGCATGTTCAGCCCCGCGTTGATCGTCTTCGAAAACTTCGAAGGGTGGTAGTCTCCGTTAGCGGCATCGGCGAACAGTGGATCCGCCACGATCTCGTATTCGGCCAGTTGCGTGCGATAGAGGTCGGTTGCATGTCCGTAGATCAGATTGTGGCTGCGGTTCATTTGTCCCGCGCCGACACGGAGGAGTCCGTAGCCGGTGCCGCGGGAATTCGACACA
>CALBSZ010000600.1 GCA_937967665.1 uncultured Planctomycetaceae bacterium
TCAAGTTATTCCTTGGCAATCGGTTGCGCGCGGTTGGTGGCCGTAGGCAGCAGATCCGAATAGACGCTACCGCTGATCACGGGAACCGAATAGGTTGGTCCTCCCGGATACAGACGGTAACTTGTCACCTGTTCCGGCTGAACCCAATCCGATTGAACCTCCTGCTTTGCCGCATTCATTACAGTGATTCCCAACCGATCTTGCAAATCGGCGAGGTCGTCGGACTTCTGATCCGATGTCGGCAGTGTCACCGTGCCGTTGAAAGGCCGGTTATCGACCCCCGAGTTCAGTCGGATCAGATTGAGGTCTTCCAGGTACTGTCCGGCGGGACTGTTGCCCCCCGCCCATTCCATGGCCTGTTCGATCAGCTTGGTGCCGTCCCCGCTGAGCTCATCGGCGTCGAAGTCGTTGCCGCCCCACGGCATTTTCACTCGACGTCCATTGGAGAAATTGAGTCCGGTCGTCGTGTTGTAAAGTGTTTTTCCGGGATCCAACGCTCCCAATGCGTCCGTCGATCCCCAGGTTCCCAGGATTTGCAGAGCGGCGGCTCTCGTACCGCCAATCGTGGTGACAGGCTGATCATCATTGAACATTTTCTTCGTTCCTGACAATCCAGCTGTGATCGGGTGGCTACCGCTGGAAGTCAGATACTCGCGCTCGTCTAATGTTCCACCGCTTGAGTAAAGACCAAACTCGTCGCCCAGCAAAACTTCTTCAAAGACGACTCCGATGTGCGTGCCGCGGAGTTTCGTATTCAAGTTCGTCGACAGGCAATCTTCCGTGATGTAAACGACGTCATTAACATTGGTGTACGTATCGAAGGTACTGGAACTGGCGCCTTCCGAAAGCGTTGTGACGGTGTATCCCTTGCCCACCAGAAACGACTTGATATCGCTTTCGTTGTCGGTGAGCAGGAGTCCTGTAGTCTTCACGAGCAGTGCGCGCACCGGTTTACGGAAGCTGGTACTGGGGTAATTCTTGGCGATTTGGACTTTTTTCTGGAAGCGAACCGGGCCTTCGATGCGGAAGGGCAAATCGATATCGCAGTCCTGATCGTCCCACTGATAGAAAGTGTATTGCTGCATCGTCGCCCAGTCCGCCGGTTGGGGCGTGATCGCTTCCGGCGCCAGCTGCACGATCACCTGAATGGTATGCGTGGACGGCCGAGTGGGATTATCGGGATTGGTCGACGTCCCGGTGGAGGTGATCTTGACGCGATACAGGTAGTCCGGGTCGTTCCAGGGGATGGTATCATCGACAGCGAAGGTCACGGCGTAGGTATCGGTGGCACTGATACTGCCTGACAGCGAACTGCCGACGCCCGCCCAGGAAGCGCGGCTGATTTCGCGCAGTGCGACCCCCATACCGGACATGGCGGCCTGGCGGGCCTGCGACCGGTAAATGGTATTGTTCTGGATCAGAACGCCCGTCGTCTGGGACGACATCATCGCATACGACACCGCCAGCAGCGTCGACAGCAGGAATAGCACCACCATGATGGCGAAAGCTCGCGGCCGGCGTTTGATGGGCATGATCGGATACGCTCCAGGAAGAAGAAGACTTCAAAGCACTGGTAAAGTCTAGCTCACGAGCCAGGAGCCGTCGTCAGACAAGCTCGGAGCGCAAGTTTTGAAGTTGCGCGTTTTTGTTTTAGGGGCAACGCCCCGTTGTTTGCCTAGCCCAGGGCAACGCCCTGGGAACGTTTGTCCAATTGCGGAAGTCATGCCGGTTTTGGGGATCGTAGCGTTCGGTGTGCGCGCAAAAAAAACGAGGGCGCTTCATGCGTCCTCGCTGCGACCAGGTTGGGAGCGTCGCTTCGGAATAGTGTTGTATTAAACTTCGGCCGTCTGTTCAGCAAGGGTCACGTCGGCGTCCAGGAAGCCGGCCAGCGAACGGCTGCGGTAGGGTTGCTGCAATTTGCGAACGGCCTTGGATTCGATCTGCCGGACGCGTTCGCGGGTCACGGAGAAGATCTTACCGACCTCTTCCAGCGTGTACGAATAGCCGTCGGTCAGGCCGTAACGCAAACGCAGGATCTCGCGTTCGCGATAGTTGAGTGTTTCCATTGCCTCTTCGATGCGACCTTTAAGCGCCTCCTGGTTGGTATCATAAAGCGGGTCGACGTCGCGGTAATCTTCCAGGAATTCACCGAAGTAGCTGTCGTCGTGATCGCCGACCGGCTGGTCCAGCGACAGAGGCTGCCGGGCCATCTTCATGATGCAGCGAGTATCGTCCAGCGACAGGCCTGCGCGGGTTGCCGTTTCTTCCGGCGTCGGTTCGCGACCGAGTTCCTGAACAAGTTGTCGGGTGACCGTGCGAACCTTGCTCATGGTGTCAATCATGTGCACGGGCACCCGAATGGTTCGACTCTGATCCGCAATGGCTCGCGTAATCGCCTGGCGAATCCACCAGGTGGCGTAGGTGGAAAATTTGTAACCGCGAGCGTGTTCGAATTTGTCCACGGCCCGCATCAACCCTGTATTTCCTTCCTGGATGAGGTCCAGGAAGCTGAGTCCCCGGTTACGATACTTCTTGGCGATCGACACGACCAGTCGCAGGTTTCCGGCGGACAACCGTCGTTTGGCGGCGTCGTAGTTTTTCTGGTAACGCAGGGTTTTTTCGATACGCCGCTGCAGGGTCGCCGGGCTCTCGAAGGTAATTCGCATGAGGTAGTTAAGTTCGCCCTGCAGTTCGTCGGCGGTGCGGCCGGCGCAGAAGCCGTTGAGATTGGCTTCGCGAATCTGCGCCCGCAGATTCTGCATGCGTGTGGAGATTTCCTGAATCCGTTCGAACAGCGGCTGCAGCTTACTGGCTCGCAAGTTCATTTCTTCAACCAGCCGAACGGCTTTGCGGCGGCGACGGGTGAGACGTACCCAGGCGTCGTGCCTTTCGGCAGCGGAAAACTTCTTGCTGATCGCGACCCGAAAGTCTTTGTGGTTGGCCAGCAGCAGGCGTCGGAGCGTCTTCAGATTGGGAACAATCCGCCGCATGATGCGTTTCTTTTCCTGGGTGTTCGTCACCGAGACTTCGATGGTCCGGTCGAGTCGCAGTTCGCCGTCGCGGACTTTCTCCAGGGCGTTCATGGCACCCTGCAGCATGTAATCGGTGGCCAGCATGCTGGTGCGGTAGAGGTCGCGAGCGCCCTCGATGTCCTGCGCCGATTCGATCTCTTCGCTGCGATTCAGCAGCGGAATTTGTCCCATCTGCATCAGGTACATGCGGACCGGGTCGTCCGTGGTGTCAGGCGATCCTTCCTCGTCTTTGTCCTTGATCTGTTCGAGTTCTTCGTCTTCCGCTTCCAATTCATCGTCGTCGTCGAAGTCATCGTAGTCGGCCAGACTCGCTTTCTTCGTGGTCTCGCCGTTCTTGGATTGGTATCCGTTGAAACGACTTGGGGATGAATTTGCGTGCGAGGAAGGAGTGGACGAAGCGGAAGAATTGGCGATGGACTTGGACAAGGTGGAACTCCGTGCGGTGTGGCGAGTGACGGGAGGACTGGAGTTGCCTCTGTTGCACCTTCGATGCCAAGAATTGACAAGAGATTGAAACACGCTAGATAACGTGTTCCACGCTAAGAGTTTAGGTAGCTAGAATTGGCGACGGCGGCACGGTGGTCGCTTCAATTTCGTAACCATCGATGTTTCGATTCCGCAACATCGTTCAGAAATCGAAACACTTTTCGTTACGTATTCTGCACGTCATCGGGCGGCATTCCGGTATTCGAGTTTCGATTGCACTCGCCGTGGAATCGTTATCGCCTTTCGCCTGAATGGTCCTGTGTTCCATCCTTTTCGTTCCACTTTGATTCAAGGGCACTCGCAAATCAAGCGAAAAAAGCCAAAACCCTCAAACACTCGGGATTTCAGCGATCCGGCAAGGATGTGAACGTTCGTGGACGGAGGACATGGGGTGAAATAGCTGGTCTGGAGACCGATTCCATGGGAGCGGGGGACGAGGAGCAGATGGTGGTGACGGGGAAGGGCGGCGGAGCCACGGGGACAGGGCGTACCATGGCGGAGCCATGGTACGAGAAGACATTGTCTTTCGAGGAAACGACGGAAATACGGGCTGTTACGCGGGCCCGCGCGTGCGGCCGCGCGAGTTCATTTCCAAGCGAACGGTTGTCCGGTCAGCAGTTCGTACGCCTCGATATACTTCGCTCGCGTCCTGGCGACCACGTCGGCGGGCAGGGCAGGGGGGGGACTATTCTTGTCCCAGTCCTGAGCGGAGAGCCAGTCGCGCACAAATTGCTTATCAAATGAAGGCTGGCCATGACCCGCCTCGTACTGGTCCGCCGGCCAAAAACGCGAACTGTCGGGAGTGAGCACTTCGTCGATAAGAATCAGTTCGCCGTCAAACAAGCCCCATTCGAACTTCGTATCCGCGATGATGATTCCTTTTTGTCGTGCGTATTCGGCGCCGCGCTGGTAGATAGCGATACTGCGCTGGCGCAGTTCCTGGGCGACCTCGCGACCTGCGATCTCGCACATCCGGTCGAACGAAATGTTGATATCGTGCCCTTCTTCCTCTTTGGTCGCCGGAGTGAAAATGGGTTCGGGCAAGGGCGAGCACTGCACTAATCCTGGCGGCAGCGAAATCCCGCAGACGGTTCCGTCTACCTGGTATTCTTTCCACCCGGAACCGTCCAGGTATCCGCGGACGACGCATTCAATCGGAACCACGTCGCATTTCCGCACCAGCATGCTGCGGCCCTGAAGCGGTTCCAGGTCGGTCCCCGCAGGGAGCAGGGCCGGGTCCACGTCGGTACTGAGCAAGTGATTCGGGAAATTCAGGCGGTCGAACCAGAAGGCGCTGATTTGGGTCAGCAGGCGGCCCTTGTCCGGGATTCCGGTGGGCAATACCCAGTCAAACGCGCTGATCCGGTCCGTGCTGACCATCAGCAGTTGGTCTCCCAAATCGTAGATATCGCGGACCTTGCCGCGACGAACGGGAAGATCACTCAGCGTCGTTTGCAGTACGGCGGAGCCCATGAGCGTGCCCTGAGGATTGGTAGTGGCGGAGGATTGGCGTCAGGTTTTGAATATACCATGGTCGGTAGCAGGGGGCAGGGGGCGGGCGGGTGAAGTGGCAGAGGGCGGCGGAGCCGCGGATGCAGGGCGTTCCACGGCGGAGCCATGGTACGAGGATGGGAAACGAGGATGGGAAACGAGGATGGGAAACGAGGATGGGAAGGCGTTCGCGAATAATCCCGGTGCCGGCGGTGTCCTAAAGTTGCGGTGCTGGTATAAGCACGACGCGCAAGCGAGTGAGTAAGTGGCGAAATCCCGGAGAAAACGCACTTGCTCGCGCTGCGTGCTTGTATTTTCACGCCT